>CAUSDX010000008.1:0-74470 GCA_963530615.1 uncultured Flavobacteriaceae bacterium
CTGAAATATCCAAACCAAGATTTTTTTCTATTTCTGCCAATGCTATCCAAAGTTTTCTCCAATTTTGAAACTTATTATTTGGTGAAAAGTTATACAACATTTCTTGGCTCGCATATCGCTCCTCTAAAGGGTTTTTGTAAGTATTCATAGTTGAATTTTAATTGCCTCAAAAATAATGATTTTATTTTATAAATAAAGCAACTATGTAAAAATAATTGCTCTTTATTTTTATTACCTCTTTTCAGCAATAATACAAATTGCATTAAGGTTATTTTGATATTTTCTAAAAACTTTTCTCATTTCAAAAATTCTTTTTCGTGCAAGAGAATTAGTCAATACATTAAATATGATTTTTATGGTTCTGAAAAATCCCTCATCATCAATTATCCTTTTTGGCTCTAAAAGATGCATAGGATTGGTAATGATTTTCTTCACTAAAAATCCTTCTTGTTCTAACAATTTTGTCCACTCACTTTCCGTCAATGGCCTTGCATTTACTTTTATTGCGATTGCTAAATCTTTTTGTATTTCAGCTTTTTTCTCTTCACTAATATTGTTAGGAGTAAGCCCTAACTCATGAATAGCATAAAACCCTCCTTTTTTCAAAATCCGATGAGCCTCTCTGATAATTTCAGCTTTACGATGGTCAGCATGCATCGTTAGCATCGCCTCTCCGTATACTTTTGTAGCACTTTCTGATTCCAAAGTAGAAGCCGCAGCATTCGCGTTAATAAACCTAATATTTTCTCCATTTAATTTATCCTTCAAGAGCTCAACGACCTCATGATTAAGCTCTACTCCTGTATATGTATTTGGATTTTTAGACAATGAAATCTCCGCAGTAAATCCCAAACCTGGAGCAAACTCTACAACATCATCTTGATGAGTAATTTCCAAATTTTCTATCATTTTAAGGCTCAATTCTTTTCCTCCTGGTCTTAAAACCTTTTTACCAACCTTTGCTAAAATCCAATGCCCTTGCTGAGGGTTCATCTGTTGTTCTTTGCTCATTTTTTTCTATTTTTTTGCAACTTCTTCTACTCTTTCAGAAGTATCTAATTTGCTTATTGTTAAACGAATTACACTCTCTTCTTTTGCCAATAAATGATGAGGTACGCCCCCTGATAAAGTTAATAAACCTCCTGACTTCACTTCATATTCTTCCCCCTTTACACCAAAAATAATTTCTCCTGACAACAACTCTACCACAATAGGATAAGGCGTTTGATGCTCTTTCATTTCTTGACCTTTTTTCATCAGAATTCTAATTTCTTTCGTAAAATCTGTTTCTAAAATTAATTTTACAGCAGGTTTATTTTCATTAAACTCTAAATTTTCGTAAATAGATGCTATTTTCATAACTTTCAAAAATTAATATTGACAAATATATGATATTATTTATAATAATTCTAAATAATATTTATTGTTTTAATTATCCCCAAATAATATTTTGATTACCTAAAATATTTTTTCCTATTTTTGCGAGATGTTTAGAAGTCATTTTTTAGGATTATTTCTTTTAGGGCTTTATTCTTGTAGTGAAGATTACATTCCAAAACCTAAGGGAGAATTGTGTTTAGAATATCCGAAGGCAGCATATCGCACATTCAATTCTGAATGTGGATTTTCATTTGATTATTCACGCTTTGCAAAAATAAATAATGCTAAACGACCTTGTTGGTATAATCTTTCTTACCCACAAATGAAGGCAAATGTTTTCATTACTTATTTTCCGATTAAAAATGATTTTAATCTCCATGTTAAAGAGGTAGAAAAAATGGTATACGAGCATACTATCAGAGCATCTGCCATAGAGACCCAATCTTTTTCTTATCCCGAGAAAAAAGTTTGGGGAAATTTTTATGAACTCAAAGGTCATTCAGCATCTAATATTCAAATTTTTGTTACGGATAGTGTTCGGCATTTTGTAACAGCTAACTTATATTTCAAATCAAGACCAAAACCAGACTCTTTACAACCTGCAATAGATTACATAAAAGAAGATTTAACCCATATGATAGAAACTTTTCATTGGAAATAATTTATATCAAGATACTACATAAATAATGAAACTTTTAGCGATTGGAACGATAGCATTTGATGCAATAGAAACTCCTTTTGGAAAAACAGATAAAATTTTAGGCGGTGCTGCTACTTATATCGGTTTGTCAGCATCTGTGCTAAATACAGATGTCAGTCTAGTATCCGTTGTCGGAGGTGATTTTCCACAAGATTATTTGGATTTACTCAGTAAAAGAAACATCAATATTGATGGTGTGGAAATCATTCCAGAAGGCAAAACTTTTTTTTGGTCAGGAAAATATCACAATGACTTAAACTCACGAGATACAATGGCTACTGAACTCAATGTTTTAGAAAATTTTGATCCAAAAATTCCTGAACATTGTCAAAATCATGAAATTTTATTATTGGGTAATTTACATCCAAGTGTTCAGTTATCCATCTTAAATCACATGAAATGCCGTCCTAAACTTGTCATTTTAGATACCATGAATTTTTGGATGAATCGTACTTGGGATTTATTGATGAAAGTCATTGCTAAAACTGATGTAATTACAATTAATGATGAAGAAGCAAGGCAACTCTCTGGAGAATATTCTCTACCCAAAGCTGCTCAAAAAATTCACCAAATGGGTCCTAAATATGTAATCATCAAAAAAGGAGAACACGGAGCATTACTTTTCAGCGAAGGTAAAGTTTTTGCCATTCCTGCCCTACCTCTAGAAGATGTTTTTGACCCAACGGGTGCAGGTGATACCTTTGCTGGAGGTTTCGCTGCTCATTTGGCAGCTACAGGAAGTATTTCCTTTGAAAACATGAAAACAGCCATTATCATCGGAAGTGCTATGGCTTCTTTCACTGTGGAAAAATTCGGAACGGAAAGACTTTTGGAAGTTTCTCCCATTCTATTGAAACAAAGAATTAAAAAATTTCAAGAACTAACAACTTTTGAAGTAGATTTATAAAAATTAAGAAATAATTATCATATTTTTTAGGTTTTATCAAAGATAAGTTTAATTTTGTAACATTAATTACCTTTCAAAATGATAAAAAATATTAAACAATTATTGTTATTAGGACTTTTATTTATTGGTTATCAAATAAATGCCCAATTACAAAAAGGTCAGTTGGTAGATGGTGTAGTTGCTGTGGTTGGCGATGAAATTATTTTAGAATCAGATATTGTAGAACAAGCTAATTTTGCAAAACAACAAGGCGAAATAGCTGGAGATAAATGCTCATTCGTTGAAAGTTTGTTAAATAATAAACTTCTGATTTATCATGCTAAAAAAGACACCCTTATCCCCGACAGAAGCAAAGAAATAAGAGAACAAGCTAACCAGAAATATGAACAGATTTTAAGCCAATTCCCTTCTGAAAAAGCAATGCTTGATGCCTATAAATTCAAAACGGCACAAGATATGAAAAATACCATAGAGAATTTAGATTCCGACAATTATTACGGACAAAGTAAATACTCTAGAATTACAGAAAAAGCCGATGTTACCCCAAATGAAGTTACTGATTTTTATAATACTTATAAATTCCAATTGCCAGAAGTAAAAGATGAGGTTGTTCTTTCTCAAATCGTAATGTTTCCTAAACTCACAGAAGCTCATAAAAATGAGATTATCAACAAGCTAAAAAACATTAGACAAAATATTCTCAATGGCGAAAATTTTGAACTTCAAGCTAGAATTTATTCCGAAGATGAAGGTTCTGCCTCTAATGGTGGACTTTACCAAAATATCCCAAGAGGAAGAATGGTAAAACCTTTTGAAGCTGCAGCACTTAATTTACAAGAAGGTGAAATTTCAGAGCCTATAGAAACAGAATTTGGCTATCATATTATCCAACTCATTAAGAAAAAAGGGAAATTATACGATGCTAGGCATATTCTCATTAAAACAACTCCAAATGCAGAAGAAATTGCAACAGCAAAAAAAGAATTGGAAAGAATCAAACAAGATATTCTTGATGAAAAAATAACCTTTAAGGAAGCGGCTCACAAATATTCCGATGATAAACACACCAAATTTAACGCAGGAATTATCACAAAAAATGGAAGTTCTAAAATAGAAAAAACAAATCTTGATCCAAATATCTCTTATCAAATTGCAGGATATAACAAAGGGGATATTACCGATATTTTTGAGGATGAATTAGATCGCAAAAAAGTAGTCTCTTTATTAAGAGTTGAAGATATTATTCCTGCACACCAATTAGATTTGGCAACGGATTATGACAGAGTGAAAGTTTTAGCTCTTAATAATAAGAAAAACCAAATTTTAGAAAAATGGACAAAAGAACAACTACCAAATACCTTTATCTCCATTGATAAACGCTATGACAATTGTAGCTTCAAAGCGAAATGGGAACAAAAATAAATTCATAAAAACAATTCTAAAATTAGGATTGTTTTTTCTTTTTTTAAGGCAATTATGAAAGTAAAAATTAAACTTTTTTAGTCAAAATTTCTTATCTTTGTGCCTACGACTCAAAAAGCGGCAAGGAATTTATGATTGGAAATAGCATTCAATATACAGAGGATAATATTAAAACTCTTGAGCCACGAGAGCATGTCAGATTAAGACCTGGTATGTACATCGGAAAGTTAGGCGACGGCTCATCAGTAGATGATGGAATCTACATTTTATTAAAAGAAGTGGTAGATAATTCTATCGATGAATTCCGAATGAAATTCGGAAAAAGAATCGATGTAAAAATATCCGATGGAAAAGTTATTGTTAGGGATTATGGTCGTGGAATTCCCTTAGGGAAAATCGTAGATGTGGTTTCCATAATGAATACTGGAGGAAAATATGATGATGGAGCTTTCAAAAAATCAATTGGGTTGAATGGTGTCGGAACAAAGGCTGTAAATTTCCTATCTTCTTATTTTCGGGTAAAATCTGTGCGGGATGGAAAAACCAGAACAGCCGAATTCAAAGAAGGAATCCTATCCAACATATTAGAGGAATCTGATACCTCTGAAAAAAATGGTACAGAAATAACCTTTATACCAGATAATACCATTTTTGTAAATTATAAGTTTCGCCATGAATATGTGGAAAAAATGCTCCGCAATTACACTTATCTAAATTTAGGACTAAAAATTTACTATAATGGCGAAATTTTTGAGTCTCAAAATGGATTAAAAGACCTTTTAGAGAATGAAATAAGCGGACAGCCGATTGTCTATCCCATTATTCATATCAAAAATGAAGATATGGAAATCGCTATCACTCATTCAGATAAATCACAGTCGGAAACTTACTTTTCTTTCGTCAATGGACAGTATACTTCACAAGGAGGTACTCATCTAAATGCCTTCAAAGAAGCTTTCGTTAAAACAATTAAAGAATTTTATAGTAAAAATTTTGAAGCTACAGATATAAGAAAAGCCATTATAGGTGCGATTTATATCAATGTAGGAAATCCCGTTTTTGAATCACAAACCAAAACCAAATTGGGTTCAACCACAATGGGACAAGATAAAGATGGTAACGAACTGGAAACCATCAGAACTTTTGTCAATAATTATTTAAAGAATAAATTAGATAATTTTCTTCACAAAAATCCTGAAACTGCAGAAGCTTTACAAAAGAAAATTCTAATTTCAGAAAGAGAAAGAAAAGAACTATCTGGCATACAAAAATTAGCCCGAGAAAGAGCAAAAAAAGTCTCATTACATAATAAAAAATTAAGAGACTGCCGACAGCATTATAATGACCAAAAAGCACCAAGAAAATCTGAAACTCAAATCTTTATCACAGAAGGAGATTCTGCATCTGGTTCTATTACAAAAATCCGTGATGTAGAAACCCAAGCGGTATTTTCTCTAAAAGGAAAACCTCTCAATTGCTATGGTCTTACCAAAAAAGTTGTCTATGAAAATGAAGAATTCAATCTACTTCAAGCAGCTTTGAATATTGAAGAAAGTTTAGAAGATTTGAGATATAATCAGATAATCATTGCCACCGATGCCGATGTAGATGGTATGCATATTCGCTTATTAATGATTACTTTTTTCCTCCAATTTTTTCCAGATGTAATTAAAAATGGACATTTGTATATTCTTCAAACACCATTATTTAGAATAAGAAACAAAAAAGAAACCCGATATTGCTACAACGAAACTGAACGAATAAAAGCCTTGGAAGAATTGGGTAAAAACCCTGAAATCACACGATTCAAAGGACTCGGAGAAGTTTCTCCTGATGAATTTAAGCACTTTATTGGAAAAGATATCCGTTTAGAGCCTGTAATTATAGGAAAAGACACCACAATAGAACAACTTTTAGAATTTTATATGGGTAAGAATACTCCTGATAGGCAAAACTTTATTTTAGATAATCTAGTGGTGGAAGGAGAAATTTAAAATTAGTCTATTATTTTTCTGAAATAGAGATATATTACTCTTAAAAAATTACAATGTTTATATTTAATAAAACAATCAAATTGTAATATTTTTATTATATATTAGGTAAAAAATATTAAAATTCATATAAAAACGATGAAATTAAGTAATCTTTGGAATCTTCATGATGGAGAAGAATCTAAATCTAAAGTTTTAGAAGATGTATTAAAAAATATTTCTTTTAGAGGAACAAATTTATGGATTTTAGCATGTGCTATTTTCATTGCTTCTATAGGTCTCAATGTTAATTCTACAGCTATCATTATTGGAGCAATGCTTATTTCCCCCTTGATGGGACCTATTGTAGGCATTGGTTTTGCTTTGGCTATTTACGATTTAGAATTATTGAAAAAATCTGCTAAAAATTTATTCATAGCAACCTTCATAAGTTTATTAGTTTCAACAATTTATTTTTATTTAAGTCCATTCAAGGAAGCACAATCAGAAATATTAGCAAGAACCTCACCTAATATTTATGATGTTCTTATCGCATTTATTGGAGGGATTGTAGGTGTGATTTCTATAACTCGTGTAGAAAAAGGAAATCCAATTCCTGGAGTAGCCATTGCTACAGCCTTAATGCCACCTCTATGTACCGCTGGTTTTGGTATTGCAATGCTTAATATCACTTATTTTGCAGGAGCACTTTTTTTATATTCAATCAATTGTTTTTTTATTGCTTTTGCAACCTTTATCATTGCAAAATATTTGAAATATAAACCTGTAACAACTGATAACAAAAATCTTGATAAGAAAATAAGATACGGAATCTCATTACTTACAATACTAATGATTATTCCGAGTTTATTTTTAGCTTACAAACTTATTGAGGAAAGAAATTATACTCAAAATGCTGAAAATTTTATTAAATCTGAATTTACAGACAATGGTTTCCCTGTTATCTATAAAAAAATAAACTATCATTCTCAACCTAAAAAAATAGAATTGGTAGTATTAAATTACAAATTAGATAGCACTGAATTAGAGAAAATAAATAACCGAATGGCAAATTTTGGAATTACAGAAACCGATATTTCTTTTAAGGAAAACAAGTCTGAAATAAAATCTGAAATTCTAGCAGAAATCAATAAACAAAATTCCCAATTCTCTGAAAAAGATTTAGTCATACAAAATCTAACGGAGGAACTAAATGCATATAAAATTGATAAAAATTTAATTCAAGAAATAACAGCTCTTTTTCCTCAGATTAAGAATATTTCTATTGGGAAAATCAATAATTATTCTGAAAATAATAACTCTACAATCAGCACAATTATTTTATATAAAACCGATGAAAGTATTAACGAACAGCAATTAAAAAATTGGCTTTCAACTAAATTGAATGATTCTGAGTTAAAAATTATAAAACAAAATTAAGTATTTTTCATATTTTTATAAATGGAAAAAAACAAACCACAAGAAGAAATACTGAAAAAAGTTTCTGGATTATACCAAGATTGGTTCTTAGACTATGCCTCTTATGTTATTTTAGATAGAGCAATTCCTTCTGTTTATGATGGTTTCAAACCCGTTCAGCGGCGTATTATGCACTCCATGAGAGAGCTAGAAGATGGAAGATATAATAAAGTTGCCAATATTGTAGGAAATACCATGAAATACCATCCTCATGGAGATGCATCTATTACTGATGCTATGGTACAAATTGGACAAAAGGAATTACTCATTGATACCCAAGGAAACTGGGGAAATATCTACACAGGTGATTCAGCTGCTGCAGCAAGATACATTGAAGCAAGGCTCACGCCCTTTGCTCTGGATGTGGTTTTTAACCCTAAAACTACCCATTGGATAAAATCTTATGATGGTAGAAATAATGAGCCAATTGACCTTCCTGTAAAATTCCCATTGCTTTTAGCACAAGGTGTAGAAGGCATTGGTGTAGGGCTTTCTACAAAAATCATGCCTCATAATTTTAATGAACTAATTGATGCTTCCATTTCCTATCTTAAAGGTAAAAAATTTGAATTATTTCCAGACTTTCTTACAGCAGGATTATTAGATGTTTCTCATTATAACGATGGTAAAAGAGGTGGTAAAATAAGAGCAAGAGCAAAAATAATCTTAAAAGATAAAAATACCCTTTGTATCACAGAATTACCTTTTTCTAAAACGACTAGCGACCTAATGGATAGCATCGTAAAAGCAAATGAAAAAGGAAAAATCAAAATAAAAAAAATAGAAGATAATACTTCTGACCAAGTAGAAATCAATATCTATTTAACTAATGATATTTCACCTGACAAAACCATTGATGCACTCTATGCATTCACAGACTGCGAAGTATCCATTTCGCCAAATGCTTGTATCATTGTAGGAGATAAGCCAATGTTTCTTTCCGTTTCAGAAATCTTACAAATGAATACGGATAATACCGTATCTTTACTAAAAAAAGAATTAGAAATAGAATTGGGTGAATTACAAGACAAATGGCATTTCGCTTCTTTAGAAAAAATCTTTATTGAAAATGAAATTTACCAAGAAATCAAAGGTAAAACTTCTAAAGAAGAGGTTTATTCTTCCATCAATTTGGCACTGAAACCATTTATCCAAAATCTTGTAAGAGAAGTAATTACTGATGATATTATCCGATTAACGGAACTTCCTTTCATGAGAATCTCTCGTTATGACAGAGATAAGGCTCTAGAAAATATCGCAGCTCTTGAAGGAAAAATGGAGCAGGTAAAACATAATTTAGAAAATTTGATAACCTATACCATCTCCTATTTCAAAAATATTAAGGAAAAATATGGTAAAAATAAAGAAAGACGCACAGAGTTAAGAATCTTTGATACCATTGATGCCTCAAAAGTAGCTGTAGCCAACGAGAAATTTTATGTTAATAGAGCAGAAGGGTTCATTGGAACCTCCTTGAAAAAGGATGAATATTTATTTGATTGTTCCGACATTGATGATATTATAATTTTTAGAAAAGATGGCTCTATGATGGTAACCAAAGTAGAAGCAAAAACCTTCGTCGGTAAAGATATTCTCCATGTAAGTATTTGGAAAAAAAATGACACCAGAACAATCTATAATATGATTTATCGCGAAGGAAAAATTGGACCTTTTTATATGAAAAGATTTGCAGTCACAGCCATTACTAGAAATACAGAATATCCCTTAGCATCTGATGTAAAAGGTTCTGAAGTCCTTTATTTTTCAGCAAATCCTAACGGAGAAGCAGAAGTTGTAAGTGTTTTACTAAAACCAAATGCTAGAATTAGAAAAAATAAAATAGACATCAATTTTTCTGAATTAGCCATTAAAGGCAGAAATTCACGAGGAAATCTAGTAACGAAATATGCTGTAAAAAAAATAGACATGAAAGAACAAGGAATTTCTACCCTTGCTCCAAGAAAAATTTGGTTTGATGATTCTATCAGAAGGCTAAATGCTGATGGCAGAGGAAAATTTCTAGGTAATTTCAGAGGAGATGATAAAATACTGACTATCAATCAAAATGGGGAGGCTAAATTAGTTTCTTTTGATTTGAGTAATCATTTTGATGATAATTATCTTATCCTTGAAAAATGGAATCCAGAACAAGCCATTTCTTGCATCTATTATGATGGCGAAAAAGAAATTTATTTCATTAAAAGATTTTTGTTAGACAATCATACCAATATACAAAATTTCATGCCAAGCGAGCACCCTAAATCCTTCATAGAATTTGTAGGAACTACCGATGGTTGCACAGCAAAAATCACTTTTGCCAAAGATAAAAATGGTAAAGAAAAAGACCCAGAAATTATTGATATTGATGATTTTATCGCTATAAAAGGAATTAAAGCAATGGGAAATCAATTCATTAAAGATAAGATTAAATCTATTGATTTTGAAATTCCTGAGCATGAAATAAAAGAAGAAGACATAGAGATTCCTCCTGCCGTTATGGAAATTCCAGAAGAAGGCATACAAGGAGAATTGTTTTAATTATCAACTAAATGAATAAAAAATGGATTTATCACTTATAATTATTTTGGCAACTTGTGCCATATCTTATAAAGGTTTTAATGACAGATTATTTTTTGAAAAGTATAAATTTAATGTATCTTCTATTTTATACAAAAAAGAGCAGGTTCGTTTAATTAGTTCTGGCTTTTTACATTCTGACTGGATGCATCTATTTTTCAACATGTTATCTCTATACTTCTTTCAAGATATTGTAAATCAGTTTTTTGGAACTATTGGTTTTTTATTAATATATTTTGGTTCTATGATTTTAGGTAATATTTTCAGCTTGATGATTTATAAAAACCAGCCGTGGTATTCAGCTATCGGTGCTTCTGGTGCTGTATCTGGTATTATTTTTTCTGCAATCGCTATGTATCCAGAGCTTAGAATAGCTATTTTCTTTATTCCTATCACGGGTTGGATTTTCGGTTTTCTCTATTTTGGATATTCTGTTTATATGATGCTTAACCCTAAACAGTGGGATAATATGGGGCATGCGGTACATTTAGGAGGGGCGGTATTTGGTATTTTATATGCTTTTATTTTTCATACAGAATATGTTATTGAAAATATTTATTACATTCTTATCATGTCCATTCCTCTCATTTACTTAGCTTTTCATATCTTAAATAAAAACAAGAAAAATTAAAAAAATCCCTCAATAATAAGAGGGATTTTCAATTTACTTAATTAGGATAAATTATATACTTCTGTCTAATTTTTTCAAAATTTTCCAAATCTTTTTGCCAAGACTCTCGAATTTGTTCAATAGACTTATAGGAAATGATTTGCTTTCTTAATTCATCTGTTCCTGCCAAAATATCAAACCAATATCTCCCCTTTTTATCCATAATAAAAAATTCTTTTTTAGGATTTTCATAATGATTATAAGCTTTAATTACCCATTCTAAATTTAACTCTCTCAACTCATTAGGATATTGACTTAAATCTTCTCCATAACAAACCTGACCTTTCAAAAATGGTTCTTTCGCTCCCAATGTAGGCATTGGAGTAAATTGATATCTCATGTTTTTAATCCACGGAGAACCATAAATTTGAAAAGGTAAATCGGTTCCTCTTCCTACTGAAACTTGTGTCCCTTCAAAAAAACAAAGACTTGGATAAAGATTAATAGATTTTTTATTCGGTAAATTAGGGGAAGGTTTTTCAAGAATAGGATAACGCTTCGTTTTACGATATCCTTTCATTGGAATAACAGTATATTTTACCTGAATTCTATTTTTCATCCACCCCTCTCCATTTACCATTTTTCCATATTCTCCAATTGTCAATCCATATACAATAGGTACAGGATGCATTCCCACAAAACTTTTCCATTTCTGTTTTAAAATAGGACCATCTGTATACCCATCATGCGGATTAGGTCTATCCAAAACCACTACTTCTACTCTATTTTCGGCAGCAGCTTCCATCACATAGGTCAATGTAGAAATGTAAGTATAAAATCTAACTCCCACATCCTGAATATCAAACAACACTAAATCAATGCCCTTCATCTGCTCTTCAGTTGGTTTTTTATTCGTCCCATAAAGAGATATGATAGGTAAATTTGTTTTAACATCAATACCATTTTTAATATGTTCCCCTGCATCTGCTTCACCTCTAAAACCATGTTCAGGAGCGAAAATATGCTTAATTTTCACATTATTCCGTACCAAAAAATCCACCAAATGCATTCGGTCATGTAATAATCCTGTTTGATTCGTTACCACTGCTATAGTTTTATTTTTAAGCATTGGCAAATATTCTTCAGGCTGGTCTGCTCCTGTTTTGAAGTCTTTTAATGCATCTTGTGCTATAAAATTTTGAAAATTTACAAAAAGCATTAGCACAATCAATACAAAATTTTTAAATTTGATTCTTAAATTCATAAGTCTTGAAATTTCCTATTTATTTTTCTAAAAGAATTGCGTTTTCCAAAGATAATAAAAATAACCTTACACGCATTATTATTTTTATAGGAAGGTTATCTGTTTCTTTAGGTATTGTGGTCTCTTTAATCACCATTTCTACTGGTTTAGGGTCAAAAAAAGCGATTAAAAATAAAATTGGAGATTTTGGAGGTCATATTTCGGTAAAATCTTCTAAATCAAATTCTTCTTATAATTCGTCTGTTTTAAATCAAAATGGTTTTCAAATAGAAAATTTGAAAAAACTACCTGAAATAGAAACTTTTCAATCTTATATTACAGTAAGTGGAATTCTTCGAAATAAAGATAATTTTGCTGGAATTATTTTTAAAGGAGTAGGAAAAAATTTTAGCACAGAAAAATTTAAAAAATTTATCATTTCAGGAGAAATGCCTTCTTTCACCGAAGAAGGCTATAATAATGACATTATCATTTCTGAACAATTAGCTAATAATCTAAGACTCAAAGTAAATGATAACATTACAGCGATTTTTTCTAAAGAAAATCAACAACCTCTTTACCGAAAATTTCATATTAAAGGAATTTATAGCACTGATATTAAATTGATAGATGATTTATTTATCATTGGGGATATCAATCATGCCAGAAAAATACAAAATATGGGAAATAATGATGTCGGAGGAGTAGAAATTTTCTTGAAAAATTTTGATGATATAGATACAGTTACCCCAAAAATTGATGAAATCATCACTTATAAAAACTATACTGAAAAAGTTACTGATAAATACCCTCAAATTTTACAATGGATTAATATTTTTGATACCAATATATCTGTAATTTTAGGAATTATGCTGATAGTAGTTGTTATCAATATCATCATGATTTTGCTAATTTTAATTATAAAAAAGACCAATTCTATTGGTATTTTAAAAACTATGGGAGCAAATAACCTACAAATTCGTATGATTTTTATCAATTATACGCTGCTTATCATGATTCCTGGATTATTTATCGGAAATATTATCGGAATAGGACTACTGTTGATACAAAAGCACTTTGGAATTATTCAACTGAATCCACAAGAATACTATGTCAATGTGGTTCCCGTAGACCTAAACCCAATCTACATTTTGGGAATTTCTTTAGGAATTTTAATCATATCAGGAATTTCTCTGATATTACCAAGTTATCTCATTAGCAAAATTTCCCCTGCTCAAACCATTAAATACAATTAAAAAAGGTCTGAGAGTAAAATCAGACCTTTATAGATTTATATTTTCAAATCTTGATTAACTTTTCTCACAGCCTCGGCAGACATGCGGAATTTTTCTCTTTCTTCATCATTTAGAGAGAGTTCTATTATCTCCTCAATTCCATTTCTACCAATAATACAAGGCACTCCTAAACAAATATCCTTTTCTCCATACTCTCCATCTAACCATACAGAACATGGAATCATCTTCTTATGATCTCCTAAAATAGAATGTACCATACTAGCTACTGCCGCACCAGGAGCATACCAAGCAGATGTTCCTAAAAGTTTCACCAAAGTAGCACCTCCAATCTTTGTCTCTTCTACAACATAATTTTGCTGTTCTTTATCAATTAATTCCTCCACTGGCACTCCATTTCGGGTCGCTTTACTTATTAATGGTAACATTCCTGTATCTGAATGAGCCGCAATGACCATACCTTCTACATCAGAAATTGGACATTCCAAAATCTCTGCCAATCTATATCGGAAACGAGCAGTATCCAAAGCCCCTCCCATTCCTATAATTCTATTTTTAGGCAAATTAAAAGATTTATGAGCCAAATATGTCATTGTATCCATCGGATTAGTTACCATAATTAAAATAGCATTAGGTGAATATTTCAAAGCATTTCTTGTAACATTGAGGACAATTTCTGCATTGATATTTACTAATTCTTCCCTTGTCATCCCTGGTTTTCTAGGCACTCCAGATGTTACTACAATAACCTCAGAATTTGCTGTCTTTCCATAATCTCCAGTAGTTCCTATAATTCTTGTATTAAAATCCTTGAAAGAAGCTGTCTGCATCAAATCCATTGCTTTACCTTCTGCTAATTCTTCTTTCACATCTACTAAAACTACTTCACTAGCAAAGTTTTTCATTGCGATATATTCCGCACAACTTGCTCCTACGGCACCTGCTCCTACTACTGTTATCTTCATATTATATATTTATTATTAAAAAACTTGGTAAAGGTATGAATTATTTAATTTTTTCTCTAAATCTAAAAATAGACTTTTTCTATCTTTCTTTTTTATTCCATAATTGAGCATTATTTTATAATTTTGTAATTTCACTTTTAATTTTTGTGATTATGAAAAAAGAATTTTTAATACATCTTAATGAAGGCTATCGCAAAAGAAAATATGATTTAGATAAAATAAAAATAGAGAAATTTATAGATTCTTTTTTTCGTTTTCTTTTCTTTTTAGAATATCAAAGATGTATTTCTCAATATGAAATTAATAACCGTTTAGAAACTTTCAAAATAGAATTCAAATCCATCTTAAAAATAGTAATTGATGATACTGATAAAATAGATTTAACCACAAAAATATTTTTTGATAAACTCCCCGATACTTATCATCTTTTAGAAAAAGATGCTCAATTTTTTCTAGATTGTGACCCTGCTGCTACTCATTTAGAAGAAATCATGGTCTCTTATCCTGGTTTTTATGCTATTTCTTTTTATCGTTTTGCTCATACTTTATATAAAGAAAATATCCCTCTAATACCTAGAATGTGGACTGAACTCGCCCACAGCAAAACAGGAATAGATATCCACCCAGGAGCTAATATTGGAGAATCTTTTTTCATTGACCACGGTACAGGAATTGTTATCGGAGAAACTAGCCAAATAGGAAGTTGTGTTAAAATTTATCAAAATGTAACATTAGGAGCTTTAGCTGTCTCAAAAGGCATTGCAAATACTAAACGGCACCCTACCATAGAGGATAATGTAACCATATATGCAGGAGCTACTATTCTAGGAGGAAAAACAACAATTGGGAAAGGTAGTACTATTGGAGGAAATGTTTGGATTACAGAGAGTATTGCCCCATTTAGCTTAGTTTATTACAAGGATAAAACAATTATTCGCAGTAAAGATAAATATCCTGAACCTATAAATTTTTCTATATAAGATTTGTTCAATTCAAAAAATATATTACCTTTGTAAAAATTTAGTAGGGAATGTCAAAATTAAACAATTTGTTGTGTTGTGCAAGTAAAAACGGATTCAGAATTCTGATTGCGTAGCAATACATGTTGTTATACTTTATACAGAGAACTGAATTCATAATAAAATTCAGTTCTTTTTTTTATTATAAAATCAAAATTTTAAGATATGAAATATACAAATGTTTTAGAAACCATCGGAAAAACTCCTATCGTAAGACTAAGTAAAATATTTCCTAACCATAATGTTTGGATTAAATTAGAAAAATCTAACCCTGGAGGAAGTATCAAAGATAGGATTGCCTTAGCAATGATAGAAACTGCTGAAAAAGAAGGAATTATTAATAAAGAAACTCAAATTATAGAGCCAACTTCTGGAAATACAGGAGTAGGTCTTGCTATGGTTTCTGCAGTGAAAGGTTATAAACTTACCCTCGTAATGCCAGAAAGCATGAGCATAGAGAGAAGAAAATTGATGTCTGCTTACGGAGCCAATATTATCTTAACTCCAAAAGAGTTAGGAATGAAAGGTGCAATTACAAAAGCAATAGAACTGTCAGAACAAACTCCTAATTCTTGGATTCCCCAACAGTTTGAAAACGCTGCTAATCCCGAAATACATAGAAATACCACAGCCCAAGAAATTCTAAATGATTTTTCAGATGGATTAGATTATTTTATTACAGGAGTAGGTACAGGAGGGCATATCACAGGAGTTTCAGAAATTTTAAAGCAAAGATTCCCAAAACTAAAAAGTTTTGCTGTAGAACCTGAACTATCACCCGTTATCAGCGGAGGGACACCTGGTCCTCACCCTATACAAGGTATCGGTGCTGGATTCATTCCAACAACACTAAACACCCAAATCTTAGATGGAACAATTAAAGTAAGCAAAGAGGAAGCTTTTACTTTTACTTTAAGATTAGCAAAAGAAGAAGGTATTTTAGCGGGAATTTCTACGGGTGCTTCCTTGGCAGCAATAGCGCAAAAAATAACAGAACTTCCTGAAAATGTTCAAATTTTAACTATCAATTATGATACAGGAGAAAGATATTGGTCAGTAGAAGGTCTCTTTGAAGAAAATATAATCAGTTTATAATCATTTTTAACAATAAAAAATGGCAATCCTTAAATTTAAATATAAAGATTGCCATTTTATTTTTTATCTTGCAATATTTACCGCCCTCGTTTCTCTAATTACGGTAACTTTTACTTGTCCAGGATAAGTTAATTCGTTCTGAATTTTCTCTGAAATATCATAGGACAACTGATGTGCCTTCTCATCATTTACCTTTCCACTTTCTACCATCACACGGAGTTCTCTTCCTGCTTGAATTGCGAATGCATTAGATACCCCATCAAAACTTAAAGCTGCTGCCTCTAAATCCTTTAATCTCTGAATATAAGATTCTAAAACTTGTCTTCTTGCCCCTGGTCTCGCCCCTGAAATGGCATCAGCAACCTGAACAATCGGAGATAACAAAGAGGTCATTTCAATTTCATCATGATGAGCACCAATAGCATTGACTACCTCTGGATTTTCTCCATATTTTTCTGCCCATTGCATCCCCAAAAGTGCGTGAGGTAACTCAGATTCTTGTTCTGGAACTTTTCCAATATCGTGCAATAATCCTGCTCTCTTTGCTAATTTTACATTTAAGCCCAACTCGGCTGCCATTGTTGCTGCAATATTAGCCACTTCACGAGAATGTTGCAATAAATTTTGTCCGTAAGATGAACGGTATTTCATTCTTCCTACCACTTTTACTAATTCTGGATGAAGCCCGTGAATCCCTAATTCTATAATAGTTCTCTTACCTACTTCTATAATTTCTTCTTCTATTTGCTTTTGAGTTTTTTCTACTACCTCCTCTATTCTTGCTGGGTGTATTCTACCATCTGTCACTAACCTATGAAGAGATAATCTTGCAATTTCTCTTCTCACAGGGTCAAAACAAGAAAGCAAAATAGCCTCTGGAGTATCATCAACAATAATTTCTACTCCTGTTACAGCTTCTAATGCCCTAATGTTTCTACCTTCTCTACCAATAATACGCCCTTTAACTTCATCAGACTCTATATTGAATACCGATACAGAATTTTCTATAGCTTGCTCTGTTCCTACTCTTTGAATAGTTTGAATAACAATCTTCCTAGCCTCATTTTTGGCATTCATCTGAGCCTCTTCCATAATATCCTGAACATAAGCTTGAGCTCTTGTTTTAGCCTCAGCTTTCATACTCTCTACTAACTCCTTCTTTGCTTCCTCTGCCGAATATCCTGAAATTTTCTCAAGCATTTCCACTTTTTGAGCATTAGCTTCATCAAGTTCTAATTGCTTTCTATGAACCGCTTCTTGTTTCTTCTCATAATCAACCACTTGTCGTTCTAATTCTTTTTCTAATTTAGAAACTTTATTAAGCTCCTCATTAAGCTTATTTTCCTTATCCTTCATCCTTTTTTCAATCTCCTGCATTTTTCTTTCACGAGACTGAATATTCGCATCATGCTCGGTTTTCAGCTCTAAAAATTTTTCTTTCGCTTGAACTATTCGCTCTTTTTTAATAGATTCTGCCTGGACATTTGCATTTTGAATAATATTCTCTGCATTTTGTTTAGCGTCTTTGATGATAAGATTTGCCTTAGAGTCAGTAGATTTCCTTGAATAAAAAATCCCTCCTATTACTCCAGCGACAGCTCCCATCACACCTACAATCATATAAAATATTATATCCATTTTAGTATTTAATTATATTTAACATTCATTTTTTTAAATAAAAAAACCTACAACAATTCAAGTTGATGTTAGAGTAAACTCCTAATCAACAAGATTTGAACTGATTTCCACGCTCTGTAATCCGTAAAAAACGGCACGCCATCACATGGGCATTTGCTCGGTAATTGTTTAGCGTTGAGTTTACCTAAATGTGTTAGAACTGATGTAGGTTATTATATTTTAATTTATTTTTCTAAATTATTTAATAACTGATTGATTCTGGCTAGTTTTTGAGTAGAAGATTTTATATTATTTTCTAAACTTATTGCATTCATCTCCGCACTTACCCCCAATCTTAACGCACACATTGCCAGAGCATCCTGTTTATCCTTTATAGCATATCCTTTTTCAAAATCCTTAATCATTTGCTCTATTTGTTTTCCTACCTTTCGCAATACTATTTCCTCTGTATCTGGAACATTAAGAGGATATGAACGCCCTGCTATAACAATATTTATCTCCATTACATTCCTGTATTTTGAAGCTGAATAATACAAGCATCTATCTCCTTTATCAATCTATTAATATGATTTTTCATCAATCTATTATGTTCTGGATTTCCAGAAATAGCTGCCATCATTTTTATTCTTTTTTGCTCCTCTAGTAATTTCAAATTACTTTCCTTTTCTACTTCATACCTTTCTTTTAACTGAGTATATTTCTCTACCAAATCTCCATACTTTTTAGACAAACCAATATAATCCTTATTGATTTTCAATATACTAGCCTCTAATTGCTCAAAGTTTTCCTCTAAATCTCTTAGCATTATTATGAAAGTTGTTCTAACTCATTAGGCAAAAATAGAAAAAAAAAAGAACTTTTACTAAACTATCCTCTGATTTATTTTTTATTCTAAAATAAAAATTTTATTCAAATTTCAGAACAAACATAACAGCACGGCTATTTATTGAAGACAAAGCTCCTGCCCAATAAGGTGGAGTATTCGGATAGTCTGCTACCAATTCATTATTCAAAACAAAAGTTCCTCTCACTGCTGGAGTTAGTTTAAACCTTGAAAAATAAAACTGAATCCCTAACTCGGCAGACCATGCAAAATTATTAGTTATCGTTCTAAATGTTCCTTGCATATTATCATTAACGCTATTTTGTTGAGATTGTATATTTACTAACCAATTCACTCCTCCCGCAATATAAGGACGAGAATTATACCATCTTAATCCATGAAGTTCTAATAACAATGGTACATCAATATAAGTAGATTTTATTTTTCGTTTGGTAAAAACTTCCACATCTTGTTCTTGATGGGCCAATACAGATGCTCCGTTAAAAGTTAATTCTCTATCTACAAATTGTAGACCTGGCTCTAACCTTAAATCTAAATATTCATTAAGTCTCATTTTACCAATCAGCCCTGCACCAAAACCATAAGATGGCTTTGTCTCAACCGTATTAACTAGTTTATTCATTCCTTTTTGAGGATCTAAAACTAATTTATAATCAAAATTATTTACATTGAGAAAAAAACCCCAACTATATTTCTTATGGTCCATCCATTCTAATCTATCTGCTCTATCATTATTTCTAAATTGGGCTTTTATCAATGAAAATCCTAAAATTAAAATACTGGATATCAATATTTTTTTCATCTTATTTCGTTGCTTTATATATCGTTACTATTCCTAAACTTAATTTTTTATACTCTACTTTAGAAAATCCTATTTTTAATAAAATATTTCTCATCTTTTCACCATAAGGAAAATCATGTACAGAATACGGTAAGTAAGAATACGCCTGAGAATCCTTAGAAATTAACTGTCCTATTTTCGGTAAAATATACTTAAAATAAAAAAGATAAAAAGGAGCAAAAAAACCTTCTACCTGAGAAAATTCTAATATGTATACATTTGATTTTTCTTTCACTACTCGCTTTAATTCTTCTAAACCTTTTTCCAAATTCTCAAAATTTCTTACCCCAAACGCCACACTCACAGCATCAAATTGATTATCCTCAAAAGGTAAGTACTCCGCATCACCTTTTAACATGGAGATTTTATTCTGTAAATTCAATGCTTTTATCTTCTCTATCCCTACATTAAGCATTTCTTGAGACAAATCTAACCCTATCACCCTAACTCCCAATACTTTATGAATAACTATTGCCAAATCTCCAGTACCAGTCGCTACATCTAAAACTAACTTAGGTTTATCATTTTTCAACCACTCCACTAATATTTTTCTCCAAAAAACATCTATTCTCAAAGATAACAAGCGATTAAGAAAATCATATCTAGAAGCAATATTATCAAACATGTTTTCTACCTGATTTTTTTTACTTTGAATAGAATTATACGGCGTGATTTCTTCCAAAACTTTTTATTTTTAGCAAAAATAAGAATAATTATAGAAACTCCTTTATTTCATTAAATAAAATAAGACTTTATATATCTAAATTAAATTTGTAAATTTGTAACTTCATTTAATAGATTTTTTAACAAAATTGTAGAAAGTTTTTACAGTAAAATATTATGTTAAATAGTGTAATTATTGGTTCTGGAAGTTATATCCCAGAAAAAGTGATAGACAGTTCTTATTTTATGTCTGCAAAATTTTATGATGAAAAAGGAGAACCTATTAACAAACCTAATGAAGAAATCATTCAAAAATTTGTAGATATCACCGAAATTAAGGAAAGAAGATATGTTAACGATGATGAAAACAACTCTGATATTGCTTCTAAAGCCTCTGAAATTGCCATTCAAGATGCTGGAATAAATAGAGAAAACATAGATTATATCATCTGCGCTACTAATTTTGGAGAAATAGGTCTAAACGGAAAAAGTAATTTAATGCCTTCCATGTCCGCTCGTATCAAGAATAAATTGGGCATAAAAAATAGAAAATGTGTTAATTACGATATGATTTTCGGTTGTCCTGGGTGGGTAGAAGCGATGATTTTAGCAGATACTTTAATTAAGGCTAACAAAGCAAAAACTATTCTTGTCGTAGGCTCTGAAACACCAAGTAGAGCCCTTGATCCACATGATAGAAATAGAATGATTTTTGCTGATGGAGCAGCAGCTGTGGTTCTAAAAGCTACCGAAGAAAATACGGGAATAATTGCCTGTAGCACTCTTTGTGATAACGGAGAAGAAACTTTTTTCTTGGATATGGCTCCTTCCTTGAATAAGGAGCATAATCAAGAGAGACTATATGTGCGAATGGCTGGGAGAAAAACCTACGAATATGTATTGAATAATGTTCCTCCTGCTCTAAAAGATATCATAGAAGAAGCAAGTATAGGAATAGAAGATATTCAAAAAATCCTCATTCATCAAGCTAACGCTAAAATGGATTATGCGGTAATTTCCCGCCTATACAAACTATTCGGTATAAAGGAATATGACCATAACATTACTCCTATGACCATTCAATATTTAGGAAATACTTTCGTTGCGAGTATTCCAACTATGTATGACCTCATTATAAAAGGAAAAATGGAAGGACATCATTTCAAAAAGGGAGATCATATCTTGATGTGTTCTGTAGGTGCAGGGATGAGCATCAATGCTTTTATTTATAAATTACCCTAAATAATTACTTTTATTATTATTTTAACATCTTTTATTTAATTATTATACTAAAAAACAGTACATTTGTTACAATTATTTCAACTAAGATAAGAATTTATTATGCCAAATACAATAATCATAGGTTCTGGAAGTTATATCCCAGAAAAAATTGTTGATAACTCTCACTTCATGGATACAAAATTCTATGATGAAAATAACAATCTCATAGAAAAATCTAATGAGGAAATCATTCAAAAATTTGTAGAAATCACTGAAATTGAAGAGAGAAGATATATCAATAATAATGAAAACAACTCTGATATTGCTTATAGAGCCTCTGAAATTGCCATTCAAGATGCTGGAATAGACAGAGAAAATATAGACTACATCATTTGTGCTAGTAATTTTGGAGAGATTAATGTAGATGGGTTTAGTAGTTTTATGCCATCCATGTCCGCCCGTATCAAGAATAAATTAGGTATAAAAAATAGAAAATGTGTTAATTACGATATGATTTTCGGTTGTCCTGGATGGGTAGAAGCGATGATTTTAGCTGATTCTTTAATTAAGGCAAAAAGAGCAAAAACTATTCTTGTCGTAGGTTCTGAGACACCAAGTAGAGCCCTTGATCCACATGACAGAAATAAGATGATTTTCGCTGATGGTGCAGGTGCTGTTATCGTAACTGCCACTCAAGAAAATGTAGGAATCATATCCTCTGCAACTATCTGTGACAATCAAGAAGAAACTTTCTATCTTGACATGGCTCCATCACTAAACGGAGAGCATGATCAAAACAAAAGCTATATCCGTATGGCAGGAAGAAAAATATATGAATATGTACTAAATAATGTTCCTGCAGCAATTAAAGAAACTATTGACCATGCAGGGATTGGAATTGATGATGTTCAAAAAATTCTTATCCATCAAGCTAATGCTAAGATGGATTATGCCATTATCCCTAGATTATACAAACTATTCGGAAAACAAGAGTATGACCATAATATTACACCCATGATTATCCAAAAACTAGGAAATACTTCTGTGGCGAGTATTCCTACTATGTATGATCTTATCACAAAAGGAAAAATGGAAGGACACTCCTTAGAGAAAGGAGCATACATTGTAATGTGTTCCGTAGGTGCAGGTATGAATATCAATGCATTTGTATATAAAATGCCTCACTAATACAATTAAAAATATTTATTTAAAAAAGAACACATTTCATAAGTGTTCTTTTTTAATTCTAACCAAAATTTTATTATGCAAATTAACTTTATATGGATTTTAGGTGGATTTCTTTTATTAGAATTCTATATTTACCAAGGAATCAAACACCTACTTACCAATTATTCCTTTCGTTTATTATATATAGGTATTACTTTTATTATCTATTTAATACTAATATATTTTACCTTAAACTTTAACGAAAAAAACTTTTCAACATTCTTTTCATTGGCAATGATTTTTTTAACACCCAAAATTTTAGGAGGAATTATTCTATTTATTGATGATTTTATCCGTTTAGGACAATATTTCTTAAAATATTTTATTTCAAAAGATAGTCATTTCCCTGAAAGAAGAAAGTTCATGAGTGTATTAGCAATTGGTAGTACAGCTATTTTAGCAGGATTAGTCGTTGATGGGATTATTTTGGGGAAATTCCGTCATAGTGTAAGAAAAATAAAACTTAGGTTTCCCAATCTACCTAATAGCTTTAAGGGATATAAAATTATCCAAATCTCTGATGTCCATAGTGGAAGTTTCCCTGACCCCAAAAAACTTCAACATGCTATAAATCTTATCAATCAACAGAATCCTGATTTAGTGCTTTTTACAGGGGATATGGTAAATAACTATGCGGAAGAATTTAAACCTTTTATCCAGTTATTTTCACAAATTAAAGCTAAAGATGGTAAATTTTCAGTTTTAGGAAATCATGATTATGGTCTTTACGGAACATGGAAAACCTCTGAAGAACAAATGCAAAATGTACCCAATCTTATCAAATATCAAAAAGAAGCAGGATTTGAAATACTCCAAAATGAACACAAAATAATAGAAAAAAACGGAGAAAAAATTTGTTTACTAGGTGTTGAAAATTGGGGAGAACCTCCGTTTCCTCAGTTTGGTGATTTAGATAAGGCTACAAAAGGAATTCCTACTGAAATGGTAAAAATCTTAATGTCTCACGACCCTACTCATTTTGATGCAATTGTAAAAACTCACCCTTCAAATATTCAACTTACCCTTTCAGGGCACACCCATGGTATGCAATTTGGAATAGATTTAGGAAATATAAAATGGTCTCCTGTACAATATCGCTATAAAAAATGGTCTGATTTATACCAAAGTATGGATAAATATCTCTATGTAAATAGAGGCTTTGGAGTCATTGGATTTAATGGACGAGTGGGAATATATCCTGAAATTACCTTAATAGAATTGATATAAAAAACCTCCAAAACAAGGAGGTTTTTACTTTATTACTTTAATATCCCAATAATTTTAATATATCTTCTGGGGTTTGTTTCTCACTAAAAATCTCATACTTCAAATCTCCATTTTCATCAGTACTAATCAATACATGTCTTGGCTGAGGAATTAGACAATGATGCACTCCTCCAAAACCACTGATAGTCTCTTGATAAGCTCCCGTATTGAAAAAACCTATATAAAGAGGTTTGGTATCGCTAAATACTGGTAGATAAATAGCATTCGTATGTTGTTCCGAATTATAGTAATCATCTGAATCACAAGTTAATCCCCCTAAAAAGACCCTTTCGTAGGAATCATCCCAACGATTAATAGGAAGCATGATAAAATGACGAGAAATCGCCCATGTATCAGGTAGTGTAGTCATAAAACTACTATCAATCATATTCCATTTTTCTCTGTCATTCTGTCTCTTTTGGCTTAAAACTTGGTAAAGATTCGCACCACTCTCCCCTACAGTAAATGAACCAAATTCAGTATAAATATTAGGTTCTTCTACCCCTTCTTCTTCACAGAATTTCTTGATTTGAGAAACTATTTCATGAATCATATATTCATAATCATAATCAAAATTCAGTGAAGTCTTAATAGGTAACCCACCGCCTATATTTAACGAATCTACCTCTGGGGCTATTTTCTTCAAACGAGCATAAACACGAAGACATTTAAATAATTCATTCCAATAATATGCCGTATCTTTTATCCCTGTATTGATAAAAAAATGAAGCATTTTCAGCCTTGCATTAGGATGTTCTGCGATTTTTTGTGAATAATAAGGTATAATATCCTTATAGCCAATCCCTAACCTAGAGGTATAAAATTCAAATTTAGGTTCTTCTTCTGAAGCAATACGAATCCCTATATTAAAAGTTTTATCTATACTCTCCGTAAGCTTATCTAACTCTCTATAATTATCTATAATAGGCATAATATTCTCAAACCCATCATTGATTAAATTTGAGATTTTTTCTAGATAATCATCAGTTTTAAAACCGTTACAAATCACCTCTATATCTTTTCCTACCTTTTCTTTTTCAAAAAGTCTTTTGACAATGTCTACATCATAAGCAGAAGAAGTTTCTATACTGATATCATTTCTCAACGCCTCTTCTAAAACAAAAGAAAAATGACTAGATTTAGTGCAATAACAATAACGATAGCCATTTCTATATCCATTTTTATCAATAGCTTCGGCAAACCATTTTTTAGCTCTCTGAATATTTTGTGAAATCTTTGGAAGATAAGTTATTTTCAGTGGTGTTCCAAATTTTTCTATAACATTCATTAAGTTAATCCCATGAAAATGAAGACTTTCACTTTCATAAGTAAATTCCTCCTGCGGAAAATACAAAGTCTGATCAATAAATTCAGAATACTTTATTTTCATTCTAAAAACTAAAAAAATTATATGTTAAATAAGACTACAAAGGTGCAAAAAAAAATAAGGCAATCATAATAAAATTAATTTTTTATAGAAATATATTTTAGAAATAATTTCTCTTTCCAAAAATTGCTGTCCCTACTCTAATAATCGTTGCTCCCTCTTCTATTGCTATTTCTAAATCGCCACTCATTCCCATAGAGAGTTCTTTCATCTCTACATTAGGAATATTTCGAGAAATAATTTCTTGTTGAAGATTTTTCAATGTTCTGAAACATTTTCTTACCTCTTCTCCATCTTCACTAAATATACCTATGGTCATAAGTCCTTTAATTTTAAGTCTATCTAACTTTGAAATTTTTTGTATAAAAGGAATAACATCTTGCGGGGAAATCCCAAATTTACTCTCTTCATGAGAAGTATTTACCTGTACCAAAACATCTACTTTTTTATCCTCATACTCTAGTCTTTGCTGAAGTTTTTCAGCCAAATCCCAACGATCCAAACTCTGGATACACGAAACATCACATCGCAATACTTCTTTTATCTTATTAGTTTGCAAATGTCCTATAAAATGCTTTGTATGTTGAATACTTTTTAAATCTTCAAATTTATCTCTCAATTCCTGAACCTTATTCTCTCCTATAAGGTTCTCTCCCGTCTCTAAAGCCTCTTTTATCCCATCTGGAGATACAGTTTTTGTTGCCAATAAAAGTCTAACTTCTTCCGAATTTCTACCACATTTTTTACAAGCTTCATATATTCTATGCTTTATTTCTGCTATATTTCTTGCAATATCTTTCATTTTTCTTGTTTTTTACTAAAAAATAAGAAGGAACTTCTTAACTCCAAAATTAAAAAATTCCTCCTTCTAAAAAATACTTTTACTTTATGCAAATATCTTCTCTTTTAACTCCTTAATATATTTCTTTACATCTTTATCCATTTCTGAATAATCCTTTATCGTTTTATGAGCATGCATTACCGTAGTATGGTCTTTTCCCCCTGTCTCGTTACCTATCCTAGCATAAGTAGCAGAAGTATATTCTTTAGAAAAATACATTGCTAATTGCCTTGGTAACGCAATCTCTCTTTTTCTAGTTTTAGATAATAATTGCTCTTTTCTAATTCCAAAATAATCACAAACAACCTCTTGAATATGAGCTATATTAATAGTCTTTTTCTGGTTTGTTGCTATTTTGTTAATCGTTTCCTTTAATAAATCAAGACTTAAATCTGACTTGTAAATCATAGAATGAGCTATAACAGAATTTATCACTCCTATCAACTCCCTTACATTAGACTTCACCTCCGAAGCCAAAAAATCTATCATGTCCTCTGTAAGAACAATCCCATCTCTATTTAATTTATCTGAAATTATCTTCTTTCTCGTATCAAAATCAGGAGATTTTATTTCAGCTGATAGCCCCCATTTAAAACGGGAAATAATCCTCTCTTGAATATCCTGAACATCCACAGGTGCTTTATCCGATGTCAAAATAATCTGCTTTCCATTCTGATGAAGATGATCAAAAATATGGAAAAACATATCTTGTGTAGCCTCCTTACCTGAAAGAAACTGAATATCATCAATAATCAAAACATCTACCATCTGATAAAAATTACCAAATTCAGACTTATTTTGAGATTTTGCTGCAGCAACGAATTGCTGAATAAACTTCTCAGAAGACAGATAAACCACTACTTTTTCTGGGAATTTTCTTTTTACTTCTAAACCTACTGAATGTGCCAAGTGAGTTTTTCCAACCCCTACTCCTCCATGTAAGAATAAAGGGTTGAAGGCAGTTTGCCCTGGTCTTGATGAAATTGCTTTCGCAGCTTTATATGCAAATCTATTGCTTTCACCTTCAATGAAATTATCAAAGGTCAAGACAGGATTAAGATTGGAATCTACTTCCACTCTATTAATACCAGGCATAGCAAAATGACTAACATTAGCTCCAGCATGTAAAGGAGGTCTCACTTTCTGAACTGGAACTTTTGGAGTTTGAATCTTTAGCGATGATTTCGGTTCTTTTGTTTTTTTATCTTGCTTAGAAATACCCGAAGAAGATACAGAATACCAAAGCTTCACTCCTTTGCCAATGTATCGTTTTAATGCAGCAGAAAGCAATGGCAAATAATTTTCTTCTATATATTCCTTGTAGAACTCACTCGGAACTACTAAAGTCAAATTCCCATCTATTAAAGATAATGGATATACATTATTAAACAACAAATCAAAAGAATTTTCTAATTTTTTCAAATCAGAAGTTTCTTCTAATACCGATAAATTATCCCTCATAAAAACGAGACAATTAGCCCATATCATCTTCAAATTTTCGTCCATTCTGCTGTATTTGCTGATTAAAAAATTAAGTAAAAATACTTTGGCAAGAGACCAAATTCTGTCTCCGCAAATATGAGAATTTTAATTTTCAAAAAAAAATTTTTGCTCTATTGAATATTAAAAAATATATTTGTATACATTAAAATACATTTCATTATGATACACAGAATACACACATTACGAGTGCGTTATGGAGAAACAGACCCTATGAAATATGTTTATTATGGGAATTATGCAGAGTATTTAGAAGTTGCAAGAGTAGAACTTTTCCGTAGCATAGGAATTTCCTACGATGAAATAGAAAAAAAAGGAATATGGCTCCCCGTATCTGAATACCATATAAAATACATTAAACCTGCAAAATACGATGATTTATTACAAATTCATACTAAAATCATTAAAAAACCAACTGTAAAAATAGAGTTTGAATATACAATTTTTAATGAACAAAATGAAAAATTAACAGAAGCATCTACCACTCTATTTTTCTTAAACGCGGAAACACAAAAAATTAGTCGTTGTCCTAAATTTCTTTTAGAGCTTATTGATAAGCATTGGCAAGAATAAAACTAAAATTATTTCTCTATATTACCAAATTTATTTAACTTTGTGACCTTATTTTTATTTTATTTTATTTTATAAATGGATTTTTTTATTGATACGGCTAATTTAGCACAAATAGAAGAAGCTCAGAATCTTGGAATTTTAGATGGTGTTACAACAAACCCTTCCCTTATGGCAAAGGAAGGAATAAAAGGGAAAGAGGCCATTTTACAGCATTACAATACTATCTGTAACATCACAAATGGAGATGTAAGTGCAGAAGTTCTTTCTGTAAATTATGAAGAAATGATAAAAGAGGGGGAAGAATTAGCCGCTCTACATGAGAGAATTGTAGTAAAAATCCCCATGACCCAAGATGGTATAAAAGCCATAAAATATTTTTCTAATAAAGGAATAAAAACCAACTGTACCCTAATTTTTTCAGCTGGACAAGCGTTACTTGCAGCCAAAGCTGGGGCAACTTATGTATCTCCATTCTTGGGAAGGCTTGATGATATTTCTACCAATAGTTTCCAGTTAATAGAAGATATTAGAACCATTTACGATAATTATTTCTTCAATACAAAAATATTAGCTGCATCTATCAGAAATCCGATGCATATCGTTAATTGTGCTAAAATTGGTGCTGATGTAATTACTTCTCCTCTATCTTCTATTTTAGGACTACTCAAACATCCTTTAACAGATACAGGACTTTCTCAATTTATTGCTGATGCTGAAAAAATGAACCAATAAAATTTAACTTATTTTAAGTATAATTTCATTTTTGCCACTTCTTCGGGGGTGGCTTTTATTTTCTTAAAAATTTCTTTCTCTTCAGGATAAGTAATCCTAAAAAATATAATTTTATCTCCGTATCTTCTAAAATACGGATGATTTTTTAGAAAATCCTCGGGAGCATCTTTTAAGGAGTATTTTTGAATTTTAGAAGTGTCTAAATTCGTAATTTCCACCAGCTTTTTAGCTAAATCTTGAGAAATATTATAAGTTTCTAAAATCTGTTTTTTATCAACAAAACCACCTAATTTCTTTCTAAATCCTAAAAAACTTGCTGCCGATTTTTCATCAAAACCAAACTCTATCAATTGCTTAAATGTAATCTGATTCACATCTATTTTAGAAAAATCTATTTTCTGAACCTCTTTCAATTTTGGTAATTCTTCAGTAATACTTTTCTGCTCCTGCTCTTTAATTTTTATCCAAGGTTTTAATTCTAAAAATTTATCTACCGATATTACAAAACACTTCTGTATATCTTCTAAATTTTTGAAAGAACCTCTTAAATTTCTCTCCTTATAATTGAGGATTACTTGAGCTTGTTTCTCTGAAAAACCCAAATTTTTCCAACCTTCTAAATCTAATACATTAGGATCAAAATAATTATATTTAATTTTATTAGATACCAAACTCTCTTTCTTTTCTTCTTTTTCTGGCAAAATCAAGTAAGGAGCTAAACGAAGATAATCTTCATCGCTAATAATAAAACACTCCTTAAATTTTTCTTTGCTTCTAAAACTACCTCCTAAATAATTTTTATACTTGATGATAGCAACTGCTTGTTTTTCAGAATAACCCAATTTTACCCAATCTTTTTCGGTATAAAAATCTGGATTAAATTTTCCAAAAATATTTAATTCTCTCTTTCTAAAAGTATTCTTTTGAAATTCATTTTTTGCTTTTGGCAACAAAATAAAAGGTTCTAATTCCGCAAATTTTTCAGAAGAAATAGCATAACATTTCGCCAATTGCTCTTTAGAAATAAATCTCCCACCAACTATATCTTTATACTTTAAAATGATTTTCACTTGCCTTTCAGAAAAACCTAATTTTTGCCACTCCTCAGCCGATAAATCATTCGGATTAAATTCTGATAATACTATATTTTGTTGCTCCGTTTTATCTACAATATCCACTAAAACAGGCTTTTCTTCTTTTTGATTTTTTAGATAATAAATCCCAAGATGTACCAATAATATTATCAATCCCAAAATCCCTAGACCAATAAACTGGTTTCTCTTCATCTGAAAAGGAAGTCTTGCTTTCATTAAAATTATATTTTAGAAATTGTTATACTCTCTATTATTTTTTATTTTTTCTAATCACTCTCATGATTTTATCTACATTTATTCCCAAAGAAAATCTTATTCGCTTAGCATATTTTTCTTGAGATGGTTCAAATCCCAAATAAGATTGCAACGGAAAATAAATACTCAATATACTTGGTAATATTTCCAATCTCACTCCACTATCCCAAATAAACTTACCTGAAGTTTCTCTATTTTTATACCAACCAAAATCTCCATATAAATGAAATACTTTCCAAAGTGGAACATCTGCATTAAAAGCCATTACCCACTGGTTTGCTCTATTTCTGACATGAGACTTGAACCCTGCTTCTGCCAAAATAAATTCTTGGGAAAAAAGTCCTGTTACAGCACTTTGTCCTAGTAATGAATGGTCAAAAACATAATCATTAATTCTTGAAATTCCGTAATCAAATATATTATTTCTGACCTTATTCCTTAAAAACCAACCACCAAAAAATCTCAAATGAGCTTCTCTTTGTGGTGCAAATTCCCAATGATAAATACCCTCCAATGAAATTTTCTGAAAATCCTTCATCAATTGATAATCAGTAGTAACATTATACTCATGAATAGGATGTGTCTTCTTCCAATTAAAACTAATATTCCATAATCCATATTTAGCATAATTTCCTGTCTCTTCCTCACTTGAGACATCTCTATGAATACGCACATACGAAAAGTTTATTTTCTTTCCGTACATACTTCGTGGATTTTGTTCTCTCAAATATAAAGAAGAAAAAAATGCCATTTTTCGGTAAGTTAAATTATAATTATAATGAAAATAAGCCCCCGATGCTCCTAAAATTAATTTTCTAAAAAAAGTATCTTTCGGTTGAATTTTATATATTATCTCTGTAGCACCCATTGGTTTCCGTTCTCCAATACTCATGTATGGCGTAATGATATAAGTAAAAGGGCGAGAAATTAAACTACGATTACTAAAACTAACTCCTACTAAAACATCATCATAGACATTATACCGAACATCAGGTCTTATATATATCTCATTAAATTCTGGATTAGGAAGATCTGTTAATAATTTAAATTTAATTTTTTTATAAAATCCAAACCATCGTTTTTGTAAAAAATTATTGCGATAATTAATCTCAGGAAAACTAAAATTAGGATTCAATGTAAGTTTTTTAGGGTGAGCTAATTTTAACTGGTACACATTTTCTGACTTATCTTTCTGTGTATTTAGCCAAATATTTTGTACCCTACTTTCCTCGTCTTCTACAGCCAAATGAAACGGAATATTTAACGGAGTATTTTTAGAAATTTTAATTTCATAATGCTCATTATCGATATGATGCATTGACTTTAAACGAAAATCCACACGCTGTTTTTCTTTCACATACTCTCGAATAAAAATAGAAGACTCTCCAAAATACTTCTCTAATTTCCCTAAAAAATCATCTCCTTTTATCTCCTTTCCATGATGCTCTAATATACAATCTTTTAAGAATTTTTCAAACTTTGCTCGCCCCTCTTTCTCAGCAATAAAATCTAATAATGCCCCCATTTTAAACTGACTAATAGACACTTGGTTATCAGTTTCTAATTCATCAAATTTAGTTCCTATCGCTTGATCCGTATTTTCATTCATCGCATGGAGATACGCCGCTCCATAACGATGAATCAATTTTATATTAGAAACATTCATCCAACGAAGCGGTCTCATTCCTAAAATTTTCCAATCTAAACCATCTCCAATAAGTAAGCGTTCTTGATAAAAACTCCTCAAATACTGTATTTCAAAATAAGTCTTCAAACCATTTTTCAACCAATGATATTTACTTTTATCCGTTCTAAAAGCCTCCTCCAAAACTTCCTGTGAAAGAATACTAAAATAATCTAAATCTATCTTTTCGGAATCCGTAAAAAGCTTTAATTTATGATCTTTAAAAAGTTTAATATCTTCATCACCTAAAAAACGATCTTTTCTATATCGTTTTTCACCCAATACTATCTTCTGAGGAAGCCACCCCAATCTATCATAAATAAATTTCAAATGAAGAGGCAAATAAAACTCAATATTAGCCCAATCATCATTTGTTACAGGATAAGTAAATTCTACATCCACTAAAAAATCATCTATAATAATAGGCAAATTTCTGGAAGAAAATAACGATGCATAGATCTCCAAATCCGTATTTAAATTTCCTTCAAGTTTAGAATAATCTTGTTTTTGCGGCAAGTTACTTTGTACAAAATAACCTTTTGGCACAATAAAATCTACCTTCCAATAACTATGTATATTCTGAGTTTCTTCTAAATCTAAAAAATATTTTGGAGACTGAACTTCATCTTCAAATGAATCAGGAACAATGAAAAAATACTTGAACTGCAAGTCATCCTTACCATACCCATATCCTGTGATTTTCTTATCGGGTAAAGTGATTTGATAAGTCAAATAAATCTCCTTTCTCTCCCCTTTTTTCAGAGAAATCGGTAAATAAATATTTTCTTTACTTTCATTTATTTCATCAAAATAACCTTTATTATCACTTATTTTTAAGGCAGATATTTTTCCCAACTGCTCCTCTTTTGCAAAGTGCATATGTGTCCATCCATCTTCCAGTTTTCTTTTGGCCAATGGTGTTTTTTTATTTTGATATGCAGCTCCCCAGTTTAATAATTTAATTTGCTCTAAATCTTGATTTTGAAGATTATAATAAATAATTTTTTGCTGTACATTAATTTGTCTTTTACCATTCCATTCCGCTGAAATGAAAATACTATCTCTTTGAGCATTTAATCTAAACGCTCCTATGATTATAATAAAAAACAAAAAAGCACTTCGCATTCTTAATTTCTTTTTTTATTTCCTTGAAATACAATGGAAATAATTGCAAAAACAAGCAAAAAATAAATATACCAAGTATTCTTTATCATTTCAAAATAATCCACCTGATTCCCACTAAGCTCCATTAGTACTAAAATCTGAGCTCCATAAGGAATCAATCCTTGCACAATGCATGAAAAAATATCCAGAATAGATGCTGATAACTTAAGATTAAGTTTATGATCATCCGAAATTTTTTTCGCTACCTTTCCTGTTAAAATAATCGCTATCGTGTTATTGGCTATAGCTGCATCTGATAAGGACACCAATGATGCAATTCCTAAATAAGCTGATTTTTGTCCTTTAGCAAAGGTTTTTATTTTGCTTAATAATAAATCAATTCCGCCCAGTTTTTCCACAATCCCCGAAATTCCTCCCGTAAAAATCGCCAAAACGAATACATCATTCATTCCTAAAAAGCCATCATAAATTTTCTTTGAAAAATCTAACCAAGATAATGAAGATTCAAAAATTCCTACCAACCCACTCGATAAAATCCCGAAAATTAAAACCGAAAAAACATTCACTCCCAGCATTGCCAAAAGAATAACCAACAAATACGGAAATATTAATATCATGGAAGTTTCGCCAATTTCTTGATAATTTGCAGATATTGTATTGGTATTACTTCCTAAATAAATAAAAACTATTGCCGACAATAAAAAGGCAGGAAATGCAATCTTAATATTTTCCTTGAATTTATCTTTCATCTCACATCCCATAGTTTGAGTAGCAGCAATTGTAGTATCTGAAATAAAGGATAAATTATCTCCAAACATTGCTCCACAAAGTAAAGCCGCACCTACCATATTCACATCTATCCCAAAAGAATTGGCTAATCCAAAAGCAATAGGAGAAAGCGAAACGATTGTCCCCACAGATGTCCCAGAAGAAGCTGATAAAAACGATGCTATTAAAAATACTCCCACCAAAATATACTCTGCAGAAAGATATTTTATGCCTAAATTAACAATCGCTTCTACACTCCCAATAGATTTAGAAACCGTAGCAAAAGCTCCTGCTAATAAGTAAATAACACCCATCGTCAAAATATTCTTATCTCCACAACCCATTAAAAAATATTCTATTTTCTTCTTAAAAGTAGATTTAGGGAGTAAAAAAGCAACCAATACACCACATAATGCCGCTACAGGTGCTGGAAAAGCATAAAAATCTCCCAATGCAATTCCACTTCCTAAAAATACAATAATAAATACTAAAAAAGGCAACAGAGCTATTGCCGATGTTTTTTTATAATCGTTCATTTTGTTTTTAAGTTTTTTACGAAGATAATAATATTTTTTCTATTTCTGACAAAACCAACTCTTTTTCAAATTTTTGCCAATTTTTAACCTCTGTTTTATGATTTTTCATTAGTATTTCCGCAAATGATAAATTCTTATTTTCCACAAAAAAATAATTTGCTTGATAAGTTTTCGGTAAATAGATTTTTTTGCCAAATTTTATGGCATCTCCTATATTCCCGCTTATTTTAGTTCTCCCATATATCTCTCTTATGCTAAAAAACTCTGTATCCATCTGAATAGGACAATACAAAATATCTGCATTTTTAATCTCTTCATCAAAAACATTTTGAGATACTTTTTCTGTAAAATAAACAAGTCTAATTTTTGAATTATACTTTAGTATTGCTTCCAATTTTATTATTGCTTCCAGCTCTTTATCCTCTGCCTTTCCTAAAAATACTACTTCTATATTTTGTTCACACTTTAGCTCTTTTAGCTCTTCTATAACCTTAAAGTAATCTCTCCGACCTTGAGATACCGTCCCTGGTATTACGATTTTCAAATAATCTTTATCTAAATATCCCCAATATTCATTAAAAAACAAAGGCAAATACACAAAATCACCCGAAGCCAAATTCTTATCTAAAACAAATATTTTATGAGCCTTTTGATAAATTTTTCTCTTATATAATAATCCTTCTTTTAAAAATAATTTCAATCTAAATATTCTATCCTTCCTAAAAATACTTTTCAGCAAATCCCATTCTGATGCTTGAATGAAATTGAGATTATGACCGATAATTGCTATTGGAAAAAACTTCGAAATTTTTAAAAAGATATTAAAATAACGATGTGCCGTGCCAATAATCACTAAATCATAAGATTTATTTTTTAACAACTCTAACAAATTATTTTTAGAAACTTGATAAATATTCTGCTTTTCCTTTTTCCCTAATAGATTTAATATTTTTTCAGAAAAATAATAATCTACTGAAATTTTCTGTGAATTTTTCATCAATTCCAAAAAATTCCCAGCAATTTCAGCATGAGTGTCTAACTCTATATAAGCTATTTTTTTCATCAATTATCTAAAATAATTTCCATTTTCTATACATCTCCTGCCATCTCAAATTTCTAATAAACTGTATTTCCTTTTTTGTCAATATTCTCGGAGAATTTTGTTTAGAAAATACTCTCATCGTAATGAAAAACTCTAAAAATGATTTATTTCTAAATGAAGATTTCAATGAAGAAATTACAGCTAAAGGAAAACTCAAACCTATATTATAAAAATATTCTCCTAATTTTTCTGCCTTTTGATTTTTGTATTTATAAGCTGTCGGTCTTAAATGTTTTACCCATAATTTTTTGAGCGTTAAAGTTTCAAATTCATACATTTTACACAACATGACATCTATATTATCCCAGCCCAAAATTTCTTTCAGCCCTCCCATCTCCATAAAACAAGACTTTCTATAAGATTTTATAGGCCCTCTGACATGATTTTTTGAAGACAAATTCTCAAATTGCCACTGATTATTTTTTTCAATATAAACCAGCCCAGAAGCCATGCCTACCTTAGGATTTTTTTCATACACTTTATTGATTTCTTCCAAATAATAGGTAGGAAAAATAATATCTGCATCAAATTTGCAAATAATATCAAAATCTCTTAAATCTTGACTATTCAGACCAAAATTAAAAGCCCTAATAACCTTTGCTCCAGGAGAATGAGTATTTTCTAAATGCAAATTTTCTTTCCTTTCTAATAAAGAAAATCTATTTTTGCCTTCAATAAACCTTGATACTATTTTACCAGTATTATCGGTAGAATTATCATTTACTATAACACAATAAAAATCCTGAAAACTTTGATTTTCAATAGATTTCAAACAAGACAAGATGCTCTCTTCTTCATTATAAGCAGGAATAATAATAAGAAATTTCATATTAATGTGCATCTAACCAATTATCAGCAACGCCTACTTCCGTAAGTAATGGAACTTGAGTAGCATATGCTGTTTCCATCTGAGTTTTAATCAATATTTTTGCAGTTTCTATCTCATCTATTGAAGTTTCAAAAATTAATTCATCATGCACTTGCAAAAGCATCTTTGTTTCCATTTTCTGATTTTCTAATTCTCGGTCTATATTTATCATCGCTAATTTAATAATATCAGCTGCTGAACCTTGTATTGGTGCATTGATAGCATTTCTTTCAGCATGACCTTTCACTACAAAATTAGCCGAATTAATATCCTTCAAATATCGTTTTCTTCCCAAAATAGTTTCTACATATCCATTTTTCCTTGCCGTCATAATTTGTTCGTTCATATACTCTTTTAAACGAGGATAAGTTTCAAAATAAGCATCTATCATCTGTTTTGCTTCTGTACGAGAAAGACCTGTTTGCTCACTCAATCCAAATGAAGAAACACCATAGATAATTCCAAAATTCACAGTTTTTGCTTGACTTCGTTGCAATTTTGTAACTGCGTTTAGAGGTATATTAAATAACTTTGCAGCTGTAGAAGCATGAATATCCTCTCCTTTTTGGAATGCCTCTATCATGTTTTTTTCTCCAGAAATCTCAGCAATAAGTCTTAACTCTATTTGAGAATAGTCTGCTGAAATAATTTTTTTACCCTCTGATGCTATAAACGCCGCACGAACTTGTTGCCCTCGTAATGTTCTAATAGGAATATTTTGTAAATTGGGATTTACACTGGACAATCTTCCTGTAGCCGCTACAGTTTGCATAAAATTGGTATGAATTCTACCTGTTTTTTCATTCACTTGCATCGGCAAAGCATCTACATAAGTAGATTTTAATTTTTGATAAGTCCTATATTCTAAAATATGCTTAATGATTTCATGTTTTGATTCTAATTTTTGTAAAACTTCTTCCGATGTTGAATATTGTCCCGTTTTTGTTTTCTTTGCTTTTGCGTCTAGTTTTAATTTTTCAAATAAAATTTCTCCAAGCTGTTTGGGTGAATTCAAATTAAATTCCTCCTCTGAAAATTCAAATATTTTCTTTTCTAAATTCTTTAAATCATTCTCTAATTCCAAACTTTCTTTTTTCAAACATTCTTTATCTAAAGAAATTCCTACCAATTCCATTTTTGCCAAAACTTTCATTAATGGCATTTCTATCCGATAAAAAAGATTTTCTATATTTTCTTCTTTTAATTTTTGCTCAAAAATCTCATAAAGTTGAAATGTTACATCTGCATCTTCTGCTGCATAATCGGTTTGCTGCTTCAATGAAACCGAACGCAAATTCCCTTGGTTTTTTCCTTTTTTACCGATTAAACTTTCTATTGAAATAGGAGTATAATTAAGATATATTTCTGATAAATAATCCATTCCATGCTTCATATCTGGATTAATCAGATAGTGAGCAATCATAGTATCAAAAATAGCTCCTTGTACCTCTATATCATAATTTTTCAATACTTTATAATCATATTTAATATTATGAGCTATTTTAAGTATATTTTTTTCTTCAAAAAATGGTCGGAAAATTTCTAAAGTTTTCTTAGCTTCTTCTTGATTTTCAGAAATAGGAATATAATAGGCTAATCCTTTTTTATAGCTAAAACTCAACCCTATAAGTTCCGCCTCTGTCTCTTCCAAAGAGGTCGTTTCTGTATCAAAACAAACTGCTTTTTGACTCAATAAATTCTCCACCAAAACCCTCTGTGCCTTAGGAGAATTTATGTACTGATAAACTTTATCCGTATTTTCAATATTTAATTTTTGAGATGATAAATCTTCCCCTAATTCAGAAAATAAATCCAATTGCCTTGGAGTTTCTTCCTTCTTTTTAGAGATTTCAAAATCTTTATTCTCTATTTTTACTTCTTGATAATCAAAAATTTTAACTAAATTATCATATAACCTCCTGAATTCTATCTCTTCAAAAATATCCTTCAATTTGTCAAAATCTGGTCTTTCTAAATGATATTTTTCATATTCAAAATCTATCGGAGCATCTATTAAAATCGTTGCCAATTTTTTAGAAAGTAAACCTCTCTCAGCTGAAGCCTCTATTTTTTCTTTAAGCTTTCCTTTAAGTTTATCTGTATTTGCTAAAAGATTTTCCATAGAACCAAATTCCTTCAAAAATTTTTTAGCAGTTTTCTCCCCCACTCCCTCCAATCCAGGAATATTATCTACTGAATCCCCCATCATTCCAAGGAAATCTATAACTTGTTTTGGATTTTCTATCTCATATTTTTCTAAAACCTCTGGTACTCCTAAAATTTCAATATCACTCCCTTTTGATGCAGGCTTATAAATTTTAATTTTATCCGTAACCAATTGAGCAAAATCTTTATCTGGTGTTACCATAAACACTTGAAAATCTTGCTTTTCTGCTTTTACTGCAATCGTCCCTATCACATCATCAGCTTCATATCCCTCCACTCCAAGGATAGGAATATGCATGTTTTCCAATATTCTGTGTATGTAAGGAACTGCTACCTTTATAGCCTCAGGAGTTTCCGCTCTATTTGCTTTATACTCTGCGAAATCTTCCGTTCTTACACTTGCTTTTCCTACATCAAAAACTACTGCCAAATGACTTGGTTTTTCTCTTTTTATTAGCTCTATTAAAGAATTTGTAAATCCAAAAATAGCTGATGTATCAAGTCCCTTACTGGTTAATCTCGGATTTTTAATAAATGCATAATACCCCCGAAAAATCATTGCATAAGCATCTATCAAATATAATCTTTTATCTTCTATCATTTTTATTTGTTATTTTTTATGATTAAATTGGTTTTTTACTTAAAAGTCATCTGCATTACCTCCAAATCAAACTCTGCAGCAGCTGTCAAAATATGGTCAAAAATATCTGCTTGAATCTGCTCATAATCCTCCATTCCTGATTTATTCGCAAAACAATAAATCTCCAAGGGCATACCTTGAGGAGTAATTTCCATTTGTCTAACTAAAAGTAAATCCTTTTGTGAAACATTAGGATTATTTTTAAGATAACTCAGCGTATAATTTCTAAAAACTCCAATATTCGTCAATTGTCTACCATTAATCATATGCTGTCCATTTATTAAACTTTCTCGTTCTCTCTTAATTTCTTGATAACGATTTTCCAAATATTCAGAAATCAAATTTATATCTCGTAAGCGTTCATAAAGTTCATCATTTATAAACTTAAAGGATTTAATATTAAAATATATAGACCTTTTTATTCTTTTTTGATTTCCGTCATACATCACTTGTATATTTTTAATCTCCGTACTAAGTAAATCATAAGTAGGAATAGTAGATATTGTCTTATCAAAATTAAGAATCTTGGTCGTTAAAAGATTAATTTCTTTGATATTACCCTCTATATCATATTTTTTAATACCGACCCAATCTCCTACCTTCAAATTCTTGGATACTGAAACATGAATCCCCGTTACCAATCCTAAAATAGTATCTCTAAATACCAATAATAATAAAGCCGTAAAAGCTCCTACATATCCTAAAATACCTGCAACTTCTACACCTAAAATTTTAGAAATTAAAAAGATAGCAACGATAATATACCCCAGCAATTTCATGGTGTCATAAATAGCCCTAAATGCCGTTACTCGGTATTGATTATTCGTTAGAACATAATACCGCTCTACGGATTTCAGCAACTTATCCACCAATTTTATCAATACATAACCTCCTATACAAGCTATCATAAAATGTAGAATAAGATAACTTTTAGGATGCCTCCAAAACACCTCTTCTATAAAAAAATCTGCAAAAACCCATGGCAAAAAACGGATAAAAGAAACATGTACCTCCGTTTCTATTAGTGCCTGAATCCATCTATTCTTCTGCTTTACTGATATATACCTTAGTATATACTCTACTATCTTTCTTACAATAAAATCTAAAAGAATAATAGCCAAAGCCAATAAAATAAACTTAAAAAATATCTGAGCTGATAGCACAAAACCATCGTGAAAATAATCTCGTATAAAAAAATGAAGCCAATCGCTAACTTCTTTTAGAATTTTCATCTTACCAATATAATTTATAATAAATTTAACTTTTTTATCTTGCTAAAACTACTTAAACCAACTTTATTCTATTAAATAAATACTTACCACTCTATTAAATCTTTTCCTTTATCTGATAAATATTGGTTAATTTTAGAAAATGGACGACTGCCAAAGAAACCTCTATGTACTGAAAAAGGTGATGGATGTGCCGATTGTAAAATACAATGCTTTTTTATATCAATCAAATGTATTTTCTTCTGAGCAAAAGCTCCCCAAAGTACAAAAACTATATTTTCCTTTCTTTCTGAAATTTGGCGAATAATATAATCCGTAAAAACCTCCCATCCTAAATTCTTATGAGAATTAGGCTCATGAGCCCTCACCGTAAGCGTCGCATTAAGCATTAAAACACCTTGCTTTGCCCAATCATCTAATTCATTAGATTCTCTAACAATCCCTAAATCACTTTCTAATTCCTTAAAAATATTCTTTAAAGAAGGTGGTGCAGATACTTGATTGGACACCGAAAAGCACAAACCATTCGCTTGATGATGATTATGATAAGGGTCTTGACCAATAATCACGACTTTTACTTCCTCAAACGGAGTAAGTTCTAATGCTCTAAAAATTTGATTTTTAGGTGGAAAACATTGAGATTCCCGATATTCATTTTTTATCTTTTGCCAAAGCTCCGTAAAGTATTCTGTATTTTTTATCGGTTCTAAAACTTCTGTCCAAGTCATCTTTTTAATTTTTATACTATGCCATTATACTCTTTCTATTTCATCAGCACTAATTTGCGTCTTAAAAATTCCATAATTAAGAGTAACTTTATTATTTTTCACATCTATCGTTTCTATAGTACCTATGCTTGTACTTCCTATAATACGCACACGCTGTCCTACTTTTAGCCAGACAGCTCTTTCTTTTCTTCGTTGCTCTTTTAGTTTTTCTTCTGTTTCTGTAATATTTTGAATTACATTTTCTTTCTTCAGCTCCTGAGTTACTTTTTTCTTAATTACCTTTAATTTTTCGGTGGAAATTTTATCCAAATCTTGTGATTTTTTGAATTTTTCCTGTTCCAAAATCTTCACAAAATCCTTCACCACTTCCTTTCGTGATTTTCCTTTGACATAACTCTCTATGAATGCTTCTATTTTAGTACCAAACTGCAATTTTCTATACTCCTCTTCATAAAGTTTTTGGAAATTATAGAGTTTATGTTGTAATTGCTCATTGAGTTTCTGTAAATTCTCTTTCTTATTCTGAGTAGACTCTCTTTTTTCTGCTAAATCTGACTTTAATTTTTCTACCTCAAACTTCTCTTGTTGCAGTTTCACAATCGTTTTATCCAGATTCACCACATCTTTTTCTACCTTTTTCTTCGCAGAGTGAATAATAAATCTTGGAATGTTATTCTTCTCTGCCACCTCAAAAGTAAAGGAACTCCCTGCCTGACCGATTTCTAATTTATACATCGGTTCAAGAGTTTCTTCATCAAAAAGCATCGCTGCATTTTGTGCATGAGGCAGTTGCTCCACCCTCAATTTTATATTCGTATAATGGGTCGTAATAATGGCAAAACTTTTCTTCTCATAAAAAAACTCCAAGAATGATTCTGCCAAAGCTCCTCCTAATTCAGGATCTGAACCTGTCCCAAATTCATCAATCAAAAGCAAGGTATTTTCATCGGCTTCACGGACTATCCTACTCATCTTCCTCAAACGAGAAGAATAAGTAGAAAGATGATTCTCAATGGACTGATTATCGCCAATATCCGTCATCAATTTATCAAAGAAAAACATCTCACTTCTATGATGCACAGGCACTAAAATCCCTGACTGAAGCATCACCTGAAGAAGCCCTAATGTTTTCAAGGTGATAGATTTCCCACCCGCATTAGGCCCCGAGATACAGATAATTCGGTTTTCCTCTGAAAGTTCAAAGCTCTGCGGAAAAATCTCCTTATTCTCTTCTTTATTCTTTATCCAAAGCAAAGGATGAAAAGCCTGAACCAATTTAAGAGATTTATGCTGGTTAATCTTCGGCATAATACCTCCTACTCTCTCCGCAAACTTGGACTTCGCTCTTGTCAGGTCAAGGTCAAAAATGTAATCCTGATAATCTGCTAATTGAGGCTTAAAAACAGAAATATCTGCCGTCAGTTTTCTTAAAATGCGGTCTATTTCTCTTTTTTCTGCCTCCTCACTCTCTCGGAGCTGGTAATAATGCTTTACCACACTTTCTGGCTGAATATAAGTAATAGAACCCGTTTTAGAAACACTCAAAACTCTCCCCGAAACTCTCTTCTTAAACCCTGACTTCACCGCCAAAACCCTTTGATCATCAATGATACTCTCGCGGATTTCATCTAAAAAATCTTGCTGAGCATAATAATTCAAAGACTTATTAAAATTCTCCTGAATCATTCTCTTTGAAGTAGCAATCTCCTCCCTAATCTCTTTCAACAAAGGAGAAGCATCATTCTTAACATCACCGAAACGATTAAAAACCAAAGAAATTTTATCAATAATCTCCTTCCTAAAATCCAAATACCTCACCGCCTCTGCTAAATGAGGAAACTGTTCCTCAAACTTTGCAAAAAAAGCCTGAAGCCTACCCACCTGCTCCGTGATTTTACGAATCTTAAAAAATGATGATGCCTCTAAACGATAATTTTCTATCATCATTCGCTGGATTTCTTCCTCTATATCCTCATATTCATCAAACGGAATCACATTTTCACTCTCATAAGAGCTTAAAAATTCTGATGTTTTCTTTAACGATAACTCTGCCCCCTCTCTCTCTATAGGAAAAATAGATAAAATCTTCTCCGAAACCTTAGGAGAGTAAGCATTAGGAGCAATTTCTTCCAATAACTTTGGAAACTCCAATTCCTCTAAATGTTCTTGTAGTATTTGCACAAGGCAAAGGTAATAAAAAAGAGTAAGGAAAAATGACTAATTAAAATTGGAAAATAAATATATTAATTTATTCCCTCCAACAGCTTCTATCAGCCTTCCGTAATGCTTTCAGTGGGCTATTAAACTCTCAACGATACTTTTAGTAAGGACTTTAATTAAAGATAAACGCTAAAACAAATTATTTTAGCGTTTATCTCATATATAAAATTTTAAGATTCTATAACAACAGCAAATGTTTCTTTTGTAATTTGAACTTGTGTTTTTATATTTATCAATTTTATTGTTCCCTTTAAAACAATACCACCGTCTGGTAAATTTTCAACTATACTTTTATCAGATTCTGAAATACTCTGATTCAAAACCTATATATATCATTTTCATAAGCACTATTACTATTAGCTTGTATTCTTGCTACTGATATTTTTTATTGAAAATAAATATGCTATACTATTTGACAACTACAATATCAAAAGCTTTACATTTTCTTTTTTCTTGTAATATCTCTGCGATATCCCATCTTCCATTAGTTCTTTGCCAAATATCTAATCCTCTTCCCAATATGATTCTCCATCCATTATCACAATTGATATATCTATCATGAGCTGTTTCACTAAACTCATAAGAAAACTCAATGCCAAGCTCTGATAAAGATTCTGCAATTTCAGTAAAGTTTTGAATACTACCTTCTTTATACTCCTCATCATAATGAGTGATCAGGTGTATCTTTATATAATCAGCTAATATATTTTTTTGATATATCAAAGAGCATAACTCTATAAAATTACGGAATTGGTAAGGCATTCTGATATAAGGTTCTTGTATTTCAAAATAATTACTTCCTGCTAAATATTGTCCAAAGAGCTTTTCATATGAAATATTAATTTGATTTTCCCTTATATTTTTAGTGAAAGTAAATAAATCTTTTTGAGTAGAATCATCTTCTTCTTGATTTTCTTCATTTTTTGAGGTATCATTATTATTCGCGATAGGAGCTAAAAATCCCCCCTTATCATCATCTTCATATGCTCCATATTCTATTTCTTCTAATGTATCTACCGTATACAGATTACCTTCTTTATCAAAATACTCAAATTTTACAATATCATCTTTAAAGGTTTCATCCATTTTTTGGAGTTGAAGTTTTACTCTCTTTCTTCCCTCTATTGCAAAATCTAACATCATTTTTGCCTCTTCTTTGCTAAATTTACCATTAGGAAAAAGTATCTTCACCAACCCTGAAAATGTTTTTTCAATTCCTGTTTTATCTCGTGTAGATATAGTCTCTGAAAGGGTAAAATATTCAGTATATGATTTAGCAAAATCTTTCCTTCTTAAGAATCTTAATATTTCTGCTAAATAATCAACCACGAATCCAAAATCTTCCGTGAATAACTCATTTCGTAATTTTGAAACTTCCCAGCCTGGTATATACATATGCATTCTATCTAAAAATGCAGTATCATAATATGCTTTAGGAAGAGAAATAAACAAATCTGCGTGTTTCATCATACTCCCTACACTACGGTCGGTATTTCCCACGAAGACCATAGATGCTTCTGCATATATTACCTCTGTCCCCCTAGAAAAAGATTTATTAGCCATGTAATTTTTCATAATATCCACTAGGCCACTTTCTACTTTTCTTGATTTCCCTGCAAATTCATCATAAGCCACTACATCCCAATATCCTACTAAACCTATATTCCCCGTCGCATTATTCACAAAAAGTTTTGCCTTTGAGACCTCTCCTCCTGATAACAAAATACCATGTGGAGATAATTCTGAAAATATATGTGATTTACCTGTTCCCTTGGGGCCAAGCTCTATCATATTATAATTATTTTCAGCAAACGGAATAAGCCTACTAAGCTGTATTAACTTAGACCGCTCATAAAACCCCTCAGGATTTAGCCCCATACTTTGTAGCAGTAAATCCATCCATTCTTCTAATGAAAACTCCTCCCGCTGGGCAATATACTCATCAAATAATGAAAACTCCTCCCGCTCATCAAATTTTATATTAGAAATTTGTATAGGTTTCAACTCTTTAATATTCCAAGGAAGTGTTTTTTCATCATCCACTAGCGCATACCCCACTGTAATCAAACACCAAACTCCTTCCGAAAGAAGTTTAGGATTATCCGTAACAAACATTGAATTAATTGGTACTTTATTCAGCCCTAAATTGGTAAAATTAGCTTCATATCGGTTAAGCCTATCATTAAGTTTTACAGAGAGTTTATCTATAATTCTATATGCTCCTCTCTCTCTTATTTTAGATTTTACGATCTCTGCTTGATCACGGTGTACAAAGTTCTCTTCTATAATATTTTTCACCTTTATAATCCCTTCTTTGATGATTTCTTCATCATTAGAAGAACAATGCTGTCCCAATAAATATTCCAATACATAAGAAGGGACTACAGCATTCCCTTTTAGGAACTTCGTGAGATCTTTTCTTACCACTTTTCCTGGAAATCGCTCTATTATTTTATCATTTAGTGTATTCATTATGTCTTGTTTTTTATATATTGTAAGTTTTTCATTAAGTATATAGATCAACTCCATTAAAAATCATCTAACTCTAAAATATTGATTCTCATCGTATCATTGAATATCACATTTAGTTTTTCTTTATCCTTAAATTTATAAGCTCTTAGAAACCCTATTTTATGCTGAGATGCTCTCTGGAGCATTTCTAATCTGATTTCATAGTTTCTCTCCGTAGGGCTATTAGAGGTTTGGCTAAATTCCACATTCACTTCTGAGGATAATAGCTCTCCATCAACATCATATATCCCTAGTGTAATATAATGAGGTCTATAAATCTCTCCCACAGGTTCAGACTGTAAAAATTTTAGTTTTACAATGGATGATGTAATAGTACTATTCTTATCTATTCTAACAAAAGGGACTTCCTCTGCATTAGAACCACTTACTCTTTTTACTTCCAAAACAGGCACAATGATCTCTTGTAGAGATACTCCTCCATGAACGAACTGCATTCCAAAATTTCCTTTCTTTTGAAATCTATTAATCGTTTTAGGGATAACTACCTGAGCATCTGTCTCGATATTCGTCGTATTCGCTAATGGAAAACGATAAGTATCATGAGGCGTAAAATCATCTTTTACAATCGCAAATCTCGTATGCTCTTTTAAGATATGCTCCATCTCGGGGAATGGCTGTGAAGTCGCCTCCGAGATTTCTTTATAGTTAAATAAAAATCCATGATCTGCCGTAATAAATACCTGACCTATATTAAAGGTATTATAAAGCTTCTTTACAATGTTATAGAGCTGTGTGATACACTGCTGTGAAGACTCAAAGGTATAATATTCTGATACTTTTCTATCACCGATGGCATCCATCCAGTTATGATAAACATAAACAATCTGCTTATCTCGGAAGAAATCTCGCCCCTCATCTCTACTTAGTTTACTTAATGTCGCAAAATCTATCACTGCAGAGCTCGGTTCCGCCTTATGCAAAATCTTTCCTCGGTTAGAACTGGTTGTCTTAATATTATAGATAGAATAATCTATATTCCCCTCGGATATTTCTGCCTTTATACCATCATTTGGTAAGAGATTACTCATTCCTAAATTAGTATAAGATGGCATCGCAGAGAGCATTGCCGTGCAAGTAATCTGATTATGAATATCTGGGCTCATCATATCTACTAAATCTTTTGCTAATTCATAACGAAAAGCATCGGATATGATTACGACTTTCTTCTTCTGAGAAGAAGCGATAAAATCCTTATAAAAATCATACTGCTTAGCAATATTCAGTTCTTTTATTGAAAACTGATGCTTATCTATCTCCTTCACCCAAGGCGTGTTGAGGTCTATCAAATACTGGTCATAAACTTTATTCAGTTCCTTAAAGGTTTCATAATAATGTTCCTTCTCCTCCTCCTTCATTTCCTTATAAGAAATAAATGCCTTACGGTAATGATAATCCAATAGATAAAGTTCTCCTGAATAAAGAGAGAGGTAATCATCTGCCGTATTAAATATAAAATCGGAGTAACTTTTTTTCAGCTTATAAAATAATGCTGTATTGAGGATAAATTCCACTTGTTTTTCTTGTCCTATATAATCTTCTGCATTATTTTGCCAGGAACTATATCGCTCTATAATCTCATCAGGAGATATCTGAATATTATTTTGTGCTGCATATAATTTTTTCTCTAAAATCTGATCTGTCATCAGTCCATACTCCTCTTCTACCCCATAGACTTGTATGATTTTATCCAGCTGTACCTCCATACCAAGATTTTCTAAAACCTCTTCCATGGTTTTAGACTTGTTTTTGTCATCTTGCCAATCTCGGAAAAAGCAAGTAATCCTCGTCTGCATGGCATAATCATATAACTTCAATTTGGCATAGCTATCTCCCGACTTAGTCTCAGGGATATGTATCATGATAGCATTATATTTTAGCTGTAAGAAAAGACTTCGCAGAGAAGGGTAAGAAATATCTCCTACATCAATACTAAAAAGATAATTCAACTGTCTGAGCAATACCTGCTCCAAGCCTAAATTTTGCAAAATCTTCTGCTTCGCAATCCATCGCTCCTCCCCCTCATTCATCAGCTCAAAAACACGGATGGCGTTATAATTATTGGCTCCTACTTTTTTCTCCTCCAAGATAAGAGAGACCACCCCCCTCGCCAATGCCTCCTCATCAAAGGGCTTTTGGCTTAAAAGTGGTAATAACTGGCTCTGATATTTCTTCGGCTTGATCCACTTTTGGAGATTCTGAATAAAGACTTTATGGTGTAGAGAGATACCGTAATTATTCATCATCTCGGCAATCTCATCTATCTCCAATAAAGCCCCTGCAAAAAACAAATTTGCCAATGGATATTCCATATAACCCTCACGATCTTTCGGAGCAGCAAAACGGTGATAAACCAAAATTTTTTCTTCGGATTTCTTTTTATATTCTATTTCATATTTTATGCGGAAATAGTTTTCATCTACTAGCAATACACGGAAATCTTCTCCCTGATAGGAGAGTAACTCCTCTTCATATTCTTTTTCTGCATCAAAGAATAATAAGATTCCGTTTTTTGCTTTATCAAATCTCTCTTTTATCTTTTCTATAATCATTTTTTATCAAATTCTTAAAATTTTTGGTTTTTGCTACTCGGTCTTCTAAATATACCACTCGTTTTTTGATATTTTACACTATGTTTTGTGTTTTTTACACTCATTCTTCTAAAAATACAGCTCCGTCTCGCTTATTTTATACTCGGTCATAGATATTTTATACTCCGTTTTGTTTATTTTCTATTAGGTGGAGGGTATTTTCTTTTGTTTCAGGACAAAAGAAAGAGAACACCCCGCCTCTGCAAGGCACCCCCTCTTTTAAAGGGGGGGGGAATTTTCATCATCTCTATTTCAGAGAAGGAAGCACTTCTTGGAAGATGGCAAAGTTCCTCATCACGCCATTATCCAGGTCAAGGGCTATCTGCTGATTGGCATAGCTCTTTATCTTTTCTCCATAGTCTTTTATCTCGGCGAGGAGCTTTGGCAGGGTATCTAAGCGTTTTTTCTCTGCCTTATCTAGGGTAGCCTCTCGCTCTTTGAGGGCTTCATACTCTGTACGGAGATGCTCCTGATGTGGGTGGAGGTAGAGCCTGATGATCTGCTGAAGGGAGAAGCTATCCATGCGGTGCATGTAGCACAAAACTCGGAAGGCCGACTTCTTCGGGTTCTTCAGGTTAGAGCAAAAGAGCCAGTAGATGGGTCTCTTGCTGTATTTCTTAAGATGATACGGCCAAAACTCCTCTGTGAGCCACTTCTCCATCGGCATACCCAAGGCCTCGTTGATGAAGTTCAGGTTAGCAATCACCTGTTTATCTCCCCAGATTTTCTCTATCAGGTCTTCTATGCGTCTGACCACATCATCTGGGAAGCCACACTCTACCCCCATCATTGGGATGATGCCGTCATCATCCATTGTGAAGGTGAAGTCCCCTTCCTGTCCTGCCACAGAGTAAGCGGAGGTCTCTTCTAAGGTGGCTTGGTGGGTGATCTGCACCCCTTCGCGGTCTAAGCGGTATCTGCCCATCAGCACTCCGATGAGGTAGGAGAGCAGCTGCTGCACCACCTCTTGCTTAGTGAGGAAATACTTGTTGTTTTTACTCTCTTCGCTGATGTCCTCTGCCTTATCAAAAATCTTGGCAATGGTGATGTCTTTTTCTGGCACTGTAGCATCCAGTTCCTGCTCTAAGCCATAGAGATGGATAAACCGCTCATTGAGGATTTCTTCATTTCCTTTAAGTTTTGCAAATTGACTATTGGTAAATAGTTTATATTTCTCATAAGCATCTGCTATGTTGGATGAAATATTTTCTAAATCCTCACTATTCTGGGTAAAGCCATAAATATATTTTCCAATATTTACAAGTGGATTGATAGTAAAGTCCCAAGCCGTCTCAAAGGTGTTCCAATCATACTTAGAGATGGCGATACATTCATCTACTATAGGGATAATTTCATTTTTTATCTTCTCATCTTCTATTACAGGAAAGTTTTTAAAATCTCCTACTTGAAGATTAACTGTAGGGTTTAAAATTTTAAATACATAATCAGACAATTTACTACTGATTATACCTAAAGTATATTTAATATCTTGACCATTCTCAAAAAACGCTGACATTCCTGATACATCAAAAACACTTCCCTTTTCTCTATACCTTATACTAAATCCCCCACTCATAATATTTGACCAAGTAATTGCCTCTTTGAAATATAAATGTTTTGATGGTAATTTATTTCCTTGTTTGGATAGAATAAGCTGAGCTTCTTCATTAAAATTCAGTACATAATCATAATTTCCAAACCACTGTCTTCTTGCTCCGCCTTTATTGTAAGGATACCATTTATAGCTGTTATCTATGGTATCTTCTAAGGTTTCGTTATCATATTTTATCTTTTCATTATCTACCTCCCACCATAAGCGTAAAAATCTATCATTATCTGCTGTCGCTAATCCTTGTCTCACATCTGCCACATCACTCATCTTCGTTCCATTTGAAAACGCTTCTAATAGTTTCTCACTCGCCCAGTAGGCTATGGGGCTACCAGGTATCTTATCAAACTGGTCCTGAGGAAGCAGAGCATATCTTCCATTATCTTTTTTAGGAAAAACTAAAGGCACATTGGCTTCTCTATCCATATCATTAATAGTAAGGTAAGAATATTCCCCAATCTTTATATTCTTAGACTTTTCTAAAACAAGCATTGCAGTCCCAAAAGCAATGCCTATGATGTGCCAACCAAAATGACTAAGCGAAACGATAGAATATTTATTTAAAATATAATGTCTCAGCTTTTCATAAGTAGAAAGGAACATCCAAGCTTCCATTGTAATACAACCCATTCTTGCATTATCCTTTGTCATCTCTATCATTTTCTCCATAAACACGGCAAATAGATCTGCTTTGGTCATGGGGTAATGTTTTTCTAAGTAGTTTTTCAGCTCGGCGTTCATGTTCGCACTTCCCATGTAGGGAGGGTTTGCGGCTACGGCGGTGTATTTCTGGGCAAGGTTTAGGGCTACGAGTAGGTAGGGGCGTAGGTGCTTATAGATGGCTTCTTTCTCTACAGCTGTTTTTGCGGTGCGGTCCCACTCCTTTATCTGCTGTTTAATGTAGTCTTGTGCCTCTGTGCTTAGGGAGAGTTTCAAGGCAGAGCCTATGTTTTTACCGTTATATAAAAGCCTTAAGACTTTGAGAATCTCCTCTGTGTGGCGGTTGCCCTCTGTGAAGGTTTCTACCTCTGCCACCGTAAAGCTGTAAGCCTCTGGGAAGGCATAGATATGCGGCAAGAGGAAGTCCTTGCCCATCAGGAAGTTTTTACCCTCCCCTGCAAAGCGGTTTTCTAAGAGCTGTGCCCCTTTGAGCAATACTGCAAACCTTGCCAGCTGTGCCGCACGCTCATCTATATCCAGCCCATAGAGATTATGCTCTAAGATACTCTGTACCGCAGCCTTCGGGGCGTAGCCCTGCTCCAGATACATCTGGTAGAGCCACTCCATCCCCACCACGAGGATATGCCCAGAACCTGCCGCAGGGTCTATGAGGCTCAGCTCTGTGATGTCTTCTATTAGAGGCTTGGAGGCGGAGTTTTGGTCTTCTACGAGGTATCTCATTTGGGCTTTCAGTTCAGTATCTGGCTCGTAGTCTATGTATGCCTTACCCAGGGTGTTCTCTACCATGTAGCTCACAATCCACCTTGGGGTGAAAATCTGCGTTGCGGCAGGAATATCCTCCTCGCGGAATTTTTCTTTTTTATTGGCAAAAACCTCATCTTTCTTATCCGAGATGTAGAACTGGTAGAGCCAACCGATGAGCTCCACCTCGCGGTAGTCTTCCTCGCTGATGTACTGCTCATCATTGAGCATCGCCAAAAAGCCCTCCTCCGTGAGGAGATTCTGCGGAAGGAGTATCTGCGTATAATCATCCACCCCACCGAAGGCCTCGGTAAGCAGTGGGTTTTTATCACAAAAATTCTTGATGAGAATCGCAAATGCCACCTCATCATTATGATGATCCAAAGCCTCCTGTAAATTAGCAATATATCCCGAGTGGGTGAGGCTATGCTGACCAGACTTGGCCTGCTGAAGAATCTCCGGCATGAAGCTCCCTTCTCTGAACCGAAGAACAGGAGGAATAAAACCATTCTTCTCCAAGATTTTTATCGCCATCAAGCGGTTAAACCATGTATAGGCCGCCTCCTCTACCGTATCCTGAAAGGCTTCCTTCCCCGCTGAAAGCCGTGCTTTGAGACTCTGCCAATACCCCACCGTGTAGGTATCATTATAAATCTCTCCGCGGTAGGTATAGCCCCCTGATACGGCGATGGGCTGGTCATAAGACTCACCGTTTTCGTGAAATCCCCAGTATTTTATTTTCTGCTCTACCGCAGCACAGAGATTGATGCGGGCAGACTTGGCAAATGATTTTATTTGGTTGGTATTCATAAGGTAATTTTATCAAAAAAAACTCTCGCAAAGATAAAAAATATATACCGATTTCTGGGATGAAAATCCTTTTTATTCTTCGGAGGGGTCTTTTTCTTTCGCTGAGATCTGATTGATGGTTTCGGAAGGCTCCGAGACTCTCACGGGGAATCAGTTGGGGCTATCGGAGGGAGAATTTTTAATGAATAACAGCAGGAAATAAAAAAAAGGAAACTGCTAAAGTTTCCTTTTTAACTCATGAAAGTAAGAACAGACCTTTATTTTAATATGATTTTAGAATCTGTTTTTCCTAACTCTACCATCAAGCTATTTCTTAACCCCGATAAAAATTGATCTATCTCTTCTGGAGTCGTCAAGATTTTTCCTGATATTTTTCTGGTAATATTCACCTCTTTTATGAGTGTTTTCCCAGGTTTATCCCCATTTATTCTTTCCTTCGCTTCTGCAATGGTCTTTATGTATTGCACTCTAAAATCAGTACTTTTGCTTTCCCATACTTCCAGCTCATTATAATTCTCGGTGTTTTCTATTTTCACTAAAAATGCGGATCGTTCTGGGATAATGTTTTTCGCAACTCCCTCTTTTTCTTCTATAGAATTTTCCAACTCATCAAAGATTTTTGTATAAATCTCTATGACCTGATTTCTTAAAGCATTGATGAGATCTTCTATCGCTTTTTTGAGAGTTCTATATTGTTTCAGCACTATAGGGAACTGTAAGGCAGGATTTTTTTCTGTCTCCATAAAGTTTTTAATCTCCTTATACTGCTCAGCATAGCTCTGCTCCTCTTTCTCACCTAATCTCTCTAAATTATTTTTATTTTGATGTAGAAACTCTTTGATATCGTTATACCTGCTGATATTACCCATAATGAAATCCTTAATCTGAGCATACTCATCTCTTTGCTGTTTCAGAGTTTCTTTTTGGGCAATCACTTTCTGCATCATTCCTTCATTCGTCCCTGTTTCCATAATGTATTTCAAGGCAAGATGGTAATTTTTGATACACTCATAAAAAGGATAGCCTCCATATTCTTTTTTATCAGTATTGACCTCTATCAGTATTTCTTCTAAATTTTTCTTGAAAGTCTCAATAATCTGTTTTGGCTCTAAGGTAGGAGAAAGATTAATGCTTAAGAAAATATCTTGCACCGCAGTACAAAAATCATTAATCTCTTCTTGGTTATATTTTTTGGGAGAACAGATCTCTATTCCAGCTCTGGAGCTACTGTTAATCGCCAATTCATAATACTTTTTAGGATCCAGCTCTTCGTTAAGATAATAAAAGGCTCTATGTTTTTTAATCACAAGCTTATAGACAATATCTAACACAGCAATGTCTTTCCACCCATAAGGAGCTTTATCATAATATTTTACCAGATCTACAAGATTGACTTTATTATCGTATTTTCTCGAAATGGTGGTATTCACATCTTCTTCTGCGATAGAAGACTGATACAGATCTCCATTTATTTGAGTAGAAGAAGTTGCTTTTCTTAATTCTTCATTATTTTTTGCAAATTTATTACTCCACTCATATTTATTATAGATCGCTTTAACATGTCTATCTAACATCTGAGCGTATCTCTGTGATGGGATAGTCACCGCTATAGTATTTGCTTTGTTGATTTGCTGTTGAGAAATATAAGAAGTTTCCGAAAATTTTTTCTCAAATGTCACTTGTAGTTCTGATAAAAGTCTATTATTATCATTAGCAAAATCCTCTAAGGTTCTTACTCTCTCCCCTGTAGCTGTACTTTTGTTATCATCTAAAAATTTAGCAGTTTTAGCATATTTGTAGAAGCCATTTAGGAAACTTTTATTCTCATCAAGTTTGAGCCATTCAAAGATATTTATATACAAATCTTCTTGGCGAATACTTGATGATATCACACCACTTTTCATTTCATCCCCATCAAATACCACAAACTTCACTCCTATATCACCGTTTTGGAGTTCTACCTTGTCATCTATGGAAATTCCTACTTTTATGTTTCTATTCCCAAGATTATAGGAACTTTGAGGTTTTATTAATTTTTGAATGAATTGGTCATAAAAATATTTTAAATTTACATTACTTGGAACAATGGTATTTGCAATGATATTTGCTACCAAAATACCATCATTATTTAGAAATCTATATTTCCCTTCACTTTCTTGTATTATATTACTTTTTATCAGCTGATTTAGTACTATTTCTACCTTTTTTTCAATATCTACCTTTACTTCTGAAATATGATTAATCAAGAGAAGGGCAAGATTCTCTACCGTAGCAGGAAAATTAATCTTCAGAGAATCATCTAAATGAGAAATCATAAACAAAGCTTTTGCTACTCTATGAGCAAAACCTCTGATGTCCTCATCAAAATCAATATTCAAAGCTCTATCCAATACAGATTTTGCCATATGGGTAAGGTTTTTACTCAACTGATCATTATAAAAATCATCAAAAGATATAAAATATCCAAACTCTCGCTTGCTCTGCTTCTTGGCGGTAAAGTGGATAATCCCTAAAATAGATCTCTCAGTATTTTTTATTCCTTCTCCTACGAAACCAATAGATGAGAAAGACTGGAAAACATCAGAAATCAATCTAAACTGATAAGGAACAAAAGGATAGGATAAATAAAATTCTTCCGCATCTTGAAAGTTTTTATATAGAGAATGGGCAAATTCAAACTGGTTTTGTATACCACCTTTATTTTTTTGATAAAAATCTACTAAGGCTTTGCTTCCCTCCGCATTTTTTTCTAAAAGTCTCTTTTGAGTAATATACTTAGTGTCTTGTGAATCTAATGAGATCATAGTTTCAAACCTTCCCATAATCTTTCCAAAACCATCTTCTTTTCCTTTATTACGATTAACCAAAGAACTTAAATCTTGCTGTGCTGTACAAACAATCCATACTTTTTGCCCTAAATTTATTCCTACTCCTTCTACAATAGTTTGTAAATTAAGAAGCAGAGAAGAATTGGTTCCTATATATTGAGAAACCTCATCCATTAAGAAAATGAGTCTATAATCATCTGTACTTTTTTCTTCAACATACTCCTTAAACTCAGAAATCAGCTCTTCTATCGTATATTCCCGGTTATCATTTAATGCCTCCGCGAGAGAAATTTTATCTATATTTTCATCAAATTCTGCTACAATATCTATTAATTTAGCTTTACGCAGATGCAGTAAATCTCTGATTTTATTATCTTCCCAATCTACATCAAAAACACTAGAAACTCTCTCTCTGAAAGCTTCTAAGCAACCTTTTTTCTGTAATTGCTTTTCTATGAGTATTGCAAAAGCGATATTAGAACCATAGAACCCTCTTTTAATATTTAACTGCTGTAATAATACTCTTGTGATAACACTTTTCTTATTTCCTATCTCTGCTACTGCATCTATATTAAATATGATCTCATCTATGACAGACGCACTAATTTTTTTCTCTATATTGAGAACATTAGATGGTGTAACTTCTGAAAAATCATCTAAATCCTCACTATCTTTCACCGCTTCTATATAGCGTTGCAAAGCTCTCTGACGGGTATTTTGGTTAAGACAATAAAATAAGTATTTAATAAAGTGAGATTTACCACTTCCATAATATCCATTTATCCATATCCCTGTTTTTCCTGTGGTTTTATTTACTATAGCATCAAGAAATTTATATATATTTTGGAGAATATCCTTAGTAAAAACATATTCTTCTATTTCTTGTTTTGTTCGCTCTTCTTCCATACTACCTACCACAACAGCAGGATCTATATGGCGATTAATATTTTTTTCGTAGATGTTTTCTAATTTCATATTTTTAACATTGGATTTAAATGATTCACTCTATAAATATTTTCATCACCGGACACACCAAATAATGAAAAAAACTTATCATCTCTCAATTCACCTGGATAAAATGCTATGATTTTATAATTACGGACATATTTTTCTATTTTTTTTAGAAAATCTGATAATCTCAGATAAGGATATATCTCTCCTATTCCACTCAGCAATAGATAAACTTTATCATCACCCTTAACTTTAAAATAATGCTTAATTTTTTCTCCTATATGCTCAATAAACTCATCACTATTCGCTTTACTTATCAAATAAAATAAATTAGATTGATAATCTCTACTCTCCGCATCAAATGTTTCATTCAATAATGTATTACCAAAAATTTCCTGAGACTCTAACCATTTTATAAATTCACAATATAGATTAATTAATAAACTATTAAGCGTATTGAAAGGGCGTTTTAACTTTTTATCTAAGTTAAGTATTTCCTCTCGCATTTCAAATTCCTCTATGGGAGAATATGTGTAAATATATACAGGAAAAAAAAGCAATCCTGTATCTGGATTTATGAATTCTTGTTTGGATAATAATTCATAAACAGCATTCATTTTTTTTGATGTTTCTTCCATTACCTTTTTAGCATTAAACAATTAAAAAACCAACCATCATCATATTTTTCAATAAGGTCTATTAAACCTCTGCTTGGCTCTATCATATTAATTTTTTCAGAATCATAAATTCCTACTTGTTTAAATATTAAAACTGCTATCTGAGAAAGCTTATATTTTGTTTTTTCTGAAATTGTGTCAAATTCTTTATCTCCTAATTTTTTAGATAAAAAATAACTAAATTCATAAGTATCTAATTTATTATCATATATTTTCCATTTTTGATAAACTACTTCTATTGCAAATTCTACAAGAATAGAGTGAAGTTTACAAAGTGCTAAAAACAAAATAATTTTCTGATCTTTTTCATGAGCTATCTCTCTGTAAAATTCTAGATAGTCTACATTGAGTTTTTTTAATCTTTTGTCAATAGTTTGTTTTAGTTTCTTTTTTGATGACTCTGAATTGGTAGGAATGACAAAATAACTTATATTTTCTTGTCCTTCTAAATAGGATTCAATATCTTGTACTGCTTCAATATAAATTGAAGTTTCTTTATATAACAAAGCTCCCGATGTAAAATTTAAATTATATCCCATTTTGATTATATCATTTTTATTTTGAACTATTCTCTATTTTTCTAATAGAAAATGTATAAGAATTAAGTCTCCAAAATTATAAAAAAAATCAACCTGATAGGTTGCTTTTTTTATAAAATATAAAAACAAATAAAAAAGGATAATAAACTTTCATTTATTATCCTCTCAAAAATTAGTAGCGGGGGCCCGACTCGAACGGACGACCTTCGGGTTATGAGCCCGACGAGCTACCTACTGCTCCACCCCGCGGTATTGTTTTGCAAAGATACAACTTTTTTTTTACCATCCAAATTTTTTATAAACTTTTTTCAAAAAAAATATTTTTATGCTTTATTTCTATACCATATAAAGAGAAAACCTTAATTTTACATGCTCAATATAATTACAATGAATAATATCGTTAAAAGGTTATTCGGAATAGGCATGAAGTTCAAGAAATGGTTTATTTTCACTTTCATCATCTCCATTCTTGCAGCTTTAGTCTCTACTTATCGTCCCATTTTCACAAAAGAAATTGTAGATGTTTTTATTATCAAAGAAAAAAATAATGAACATCTGATACAGAATATCTATATTCTTTTAGGTCTAGTTATTTTAGAGACTTTTTTACAAGTTTTACTCTATTATTTTTCTAATTTCATTGCCCAAAATGTAATTCGCGATATTCGTGAGAGACTTTATCAGAAACTTATTCATTTCAAAACTTCTTTTTTTGACCAAACTCCAATTGGCAATTTAGTTACTCGTGCTATTGGTGATGTGGAAACTATAGCTGTAGTGTATACCGATGGTTTTTTAATGATTTTTGGAGATATATTGCGGGTTATTTTAGTATTAGTTGCAATGTTCATGGTCAATGCTGAGCTAAGCTATATTGTTATTTTGATGCTTCCTATGATGTATTTCATCACGAGATTTTTTCAAAAAAAACTAAAATCTGCATTCACTTCAGAACGAATTTTAACCTCATCCCAAAATAGTTTTGTACAAGAAAGATTATCAGGAATGTCTCTTATTCAAGTTTTTAATCGTGAGAAGGCTGAATTTGAAAAATTTAATCATATCAATATTGAGCTAAAAAAAGCCTTTTTAAAAACTGTTTTTTATTTCTCTTTATTTTTTCCTGTAGTGGAATTACTTTCTTCTTTTTTCATTGGAATAGTGTTATTTTACGCTGGTTTTAATGCTATTTTTAACCAAAATGCAAGTGTAGGAGATATTATTGCCTTCATTGGATTCATTTCTTTGTTGGTCAGACCTTTAAGACAGATTGCAGATAGATTTAACAATATTCAAAGAGGACTTGTAGGAGCAGAGCGAGTGCTAAACATTATGGATGAAAATGAAAATTCAACTCCGAATTTAGGACTTATCAAAAAAAATAATTTAGAAGGAAAAATAGAATTTCAAAATGTGAAGTTTGCGTATAATGAAAAACAGCAAGTTTTAAAAGGTATTAGTTTTAGTGTAAAACCTGGGGAAACCATCGCTATTGTGGGAGCAACAGGAGCTGGAAAATCTACTATTATTAGCCTTATTACAAGACTCTATGATATTACTAATGGAAAAATTCTGATAGATGATATTGATATTTATGATTATGAACTTTATCACCTACGCGGACAAATTGGTGTTGTTCTTCAAGATGTTTTTCTTTTCCATGGAAGCATCTTTGAAAATTTAACATTAGGAAATAAAAATATTTCTTTGGATCAAGTAAAAACAGCCGCAAAGGAAATTGGCATTGATGATTTTATTGAAAAATTACCTAACGGGTATGACTTTATCGTTAGCGAAAGAGGAGCTTCCATCTCATTAGGACAAAGACAATTATTATCTTTTTTAAGAGCTTATTTAACTAACCCTAAAATATTAATTTTAGATGAAGCAACCTCTTCCATAGACCATGAATCAGAAAAACTCATTCAAAAAGCCACTGAAAAAATAACACAAAACAGAACCTCAATCATTATCGCTCATCGTCTATCTACCATAAAAAAAGCAAACAGAATCATCGTGATGCATCAAGGAAAAGTAGTGGAAATGGGAACACATCAAGAACTCCTAAACAAAAAAGGATATTACTCTGAATTATATAAAAACTAAATTTACTTTTGAGAAAAAATCTGCCCCAATATAATACCAGCCGCCATGGAAACATTTAGACTTTCCGTGGATTGCAATTTTCCGAATCTTGGAATTGTAATATTATCGGATACTAATTTCTTAATAATAGGACGGATTCCATTTCCTTCATTTCCTAAAATCAAATAAAATCTTTCAGGAAAATCTATTGAATACAGATTTTTTCCGACCATATCCGTTCCAAAAACAGGACGATCGGCTTCTTCCAAAAGCTGTTCTATCTCTTGATAAACTACATTTACCCTCGTAAAAGACCCCATCGTTGCTTGGATAACCTTGGGATTATAAACATCTACGCTATCAGGAGAACAAATAATCTGCTCAATCCCAAACCAATCCGCCAGACGGATAATCGTCCCTAAATTACCAGGGTCTTGAATATTATCTAAAACCAACTGAATAGGAGCTTCTATACTTTTATTCTCTTGAAGTTCACAAACCGCAACTGAATCTTTAGGATGCTGTAAAAGACTAATTTTCTGAAGCTCTCTTTCTGTAATCTGATGAACCATAACTCCTGAAAAATCTAACTCCGAAGGATTAACACTGAAAATTTCTTTTACCTTAAAAGAAGATTTTCTCAATTCTTTAATAATTTTATTCCCCTCTACCAAGAATAAATTGTATTTTTGTCTAAATTTTTTTTTATCCAAAGAAGTTAAAATCTTTACCGTATGATTCGTCAGCATTTTAATATTTTTTTCCAAAAGTACTATAAACTCTCTATTTTTGCAATAATATTGGGATTTCTTTATTCATGTAGTACCAAAAAAGTTTCTGAAGGAGAATATCTTTTAACAAAAAATAAATATACATATACGGATAAAGCTCTATTTTCAAACTCCATTCCTAACTATATTTCTCAGACTCCTAATTCTAGAAATGTTTTAGGTATACCTATGGGACTTTGGCTTTATAATTGGGCTAATCCCAAATATGATAGCATACTTAATGAATACATGAATTTTCCTTCTAATATGAGAACCCAAAAACTGCGAGATTCCTTAGCTATAAAAATGGGACATCCAGAATTTGTAGGGAAAACTATGATATGGAGCAGAATAATGCATACCTTGGGAAAAGCTCCTATCATTTTAGATTCATCAAAAACACACACTAGTGCTAATGCCATTAAACGATATTTAGGATACAGAGGTTATTGGGATTCTCATGTAACCTATAATATAGCATTGAACTCCAAAAAGAAAAAAGCTGAAAACCATTTTATTATTACTCATAATACTCCGACTTACATTAGTGACTACCATCTTCTTATCCATGATAATAATATTAGAAAAATTTACGAACAAAATATTTCTAAAAGCGAAATAAAAAAAGGACATATCCTTGACCAAAAAAAATTAGAAGATGAAATAAAAAGAATTAATGAAATGATGAGAGAAGCTGGATATTATGGATTCAACGCTTCTAATGAAGAGGTTTTCTTTACCGCTGACACACTTAACAACAGAAAACAAGTTCCACTTTTTTTAGAAATAGAAAAGGATACTTTGGGAACGCCTTATAAAAAACATACTATTGGAAAGATTGAAATTATCATTAAACCCAACATTACAGACTCTACCAATATTACCGAGAAAATAGGAGATGTAACCATCAAGAAAAAAAATAACTCTTTTAAAGGGAAAACGATTTGGAGAGCCATCACTGTAAATAAAGGCGATATATATAATCAAAACCGATTAGACCTTACTAGAAGAAATCTATTGGCCTTGAATAACTTTAGCATCATCAATGCTAATCCTATCTCTAAAATCAACCCAAACGATACAATTCTAAACCTTAGTTATACCCTTATTCCATTGCAAAAATACGACCTAAAACTCGCTACCGATGTTCATTATTCTCAAATATTAAATTTCGGAATTTCTCCTTCCGTAGAATTTACTAGCAGAAATATATTCCATGGTGGAGAAAATTTCGGAGCAAGTATTTCTGGTATTGTTGGAAGTACTAAAAATGAAAACAATAATTTTTTCAATGCTTATGAGTTTTCGGGGGAACTTAGTTTGAAATTCCCTAGATTTTTACTTCCTTTTAGCACCGATAAAATTATTCCAAGAAGATATTCTCCTTCTTCTGCTATATCTATGGGGGCTTCTATACAGAATAATATCGGATTAGGAAGAGTCAATTTTAATGGAGGGATTAATTATTACCTTAATGTGAATGATGTGGTTTCTCATCGTTTTTCACTGCTGAATACTCAATTGAGCAAAACCCGAAATAAGGATAATTATTATGATATTTTCCCTAATGATAAGCATATCCGCGATTATATCTTTGGACTTTATCAAAATATAACCCCTACCTTAATTACTGATTTTCACAATAAAAATATTAATTCTGATGTGGTCTCTCGAGCGATTATGCAAGATGTTAGTTTCCAAAATAACCTAAATACTTCGGACCAACATAAAATTGCACTATTTAGACAATCTATTATCAATAAAGACCGACTGACCCAAGATGCCTTAATTATAGGCTGGGATTATAATTTTATCTACAATGAAATCGGCAAAAAAAATTATAAACATCCTTTCTATTTTAATGCAAAATTTGAAATGGCGGGAAATGCCCTTTCTCTTTTAGAAAAAGTTTTAGGACCTAAACATATAGAATCTGGCATTGTAAATCCTTTGAAAAACAGCTTTTTCAAAATTCCTTATTATCAATTTGCTAAAGTAGATTTGGACATCAGAAAATATATCAACTTCAATGATGGAAAACAAAGCTTAATTTTTAGACAATTCATCGGTTTAGGATTCCCTTACGGAAAATCTTCTTCCATGCCGTTTGTTCGTTCTTATTATAATGGCGGTTCTAACGATATAAGAGCTTGGAGAGGTTTTGGAGGCTTAGGGCCTGGCGGTTCTCAGTTAGATGAAAATATCAGAACTTATATGATGGGCGATATGAAACTAACCACCAATGTAGAATACCGTTTTAGAATGAATGATATGTTTCATGGAGCGATATTTACCGATATGGGAAATACATGGAATATCTCCTCTGAAGCTGAACCTGAAAGCAAATTTCAGTTAAATAAGTTTTATAAACAAATGGGAATAGGCAGCGGTTTCGGTTTAAGAATTAACATCGCCTATGTTACTTTCAGATTTGATTTTGCCTATAAAATGTATAATCCCAACAAATCCGAAGGAAATAGATGGGTAATCTCTAATCTTAAACCACTTGACCCAACAGTAAATTTCGCTATCGGTTATCCTTTTTAATTATGAGTTAAATATGAAAAAAATAAAATTAGTATTTCAAATTATTCTTTTTTCTTCTTTGATTGGAGTGATTTTAATGTCTTGTCAGAATAAAAATTCAGATAACATCTGGGATAAAGAAATTAAAATCACAGAAAAAGTAAAAATCATTAACATATCTGAAGAGTTTTTTAGTTCTAATGTCTCCTTAAATGATTTCAAAACTAAATATCCTTGGTTTCAAGGAAATATCCCTGATGAAGAGTATCTTTTGAGGAGAAAAGATACCACTGAAATCAACATCTATAAAAATGCAATAAAAGAAATAAAAACTATAAACTTAGAAATGGAATTATCCGAAATGTTTTCTAGGATAAGGTATTATTTCCCAAAATTCAAAACTCCTAAAGTTTATCTATATTCTTCTAGCCTTCAAGGAATCAAAGACCCTATATTTTTCCGAACGGAGGATAAAATGCTTTTTATAGATATTTCTGCATTTATGGGAGAAAAGAATTCCTATTATGACGGGATTGATCACTATCTTCGTAAGACAATGACTCCTAAAAATATCGTTCCGAAAGTAGCGGAAATTATCGCAGAAACTTTTATTTTGTACAGTACACAAGAAAGTAAATTCATCGACCAAATACTCATTAGTGGTAAAATCAAAACACTCCAAAAAGCATTCTTGCCTAAAACTCCTGATTATCTCATCATGAATTATACTCAAGAACAACAAGAATGGGCAGTAGCAAATGAGAGTAATATTTGGAATTATTTTGTAGAACAAGACTTGCTTTTTAGTGATGATGCCCAACTTTATGAGCGTTTTCTCTCCATCGCTCCTTTCTCTAAATTTTATACCGAGGTAGACCAAAAATCCTCTCCGCAAGTGGGTGTTTTCATCGGTTGGCAAATCAGTAAAGCTTTTTTTACTCAAAAACCAGAAACTACATTATCTGAATTTTTAACTAAGAATGCTACTGAAATATTTAACCAATCTAAATATAAACCGTAAGACTGATGGAACTATTGATAGAAACCCTCAAAACAGGTGGAGTAATTCTTTATCCTACCGATACCATTTGGGGGATTGGTTGTGATGCTACGAACCCCCAAGCAATACAGAAGATTTTTGACATCAAAAAACGAGATGCAAAAAAATCTCCTATTATTTTAGTAGAAAGTGAAAAACACTTACAAGATTTAGTAGATGTGCCTCCTATGGCATGGGAGATTATGGATTTAAGTGAAAAGCCCGTTACCATTGTTTATGATAACCCCAGAGGACTTCCGAAAGAACTTCTTGCTGAAGATGGGAGCATCGGTATTCGTTTGGTAAAAGATTTATTTTGTAAAAAGCTGATTACAAAACTCAATCGCCCCATTGTTTCTACTTCTGCCAATTTCAGCGGAGAAAAAAGCCCCATGAGTTTTTCTGAAATATCCCCTCTGCTCATTAAACAAGTAGATGCCATTGCGGAGGAAAATCGGGAGCAAAAATCCCAGTGGAAAGGCTCTTCTGTCATTCGCGTGTGGCAAGATGGAAGAATAAAGGTGATTCGGGAATAATTCTCAAATCACTTTCGTTTTTTTATTTCTCTATAATGGGCGTTGGGGTTTTATTTTCATCTAATGCCACTAAACTCAGCACCCCCACTGCCGAAAGCTCTCTTTTGTCAGTATACATTTCTTCTGAAAAAACCTGAACTTCCACCTTTAAACTGGTGTTTCCTATGGATTTTATTCGCCCTACGAATTCTGCTAATCCACTCTCTGGGATAGGTTTTAGAAATTGAGTCTGGTCGCTCCCTACAATGACGAAAGGTTTTCTGGCAAATCGTGTTGCAGTGATGAAAGCCGTCTCCACCATCGTTTCCATAATTGCTCCTCCAAACATCGTATGGTGATGATTGGCGATTTTAGGAAAGACAACCTTAAAAATTCTCGTTTCTGACTGGTTGATTTTCTCTTCAATGTTCATTTTATTGAATTTTAATGCAAAGAAAAACAATTTTTTTTATGCTCCGAAAGGCTTTTTAACTCCAATTACGCTTATTTTATTGTCAACTTTTCATATTTTAACTCTTACCTTTGATATTTTAATAATTTTAAAGCTTTTTTGTTAAAAACTTTCTTTATTTTAATCTTCCGAAGCGTTTTTTAACACAAACTAAGCTCATTTTAATTTTACGGAGTATTTTTCAACTCAAACTAAGCTCATTTGAATTTTCCGAAAGGCTTTTTAATAAAAATTCATCTTTGGGCAGTTAGGTGGCTTTTATTATATTTGCAAAAATTATTTTTAATGAAAAATTGGACCTTCAAAAAATGGAATAATATTTTAGGGTGGGGAGTTTTTGGAATTTCTCTCGTGACCTACCTCTCTACTATAGAAAAGAAATTTAGTTTTTGGGATACGGGAGAATATATATCTTCTGCTGTAAAATTAGAAGTTACCCACGCCCCAGGGGCAGCACTTTTCCAATTGTTGGGAGCAGTTTTTGCCATTTTGGGCTTTGGCAATGTAGAGAATTATGGGCTAATCATTAATGCAATGTCAGCTCTTTTTAGTGCTTTCACTATTTTATTTCTTTTTTGGACAATTACCCATATTGCTCGTAGAATTCTCGGTAAAGAGATGGAGGATGTAAATTCTTTAGAGCAAATTTCCATTTTATTTTCAGGAGTAATTGGAGCTTTATGCTTTACTTTTTCGGATACTTTTTGGTATTCTGCGGTAGAGGGCGAGGTGTATTCTATGGCGTCTATGTTTATCGCTCTTATTGTTTGGCTCATCACGAAATGGGAGAATGAATATAATGCTGATGATAACCAAAGGTGGCTGATTTTAATTTTCTTTTTGGTGGGGCTATCCATTGGAGTTCATATGATGGTGATGCTTTGTGTCCCTGCAGTGTGTTTTATTTATTATGCTAAAAATTATTCTTTCACTTGGAAGAATTTTATCATTGCAAACTTTATTACTTTGGGAGTTTTGGCTTTTGTTTTCAAGGGGATTTTTCCTATTGTAATGAGTTTCTTCGGTAAAAGCGAAATTTTCTTTGTAAATAATTTCGGTTTGCCATTTCATTCTGGAACATTGATTGCTTTTGGATTACTTACAGCTTTTTGTTATTATATCATTCAATACACAAGAAAAAAAGGAAATCATCTTTACCAAACGATTGCTCTTTCTGTAGTTTATATGATTATTGGGTTTTCTTGTTGGCTTATGATTCCTATCCGTGCAAATGCGAATCCTCCGATGAACCTTAATAATCCTGATACAGCTATCGGTATGTTAGATTATTATAATCGTGTGCAATATGGAGATTGGCCCACTTCCTATGGACAAAACTATACGGCTCACCTTGACCGAAATGGTATTGAAAGAAATACTGATGGAAGTTATAAATCCGTGAAAACAGGTGATGTCTATGAAAAAAATGAAGCAACGGGAAGATATGATAAGGTAGATGAACGCCAAAACTATGTGTATAGTAAAGAACATGTGAGTCTTTTCCCGAGAATGTTCAATAGCGATAAAACCGTGATGAACAACTATATCTCCATGTATGGTGCCCCTGATTTTGAATTAAACTATGCGAATGAAAGTGTGGCAGATAATCCACATGCTAATGAGGTTTTTGAGGAATTAAAGAAAAAATATGAAAACGGAACGATTACCGCTGATGATTATCTTCAAGTGAAAAATTATGACCTTATTCGAATTAAAAAACCAAGTTTAGCTCAAAATCTTGATTATTTTGTTACTTTCCAAAACGGATATTATTTTATTCGTTATCTCATGTGGAATTTCGTAGGAAGACAAAATGATTTAGAAGGTCATATGGAAAACACGCATGGAAATTGGATTAGTGGAATTTCTTTCATTGATGATATGCTTTATGGAAACCAAGATAATATGCCTGAAAAATTCCGTAATGAAAGCACTGTTTACTTCTTTTTCTTGCCACTTTTGTTAGGAATTATTGGAATTATTTTCCAGTTCAAAAGAGATTATATTAGAGCCTATGCTTTGCTCTCACTTTTTGTTCTAACGAGCGTTGGGATTATCTATTACACGGGGGTAAAACCTTTCGAGCCAAGAGAAAGAGATTATGCTATGGTAGGTTCTTTTTATGCCTTTGCAATATGGATAGGTCTTGGTGTTACAGGAATTTTAGTTTTTATTCAAAATAAAGTTAAAACGAATATCGCAAGCATTATAACAGGTATCATTTTACTTGCAATACCTATGATGATGGGCTTCCAAAATTATGTTCCTCATGACAGAAGTGGAAGAACAACAGCCTACGACTATGCTTACTCATCGCTGAAATCTCTACCTAAGAACTCCTTGCTTTTTGTTTATGGAGACAATGATACTTATCCCGTTTGGGGACTTCAAGAGACAGAAAATTTCCGTGATGATGTTAAGGTAATCAATTACACCCTGCTCTCCACTCCTTGGAACATAGACCAAGTAAAAAGAAGAACCTACAATGCTATGCCTGTACCTTCTTCTTTATCTCATTCGGAATATAGAGATGGAAGGAATGAACAAATTTATCTTTTGGATAAAGAACAATGGCAAAGCATTTTTAACAGCCTACAAAATCAAGGAATGCTAAACACGGAAATGGCTTCTTTTAGAAAATATCTAACCCAAGAATCCATGACCTTAAAAGAGGCAATGGCTTTCCTTCGCACGAAATCTGATGATAAAGATATTATCCTAAAAATGCTCTTCGGAGAGGATAAATATGAGCAATTTAACTTCCTTCCTGTAAGCCGATTTATTTTACCTGTCAATAAAGATAATGCCGTAAAATCAGGTATTATCAAAGCTAATGAAAAACATCTTGCAGAAGATAATATTATCATCAATTATAAAAGTTTAACCCTTTTCAAAAATGAACTAATGATGATGGATATTCTCGCTAATTTTAATTGGACAAGACCAATAAGTTTCTCTTCTGGAGGAATATATAATTCCAACAATATTTTCTACCTTGATGATTATCTGCAATTTGAAGGATTTAATTATCGTTTAGTACCTATTAAAACCAAGAAAAATGAAGACGGAGAATTGGGCAGAGTAAATGCAAATGACCTTTATAAAATTGTAAAGAATTTCCGTTGGGGTAATTTCAAAGATACCAATGTGCATTTTGATGAAACTTGTACCTCTAACATCATTAGTTATCGTACGAGTGCAGGAAGAGCAGCTGAAGCCTTAATACAAAAAGGACAAAGAAATAAAGCATTGGAAGTCCTCAATTTGGCTTCTGCAGAAATTCCTACCTCAAAATATAATGATGCTCACTCCATGAGCCCTATTATTTACGGATATATCATTGCTGGTGAAGAGCAAAAAGCATCAAAATTAGCCGAACAATTAAAAAAATCTATCCTCAAAGAATATGATTATTATACTCAATTACCCCCTAACGAACAAAAATTAGTAAGAAGAGCCATGGCAACTCAACCTTATCTGTACTCTATGATTGTACAATCAGTAGTAAATGGCTATAAAAAAATAGGAAAAAAAGAAAAAGCTTATGAATTTTTAATAAAATCCATAAATACTATTGACCAAAGATACAGTTCCTTAATCAAGGATTTAGAAATGCTCAATGGTGATAGTGCTTTTATTAAAGCAGAAGAAGTCCAATACATTACACCTTTTTATCAATATCTTTTTGAAGTAATGAGACCTTTTGATTCTACCTATGAAGTAGAGAAAATGCAACAAATAGAATCTCAAATTATTAAGGCTACTAAATAACCCTAGCGAACCCAAAAGGTTCGCTATTTTATAAGATTTTAGAAATTATAAACTATCTTTGCCAAATATTGAAATACTTATGAAAAAATTAGACAATTCAGTTAAAATCCCTTTACTTTTTACTCTATTTACTGTCATTATAAAATTATTTTTTCTTCTTACCTATCACATTCAAGAAGATGCATTTATTACTTGGCGTGTAGCTCAAAACTTGCTAGATTATGGAGTTATCGGCTTCAACGGAGAAACTAAAATATCCGCCTCTACTACACACCTTTATGTTTTTATATCTTACTTTTTTAATCTTATTTTCGGAAAGGAAGGTTTTATTTATCCCATTTTAATATTTAACTCTATCCTTTTCTCTTTTGGGAGTTACTTTTTATCTAAAATACTTCTAAAAAATTATTGGCAACAAGCGTTTTTTATTTTAATGTTTGGACTTCTTCCGCCTTCCATTAAAATTTCTATTTTAGGAATGGAATATGGCATTCTTTTCTTTTTAGAAATGGCATTACTCTATTTCGGATTTTATCAGAACAAAAAATGGGCAATTTGGCTTTTCCCTTCACTTATTTTATTTACCCGATTAGATACCGTAATCTTCCTCGGAATTGTATTTTTAGTGGATATTGTTTGGAATAAGAAAATCCGTTGGAATTACATTCTTAGCGGAATTATTGCCGTATGTATTTTAATGTCTTTCAATTGGTTTTATTTTGAAGAATTAGTCAATAACACCATTTTAGCAAAAAAATTAACTTATGATAAGGATTATTCCCTTACTCAAAATGTAAATTATTTCCTAATGAATTTAGGAAACTTTTGGGGAATGCTCAAAGTTCCTGGAAATTTCAATCCTTTTACTATTTTAGTACTATTATTTGAACTATTATGCTTTATTTTCCTTATAAAACAAAAAGAACAAAGAAACTTCTTTCTGTGGATTATCTTCCTCTTTGCATGGATTAAACAAATTATATTTCTCTCTCAAAAATCTTATTTTGACTGGTATTATTGGGTACCACAGATTTTATTATTTACTTCTATCCTCATCTTTATTTTAGAATTACAAACTAAAAAATACCTTTGGGGGGCTTTATTTCTTATTGTTTATTTCTTTCCAATGCTTCTCTTCCAGACCATTCATTCTATCGCTACAGGAAATGGCGAATGGAACTACAGAAGACACATCGGATTATTCCTTAATCAATATGAAAAAGATAAAAATCAATGGATTTTATTAGAACCTGCTGGTTTCGTACCTTATTTCTCTGGTCTAAAAACCATTGATGAAGTCGGATTAGTAGATAAGGAAATTCAACAAGAAATCATTAAAGATAAACCGAATTATTGGATTAACACCGTAAAAAAAAGGAAACCAAAATACCTCCTTGCTTATAAAGATTTATTCGAGGGAGAAAATGCCAACTATTACAAAAAGCATTATAAATTACTAAAAGAGTTTAGAATTAACAATCATCTCAATAGCGATTATACCATCTTAGAAAAAATATATAAATTAAAACCTTCTGGGACAGATTATAACCTTTACGAAAGAATAAAATAAATTAAAAATGTCATGATACAACATTTAGAAAACATCAAGCATAAAGATTCTAAAAATTTCTTCCTTATCGCAGGACCATGCGCCATAGAAAGCGAAGAAATGGCAATGGACATCGCTGAAAGAATCGTGAAAATTACCGAAAGATATCAAATCCCTTACATCTTCAAAGGGAGTTTCAAAAAAGCCAATCGCTCCCGAGTAGATTCCTTCACAGGAATTGGAGATGAAAAGGCTCTCCAAATCCTAAAAAAGGTCGGCGAGACTTTTGATATCCCTACCACTACGGATATCCATGAGAACGAGCATGCCGCTCTGGCTGCCCATTTCGTAGATGTACTACAAATCCCCGCATTCCTTGTTCGCCAGACAGATTTATTAGTTGCCGCAGCGAAAACCAACAAGTGCGTAACCCTAAAGAAAGGTCAATTTCTTTCCCCTGAAGCTATGCAGTTTGCTGTTCAAAAAGTTATTGATTCAGGGAATGAGAAAACAGCCATCATAGAGCGAGGAAACTCCTTCGGGTACACGGATTTAGTCGTGGATTTCAGAGGCATTCCTACCATGAAGCAGTACGCTCCTGTTATCTTAGATGTAACCCATTCATTACAACAACCCAACCAAAATAGTGGCGTTACCGGAGGGCGACCAGAGCTTATCGAGACTATTGCCAAGGCAGGTATTGCTGTAGGGGCAGACGGTATCTTTATAGAAACCCACCCCAACCCAAGCGAAGCGAAGTCCGATGGAGCAAACATGCTACAATTAGACAAATTAGATGATTTACTTGGAAAATTAACCAAAATCAGAGAAGCAATATTGTAAGAATAAATCATTAACGATATGAAAAATAAATTATCTTTATTAACCCTTTTTATTTCTCTTTTTGTTTTTTCACAAAAAAGAGATTCCATTATCATTCCTTTTCCTGAAAAATATGAATTAACCCTAAAACATCATCAAGAAAATGAAGATATAATATTTAGGGAGTGGATTCCTAAGAAAGAAAACTTTGATAATTATTCTATCATTTTTACTATTACGACCATCAAGAACGCCTCTTCTGTTTCATTAGATTTATTAAAACAATCCTTACTTAAAGATTTTAATGAGAAAGCTGTCGGAGCAAAATTCACAGAAGTTGAAAGAGAACTTGATTATATTATCTTCAAAAATGAAGTAGATTACTATAAAAGCGCTCCTAAAGATAAAGAATCTCAACTATATTTCCTTATAAAAGGAAAAGATGATCTATTCATCATAAGCGTTGCACTAAAAAAGAAGAAACTTCCAGAAAAATTCATTAACGAATGGACTGAAGTATTCAAAAATAGTAAGTTTTATTAGCAATAATTTATCTAATTACTTTTATAAAATTAAACATTATAACTTCCCTAAACAAAAAGTTATTTATCCCAAATAAAAAGATACCTTCCTTAATAAAAAAGAGACATTCCCTAAATAAAAAGGAACTTGCCCTAAAAGAAAAGACAACTACCCCAAGCCTTCGGGAAGATGCTCCAAAAGAAAAGGAAGATACCTTAACCCATAGGAAAGATTGAAAACCATTTATTCCAAATACCTTTTTATTTAGAGAACTTATAAAAATTAAAATTACACCATTATGGCTACAAAATCATACGCACAAAGAATCACAGAGACCAAAACTTTAATAGATGGATTAAGAGAACATCAAGATTTTTTACCATCAGGGATTAAATCTACTACGGCTGATGATTTAGAAAGGTTGAGAAACAAAATAGAGACCATCAATAGCGAACAAGAAAGCTTGAAAGCAGAACTGAAAAAGAAAACTGCCGAATTAGACAGCAAGATAAAAGAATTAGAAACCATCTATAACGATACGAAAAAAAGAACAAAGCTGGATATAGCTCAAAGTCTTTGGAGAAAATTCGGAATAGAAGATAAAAAATAGATACATAAAAATAGATGACCTTAAATTTTAATAATTTTAACCTCCCGAAGCTATTAGTTTCGGCACTTAATGATAAATTAAACATTTCCCAGCCTACTCCCATTCAGGAAAAGAGCTTTACACCTATACTTTCTGGAAGGGACATCATGGGAATTGCTCAGACAGGAACAGGAAAAACTCTTGCTTACCTCCTACCCATTCTAAAAGAGTATAAATACTCTGCTTCTAACCAACCTAAAATTCTTATTTTAGTCCCTACGAGAGAGTTAGTAGTACAGGTTTCAGAAGTATTAGAAAAACTCACCGAAGACATGAATATTCGTGTTTTAGGAGTTTATGGAGGAGTAAACATCAACACCCAAAAACTCCTCGTCTATAAAGGAGTAGATATTCTTGTAGGAACTCCTGGCAGAGTGATGGATTTAGCAATAGATAATGTGCTTCACTTCAAAGATTTGAAGAAATTAGTCATTGATGAGTTTGATGAAATGTTAAGCTTAGGCTTCAAAACTCAACTCACCAACATATTTACCATGATGAACGAGAAAAGACAAAATATTCTTTTCTCCGCTACAATGACCGACCAGATTGATGAGATGCTCAATGAATACTTCAAAAATCCTCTAGAAATCTCCTTGGTGCGTCCTGGCACCCCATTAGAAAAGATAGCTCAATCAGCCATTCCAGTCATTAACTTTAATACAAAGCTGAACCTCCTTATTCATTTATTAAGAACGAATAATGATTTGGAAAAGATTCTCATCTTCACGAATAACAAGAAACATGCAGATTTAATCTATACCAAATTAGAAGAAGAGTTTCCCGATGAATTCGGAGTGATTCACTCTAACAAATCCCAGAATTTCCGACTAAAAACCATGGCAGATTTCTCTCAAAACCTATTAAGAGGGATTGTAACCACCGATATTATGACTCGTGGGCTGGATATTCCTGATGTGAGCCATGTATTTAACTTTGAAATCCCTGAATCTTCCGAGCAATATATTCATAGAATTGGAAGAACTGGTCGTGCCGATAAGAATGGGAATGCCATCAGTTTCTTTACTCCAAAAGAAGAAACCCTAATCTTGGATATAGAACTTCTCATGGACAAAGAAATCCCAAAAGAAGACTTCCCCGAAGAAGAGGTTATTATCTCCCTTGTGAAAATCGCCTCCGAAAAGGAAATCATCAAGATGAAAAACCCTAATGTCATTAAACCTATAGAAAAAGGGGAAGCATTCCATGAAAAAAAAGCAAAAAACAAAAAGGTAAATCTCGGAGGTCCTAGCAAGAGAAAACCTCCTAAAAAGTATGGAGCCAACAGAAACCAACAAAAACAAAAAGCTAAAAGAAATAAAAAAGGGTAGCATCTCGCTATCCTTTTTCATCATAATTCATATGAGTTAAACTTTAGATAAAATCTCATCTGCAATCTCCTCGGCTGTGAGATTATCCGTATCAATAATGATTTTCGCTTGATTATAAAAGTGATTTCTCTCAAAAAGATGCTGACCAATAAATTCAGGTAGCTGCTCATCAGGTATTCTATTTATTAACGGACGACAATGAATTTTATCCTCTAAAAGTCTTTTTACCAATGTATCTACCTTCGCTCTTAAATATATACTTATACTATTTTTATTAATAATTTCTATATTATTATAATAACAAGGTGTTCCTCCTCCCAAACTCAAAATACACTCTTCTTTCAAAGAAAAAATCCTTTCCAAAATCTCTTTTTCTTTCTTCCTAAAAAATAATTCACCTCTTTTTTCAAAAATTTCTGGGATAGAAAGCCCTAATTCTTCAGAAATTTCAAAATCTAAGTCAATTTTTTTTATTTTTTTTCTATCCTTTAATATATTAGTAATGAGAGATTTACCACTCCCCATATACCCTATTAAGCTTATTACCATCATAAATTTTCCAACAAATTTGCTAAAAAATTTTGAAATTAAAAAAAATTATCTATCTTTGCACCACTGAAAAACAAGGAACATTCAGTAAGACCTGGTAGCTCAGCTGGTAGAGCAATACACTTTTAATGTATGGGTCCTGGGTT
>CAUSDX010000009.1:0-66707 GCA_963530615.1 uncultured Flavobacteriaceae bacterium
TCGGTGTACTTCTGATAAGGGGATAAATCACAAGTAATATATGAAGATTTTTTGTCTTTTTTTATTTTTTTTTGTTCAATTAATGTTTGTTTTTCAGTACGAATTTTTTCCAATAATACTGATGCTGGTTCATCATTGCTGTCTTGTGGAACGAGTTGCCCACGAATAGCGAGGTCAAGTATTTTTTGTCTAAGCTGCTTGGTATTCATCTTTAATTATTATTTGTTTTCTTTGATTTGCTTTTCCAGCATTTCTATTTGTTTGAGGTCTTCCAAATCTGCTTGCTGGGCATCGGCTATTTTTCGTTTGTTATTAAAATCTTCATAAACTTGTCCTGCTATTTTTTTCATTTGAGATTTGCTTACAGACCCCCTATCTTTAAGGAGTTTTTTGTCATTAAATTCGATGATTTTATCTACATTTGTTTGCCAAAAATCCATTGTAATATCTTGTCGGTTTTTGGCTCTTAGTTCTGCAGATTCAAGGAATACAACCACCAACCGATTAAGGGTATCTATTTCATCTTCAGTAAGATAGTTTTTTGCTGTAAAAACATCTCCCTTTCTTACAATGGCTCCCTTCCAAGAAGTTAGCCCCATATTTTGTTTTTGAGCATCAGCACGACTTACAACAATCTCGGCAGCCGTTTGGTTGGTAACTGCAAAGAGAAGTTTATTTTGTGTCTCGGCAAAAAACATTTGTGTAGCTTTATCGGTTTCATCATAATCATTACTGAGTTTGAATAAATCACGCACTTTTTGATAAAATCGTTTTTCAGAAGCACGAATATCACGGATACGAGCTAATAATTCATCAAAATAATCAGGGCGGCCATCAGGGTTTTTCAGTCGATCATCATCCATCACGAAGCCCTTTATCATATATTCTTTGAGGTTTCGGTTTGCCCATTGTCTGAATTGTGTACCGCGTTTGCTTCGCACCCGAAAACCAATTGCTAAAATCATATCCAAACTATAAAAAGTAACTTCATAACTTTTCCCATCTGAAGCAGTTGTCAAATAATTTTTGACAACTGAATTTTCATCTAATTCATTATCTTCTAGAATGTTAATTATGTGATAACTGATGCTTTGCTTAGAGGTGTCAAAAAGTTCAGCAATTTGATTTTGATTCATCCAAACCGAACCGTCACGAGCATAAAGCGATAATTTTACTTTGCCGTCTTGGGTTTTATAAATGATGATATTTTGCTTTTCCATAATTTTTTAATTAACCAAAGATTTTTTTCAGTTTTTCGACAGCATTCATTATGTTGGTTGCTTTTTCTTCAATGTTTTCAAGTAATTCATCAAGTGGAATATCTTCGGTTTCTTCGCCTTGTTTGAGCCAAGTGATATCTAGGCTTGTTTTATCTCGTGCTATGATTTCTTCTATGGTGTATTTTCGCTATCTGCCTTGCGGATTTTCAGCTGAATAGGTTTCCTTTCTTTTACTGAAATCATTTTCAGAATAACATTTGATAAACTCTTGAAAATGCTCGTATTTCAGCGGATTGGTTTTCCCAAAATTAGGCATATTACTTCTTAAATCATAAAACCAAACTTCTTTCGTACTATTTTTTTCAGTTTTCCCTTTGGTGAAAAAAAGCACATTGGTTTTTACTCCCTGAGCATAGAAAATCCCTGTTGGCAAACGCAAAATGGTGTGCAGATTGCATTTATCCATTAAATCTTTACGGATTTTTTCGCCGTTACCATCTACAAAAAGCACATTGTCAGGCAGGACTACACCCGCACGGCCATCAATATTCAGGCTTCGGTAGATATGCTGTAAGAAGTTCAGTTGTTTGTTGGAAGTAGGAAAGGTGAGGTCATCACGAGTTGCTCTTTCGCCTCCTTTTTTAGTCCCGAAAGGCGGATTGGTCAGTACCACATCATAGCCTGTCATCTTTTTTCCTTCGGAGGACAAGGTGTCGCCTAATTTTATATCACCTTTTATGTCGTGCAGCATCGTATTCATCAAGGCAAGGCGGTGAGTTTCGTGGACGAGTTCGCCTCCTGTAAAGGCCTCATTGATTTGGAAACTCTGTTCTTCTTCTGATAAGTCAAAAAGGTCATCGGTTTGATTTTTAATATGTCGGTCGGCAGCAATCATAAAACCAAAAGTACCACAAGCAGGGTCGTTACAGCGTTCGCCAGCTTTAGGGTTGATAAGTTCCGTGATGACATCTATCAGCACACGCGGGGTAAAATATTGCCCAGCCCCCGATTTTTTTTCGTTGGCATTTTTCTCTAAAAGTCCTTCGTACAAATTGCCCAGCCCTTCTTCTTTGGCAGAATACCAATCTAATTCATCTATGGTTTTGATGATTTTTTCAAGGTTTTTGGGCTCTTCGATGTTTGATTTTGCTCCTGCATAAATTTCGCGTACGCGTCCTGTGCATTCCTCACCCAGATGCTCCAGCAGTTCTTTATAAAACTTTTTTAGATTGATACCATCTTGTTTTACCAGCTTATCCCATCGGTACTGCTCTGGAATTTCTTTTTCGGTATCGGTTTCCTTTGCCATTTTCAGGAAAAGGATATAGGTCAGTTCCGTTACATACTGATGGTAAGTGATACCATCATCTTTTAATACATTACACAAAGTCCACAGCTTTGATACTATTTCTTGATTGTTCATAGTGATAATTTGCTTTAGGGATTTACTGATGAAATAAAAACTATTTTTCTTTTGTTCTTCTAATATCAATAGATTTAGCGAGATTATCTATATCAACATTACTATCCCTTTGTTCATTTAATAAATTTCGGAATCCATCTTTATCCTCTTTTGAGGCTATCCTATATAGTTCTTTTAGCTTTTCTGAATTTTCAATTAACAACTTAATGAATGTTGTATCAGAGAGAAATTTATTTTTAATAACTAATCTAAAAACATCTTTTTGCTCTATCAATAGATCATATCTGAAAAAATAAGGTAGTAATTTATTCGTTATCTCTAATGATAACTCAATCTTAGAATTTGTTATCTTATCTTGTATATCTTTAAATAAATTTTTAACAGAAATTAAAGAGTTGTTAGCATTATAAATTTCTAATATATTCCACCATTGTTCATCAATATTATCACTTTGTTCTAACAATTCAATAAATTTAGTTTTGAAAGTGTCTAAAGAGCCTTGAGTCAGATTTTTAGGTTCTAAATGTTTGAAAAATCTAAAATACACATTATTTCCCGTGTTATCAAAAACCATCTCATAGTTCTCTTTGTCTAAACTAGAAAAATTTTCATTAAATACGGAAGAAATAATATTAGAAATTTTTAACTCCTCATTTTCAAAACAATCACTTAGAAATTCATCATCTAATATATCTACATTAAGTTTATCTTTTTCTATTTTCCATTTATTTAACTCTTTCAATAAACTGTTATCATCTATTTGTAAAGCCTCCTTAATATCTTGATATTTATTTATTAGAGATGTTATGTTTACTTTTTTTCCCAAATTTGATTTCTTAAACATCAATAAAATAATTTGTCTAAATAAAGGATATTTTCCTAAATATTCTGAAGATAATAACAAATCATCATAACTTGTGTAATTTAATATAGTATGGGCTATTAGATCAGCTTTTTGAGTGTCTTTTGTGTTTAGGACATTATCAAAATAACTTATATAAGAGGAATTAAAGCTATTTCCTCTTGCAATTCTCATTGCAATCAATTCATCAATTATAGGTAGTTTTACTGATATATTATTATAATATAGAGAATAAATAATGTCATCATGTAATAAATCTTTTAACATTCCACTTTCATTAGAAATCTCTTTTATTTTTATTAAAATATCATTTACAGATTGAATATCTTTCTGACTATTAAGTGTTGTTTTCATTTTTTTTCTATACTCTTTGAAATCATAATCTTTCGGCAAATATCTCATTTCTTTCAGTTGCAGAATTTTATCAGTATCCAATTTAGAAAGATAGTCATCTAGTAAATTGTAATCAATTGAAAGTTTATACTTATTATATTCTTTTGCTTTATACTCTACTAATTTTACATAATTTTCTTCTGATATTTCATTTCCTCTTAAGTTATTTAAGACTCTTTCTTCTGTAAAATAACTTATCAATTTGTCTATTAAATCAATGTATTTTTCAATATTTGAATCATCTATTAATTCAAAGTAATTATCTAATAGTTTTGAGAGATATCTGTTGTCTACTAAAATATTCTTAATCAAAGAAATTTGCCAATCATTAATGATTAAATCTTCCATACGATTATCCAATCCAAGAACCCTATCATAGAACATACTCCACATCTGTTCTATGTATTGAGGAGAAACTTTGGTGTCTTCATCTAATGAACCTAATGCCAAAATTGGATTTTCAAAAGTACTAACATCCTTTATTGCAGAATAGAAAATAGAATCAATGAAATCTGCTTTACAAATTTCATTAAATTTTTGGATATCATTTTTCAACATTGACTCTCTCAGCTCTTGTGTGTAAATTAGCTCCAAAGCTTTATCTACTTCAATATGATAAATAATAGCAGTAAGTTGTTTAGGATACTCTTTGTCATTTGAGTAGATATGATATAATCCTCCCAATATTTCCTTGTAATCCGAAATAGCTTTTAGGGGATTTTCTAATATTTTATCTTTCTGGAGAATAAAAATACCAATATATCTTTCTTTGTATTTTTCATCCAAGAGCTTTATTGTAAGTACTTCATTAATAAAAGAAATGATTTCACGAGGAGTAATTCTTCTATTCAGAAATTCATACACTTGAATTACTAAATTCATCTCTATTTCATCACATTCAGTAAATGCTTTTTTCCATTGTTCCTCGAAGAATTTTTTCCAATCAGACATAATTGGTTTTGTAACTCTAAAAACTATATCAAAAGTCTTGTTGACATAATCTTCTCCAAAGCTTTTATTTTCTCCATTATTCAGTTCCTTAAAAGCGTTTTGAATATGCTCTCTATCAAAAGGAATAATAACTTTTATATGTGAATAACCTTTCTCAGCAAAAAATATATGGATAGACGACCATATACTGAGTATATGTTTTTTTGGAAGCCTGTCAAAATTATCGAAAACAATGACGATCGGCATCTGTAAATCATCATTTATTTCTTGCATCCACTTTTGAAACTCTCTTACTGAGGGTTCATTTTCAGATATGGTTTCTATTTTTGTTTCTTCTCTTTGTTTATTGGTATAAACTTGAAATGTTTCTTCAGCAGATAGTCTGAATGATCTTCTAAATGATTTACAAAACTCATTTATTGACCAATTTTTGATTACATTCCAACAGTATATCCCTATGACAATAAATATTGGAAAAGCAACTAATGAAAGTTTCCAAAACCAAGATTCTATTTCAAAAAAATCTACCATTGAATCTTTGAAGACATTTACAGTTGGAATATAGATAATAGACAATAAGCTAAATATGAATCCAATACTTAAATAAGGCTGATTAATAGTCTTAGTTTCTTTTGATTTAGCAAGTAGGAGTTGTAATTTGTTATCCCAATTATTTTTCTTGTTTACTAAGTTTGGTTCTGATTTTATAAATTCAGTTAATTCTATCAATATTGATTTTCGTTGTTCATCTTCTTGATGTCCCCAAACATCATATACAAAAAACTTATGGGATTTCTCAAGCTTTTTTTCTATGAGTTTTACCAAATTACTTTTACCAGACCCCCATTCTCCATCAATCCCTATGATTTTAAAGTCAGGTTCTTTAATTATTTTATCACTAATAACAGAAGCTATTTTATCTTGCGATTTATTTGAAAATAAATCTTCACCTAAAGGCTGATTTTTTATGAAAGTATATTTAGTATTATTTTGGTTCATAGTTTATTCCTTAATTTTAATTTCCTTTAATTTTATAAATCCTTTTTTCCTGTAATATTTATGAACTCATTAATCATCAACAATTAAAAAGCTTACCCTACAAATAAATACTCTTTCAGTTCATCTACAATTTCATCTAATTGATTTTTAAAGGCTTTGTTGATTTTTTCATAACCGCCTTCGTTTTTGAAAGCTCCTGTATTAAAACTTTCGCTGTCAATGAATTGTTCTTTTACGAGGTGTTTTTCGATGCGTTCAAGCCATTTTTCTTCAATTTTTGTGAATTGACGATAATTTTTGAGTTTTTGGAACGCATTGCCTAGACGAACAGAATAATCTACCAACGCATTGCCCAGAGCCAATGTACGAACAATCCCGATAATATCTGTGGTGATTTCCACATTTTTGGCTTTATTCCAAGCGAGGTTAATTTTCTTGATGGAATAGCCGGCTTGTTCCATTTCTAGTCGGAGGCTTTTGAGTTCAGTGCGGGTAAGTTCCTTCGGACGGGTACAGAGAATGTTGAGTGCAGCTATTTTGTTCCGATTTTGAGTAATAAAAGTTTTAAACTCTTCGATATAATCTTCAGGGCGTTGTTCAGCTCCGCCGTATCCTTGGTAGCGTTCGGTTATTTGGTCAGTTTTATCGCTGATTATTTTATAATTATTTGATTTTGATTTAGAATGGAATAAAAATTTTATCGCTTTTATATTATTTTGGATAAATGTTTTCGTTTCATCTGCTGATTGTTCTTTTAGTTCTCTGATAAACTCTTGTGGTGCTGTTTTTTGTAAATTTAGGAAATAGTCTTCATCTTGTTTTACTATATTTTTAGCACGCCTTTGCAGTCTTCCAATGAGCTGATTTACATATTTTTTTACTGATGAAGCATCATCACTATGGTTAATTCCATTCATAATATCTTCAAAAGAAGCAGAAGGATTCGCAACCACAGGCATCATTTTCGTGAAATCTACGATGCTTTCGAAAACTCCCACAGGGTCATAGATATCAAAATTTTCTTTATTGATTTTCGGACAAAGACGAGTGGCTCTCCCCAGCATTTGTTCAAACAAAATCCTTGATTTCACTCGGCGTAAAAATACTAATGAAGTAATTTCGGGCACATCAATTCCTGTCGTGAGCAAATCTACCGTAACGGCAATATTTGGATATTTCTCATTCTTAAACTGCTTTATGGCTTCCGAAACTCTTTTTTTATCGCCGATGTTTCCTGTAATTTTTTTAACAGCATCATTATCAATGCCTTGCTCAGCATAGATTTCTTTAAGGATTTTTACAATAAGGTCTGCGTGCTGGTCATCTACTGCAAAAATCAGTGTTTTCCCTTGTCCTTCGGGGTCAAGGTCTTGGGCTATTTCATTGAGTACTACTCGGTTAAAATCCTCTATGATGATTTTTTTATTAAACTGATTAATATCAAAATCAAGTTCATCTTCAAGTTCTGAGAAATCAGTAATTTCGTTTTTCTCTGGGTCAAAAATCTGAACCGTATCTCCTTTTTGGTAGTGAACGCCTTCTTTTCTTAATTCTGTGATAATCTGATGAGGAGGATTGTAATCTACTAAAAACCCGTCTAAAACAGCTTCTCTATACGAGTATTCAAATACAGGTTTCCCGAAAATCTCGGTGGTGTGCAGGGCAGGAGTGGCAGTGACAGCTATTTTTACAGCGTCAAAGTATTCTATTACAGTTCTATACTTACTGACAAAATCTTCCTGATTTCTGAATTCCAGCTCATCATCTCCCATTTCTTTATCTAAGGTATATCCTCTGTGGGCTTCATCGATGATAATCAAATCATAATCCGAAACCGATGGAGTACCTTCGCTGTCATTGTACAAAATCCGTTTGACCATCGCTTGAACTGTACTCAGATGAATTTTGGTTTCTCGGTCAATGTTTTTATCCTCTAATCCTTTGATATTGTATAAGTTATCCAAGGTTTGTAAATCTTCCAATCGTACCTCTTTGAATACATCGTGAGCCTGCTCTCCAAGAGAAGTTCTATCCACTAAAAACAGTATTCTTTTGAAACGCTGTGTTTTTAGGAAACGATAAATCATTCCTAATATCGTACGGGTTTTTCCTGTTCCTGTTGCCATTGAAAGCAAAATCGACTGCTTACCGTTAAGTAGTTCTTTCTCAGTAGCTTCTACGGCTCTTATCTGATATTCACGAAGATTGAGCCCGTCTTTATCTTTCAATAAATCGTAAGGTGCTTCGTTGAGTTTTTGGTTGGCTTTTTCTATGTCTTTTTCCAAATCTTCCAACAAGCCTTGCGGGCTCTTCCAATTTTGTAAAGCCTTGGGAATGTTATCATTTCGACGTGTGTCCAAAAACCATATTCCAGATTTGGTTTCCAGTTGTTTCAAATATTTTCGCCCATTGGTTGCAAACACAAAGGGTACTTTATAATCTCCCCATTCAGAAATGATATATTCGGAATGTTCTGATTTTATGCTGGTTGCATAATCCTTACACTGATTAGTAATAATTGCCGAAATGTCCTTATATTCAGCTTTTGCTTCCACGATGCCTACCAATTGCAAACCAGCAAACAGAGCATAATCAGCCTTGCCTTTATCGGTAGGAAATTCGGCTATTGCTATATTTTTACCTTTTTCAGGTCGAGTGCCTTTGGAGTATTTTAAATTAATAGAGTCTGCTTGCCATCCTGCTTCTTCTAATTGAGCATCAATTATTTTTCTAGTTTCAGCTTCCGAGAGAGTAAGCTCTCCTGCATATTTTTGAGATTTTTTTACACGCTCTTTTTGTGCGGACAAAAATTCTTTGGATTGGCTTTCTTCCAAATATTCTTTCTGTTTTTGAAGTTCAAAAAGTTTGTTTTTGAGTGTTTCTATTTGTTTTGCTTGGGCTTCTTTTTCGGACTTTAGTTCATCTACAGAAATCGAGTGTTTTTTAGGAAGTATAAATTCTGAATGCCCCTTTGTCCCTTCGCCATAAGATAACGCAAACCAGCGAGCCAATCGATAAGCCATTCTTAACAGCGTTTCTGCGATTTCCTCAGATGCATAGACTGAGTGTACAGCATCATTGCCTTTAAGTCTTAATTGATGCAGAATATCAGCGATAATAGGTTCTATGATGCCTTCTCTTTTAAGTGTATTGATTTTAGAAGCCTGATTGCTCTCTAGAGGAATAGGGATATGTTCTATTTGATAAATTTCATTGACCATTAATTCGCTGAACTGTCTGAGTTTAAACATGCAAGTGTTTGGGTCAGAATAGAGATTTTTTTCAGATAAATAGGCAATATTGTATAATAAATTATAATCTTCTTGTAAAAAATAAAAGTTCGAATTCATAGTATTTTTTTGAGGGGTTATTTCAAAAAACTTCTTATAATTTTATATTATGAGAAGTTCAAAAAATACAAAAGTACAAATTATATGGATACATTCCTCTAAGAAATATTATAATATTTGATAGTATTTTTTTATTATAAATAAAATATGGAAGGGGAGTGAAAATAAGGTTCTAAGAGTAGTTAATTAGCAATAGTCCCTTTTATATTAGGAACTTTTTTAGTAGCAGTATATGGTATTTTGTAATAATTTATTTTAATATATACAAAACCCTATGATTTATAAATTATATTAGTGTTCAAAAGATTAAGGTTACATATGCCAAAATATTATAAAAAGGTATATTTTGGATTTAGAAAAGTAAGAGATATTTATGTTTTCTTAAATATTTTTTTATATTTGAAAAATACTTAATTTTGGAAAAAATTATTGTAAATGAGTTGGTTCAAAAATATTTTTAAGAAAGAAGAAAAAGAAACCTTGGATAAAGGTTTAGAAAGATCGAGACAGGGATTTTTTGATAAGATAACCAAAGCGGTTATTGGAAAATCAAAGGTAGATGATGAGGTTTTAGATGATTTGGAAGAAATTCTTATAGCTTCAGATGTGGGAGTAGAAACTACTATAAAGATTATCAAAAGGATAGAGGATAGGGTTTCTCGTGATAAATATGTGAATACTGCGGAATTGGATAGTATTTTAAGAGAAGAAATTTCGGCATTATTGTTAGAGAATCCACATTCTAAAACAGGAAATATTGATGAGACAAAAAGGCCTTATGTCATTATGGTGGTGGGAGTGAATGGTGTAGGTAAGACCACTACAATAGGGAAGTTGGCTCATCAGTTCAAATCTCAAGGTAAAAAAGTAGTATTGGGAGCGGCAGATACATTTCGTGCGGCAGCGGTAGATCAGCTGGTAATTTGGAGTGAAAGAGTAGGGGTTTCTATAGTAAAACAAGGAATGGGAAGTGATCCTGCTTCTGTGGCATTTGATACATTGCAGTCGGCAGTAGCTCAAGGGGCTGATGTCGTAATTATAGATACAGCTGGAAGGCTTCATAATAAAATCAATTTGATGAATGAACTTTCTAAAATCAAGAGAGTTATGCAAAAAGTAATTCCTGATGCTCCACACGAGGTTTTATTGGTATTAGATGGTTCTACGGGGCAAAATGCCTTCGAACAAGCAAAGCAATTTACGACCGCAACGGAAGTCAATGCTTTGGCAGTAACCAAGCTCGATGGGACAGCAAAAGGGGGAGTTGTGATTGGGATTTCTGATCAATTCCAAATTCCAGTGAAATATATCGGTGTAGGTGAAGGAATGGAGGATTTGCAATTGTTTAATGGAGAAGAATTTGTAGACTCTTTTTTTAAAAGGAAATAGGTGATTTATGACTGATTTAATATAAAGATGTTAAAAAAAACACTTTTATTCATTAATGGAGAACCTCCGAAAGAGTTGCCTTTAATAGATGGTTTCCAGTTGATTGCATGTACTGATGGAGCTTTTCATTATTTGAAAGAGAAAAGTTTTCCATTAGATAAATTGAATTTTATTTCGGGAGATTTTGATTCTCATTCAGGAACAGATGAGAAAATTTATAGGGAAAAATTTATTTATACTCCGGATCAAAATAATACAGATTTTCATAAAGCATTGAATATTATTTTAGAAAAAGGAGGTGGAGAGGTACATGTTTATGGTGCAAGTGGACGAGAACAAGATCATTTTTTAGGGAATATTCATACAGCATACTTATTTAAAGATAAATTGGATATTGTTTTTTTTGATGATTATTCTACCTATTTTTTTATTCCAAATGATTTTACCGTTCGGAAAGTAAAAGGAAAAACAATATCATTACTGCCTTTTCCATTGGCAGAAAATATTTCAACTAGTGGACTTCATTGGGAGTTCAGGGGGGAGAGTTTATCTTTATTGGAAAGGGTTGGAACGAGAAATAGAGCTGAACTTCAGGATATTAGTGTAAAATATGAAAAAGGAAATTTACTTTTATTTATAGAAAAATAAAAAATAGCCCAAGTATTGTTTTTTGATTGTTCATAATAATAGTATCTTTGCAAATTAGAAAATAAGAGATATGTCAAATATAGTAGCCATAGTAGGGAGACCTAATGTAGGAAAATCTACCTTGTTTAATCGTTTATTAGAAAGAAGAGAAGCCATTGTAGATAGTACTGCTGGGGTTACAAGAGATCGTCATTATGGCAAGAGTGATTGGAATGGTGTAGATTTCACAGTTATTGATACGGGCGGGTATGATGTAGGGAGTGATGATATTTTTGAAGAAGAGATAAGGAAGCAAGTGCAATTAGCAGTAGATGAAGCGACATCTATTATTTTTATGGTAAATGTAGAGGAGGGGCTTACGGATATTGATAATGAAATTTATCAACTTTTAAGAAAATCTAATAAGCCTATATATGTGGTAGTTAACAAGGTAGATTCTGCGAAGGAAGAATTACCAGCAACGGAGTTTTATCAATTAGGAATAGAGAAATATTATACTCTTTCTTCTGCTACGGGAAGTGGAACAGGGGATTTGCTTGATGATATTGTAGCAGATTTCCCGACTACGGAATATGTAGACCCTTTTGATGGTTTGTCAAGAATTACTATAGCAGGAAGACCAAATGTAGGAAAATCTACTTTGACAAATGCACTTTTAGGCGATGAAAGGAATATTGTTACGAATATTGCAGGGACTACAAGAGACAGTATTGAGACTTTATATAAGAAGTTCGGATATGAATTTGTTTTGGTAGATACAGCAGGAATGCGTAAAAAATCAAAAGTAAGTGAGGATTTGGAGTTTTATTCTGTAATGCGTTCTATTCGTGCGATTGAGCATTCTGATGTGGTAATTATTATGGTGGATGCAACTAAGGGCTGGGAAAGTCAGGACATGAATATTTTTAGTTTAGCACAGAAAAATAGAAAAGGCATTGTGATTCTTATTAATAAATGGGATTTGGTAGAAAAATCGACAAATACCATGAAGCAATTTGAAGCACAGATTAGGGAAAAAATTTCGTTGTTCAGTGATGTGCCAATTTTATTCATTTCTGCTCTTACAAAACAGAGAATTTTGAAAGCGGTGGAAACAGCGATGGAGGTTAATCAAAATCGTAGTAAGCGAATTAAAACGAGTAAATTAAATGAAATTATGCTTCCTATCATAGAGAATACACCACCTCCCGCTTTGAAAGGGAAATATATTAAGATAAAATATTGTACACAGTTGCCTACTGTAACTCCACAATTTGCATTTTTCTGTAATCTTCCGCAGTATGTGAAAGAACCTTATAAGAGATTTATAGAAAACCAATTGCGTAAAAATTTTGATTTTAAGGGAGTGCCTATTGAGGTGTATTTCCGTCAAAAATAGTTTTATAATCCTCTTTCTTTAATTAAAAGAAGAGGATTTGTTTTGTAGAAAAACCAATAAAAAAATAATATTAAGATGATACACATTCTTTCAGATGAATTTTCGTTAGTAAACTCTTGGATTAATGAATTACGAAATGTTGATATTCAAGGAGATAGAATGAAATTTCGTAGGAATATGGAGAGAATAGGAGAGATTGCGGCTTTTGAAATTAGTAAAAATCTTTCTTATAGAGAGATGGAAATTACAACCCCATTGGATAAAATAAAAGTAAAGGAGATGGATGTTCAGCCCGTTATTACCACCATTTTAAGAGCGGGAGTACCTTTATTTCAAGGAGTATTAAATTATTTTGATAAGGCAGATTGTGGTTTCGTTGCAGCGTATAGAAAACATGATGTGAATGATTATTTTAGTATTAAGCAGGATTATTTGACTTGTCCTAATTTAGAGGGTAGGCCTTTAATCGTGGCAGACCCTATGCTTGCAACAGGAGCATCTTTGATAGAAGCTATAAAAGATTTATTAACAAATGGTACTCCAAGTCAAATGCATATCGTGGTAGCAATTGCAAGTGAGCAAGGAGTACAAGCGATAAATAAAGCCTATCCAGAGGCTTATATTTGGATAGGTGCTTTAGATGAGAAGCTTACGGATAAAGGCTATATAACTCCAGGTTTAGGAGATGCAGGAGATTTAAGTTTTGGAGAAAAATTGCAGAGATAAAAAATAAAAAGGAAGAGTATAGTTACTCTTCCTTTTTCTAAAAAATAATAGTTTTATTTTTTAGAAAGTTTGTAATCTTCTTTTAGTTCAGTATCACCTACCTTAGTAACCTGATAAGCTGCATCATCAGTAAGGAGATAAACAAGAGGGTCACCAGCGTCTCCCTCTGCTTTAAGAGTGATGTATTTACCATCTTCACTTGTTTCAAAAGTACCTTTATCTGTAAACTCACCGTTTTCTTTACCTACATATTTGTTTTCTAATATGTAAGTATTATCAGCTTTGTTTAGGATAAGTTTAGTTTCGGTTCCAGAACAATCTGCACATGGAAATGTTCCTTCGAAAGTAGTAACATTCTCATTTGTAGCTTCTACTTGTTCAGCTTGTTCAGTAGGAGTACTTTCTGTAGTTTTTGTTTCTTCTTTTTTACAACTTACTGCAATTGCTCCGAAGATTAGAGCAGGTAAAATTAATTTTTTCATTGTACAATTATTTAAGTATCTATATTAGAGCAAAAAATGTGCTAAATACCTTATGGAAAGTTTTATTTTTATAGTAATAAAAGAAATGGAGTTGATTATCAATCTATAAAAAACATGCCGTGACATTTTGTCTTGGCATGATTCTATATAATATAAATTGATGATAAGATTTTACTGATTATAACAAGACATTATTGTCATCTATGTCATCATTTTGAGGAATGCTCTTTTTGGGTTGATTCTCTTTCGCATTATTATTCTTGAAACGATAGGAGAAGGTAAACATAAATTGTCTTGGTCTCATTTGCATTTCTGCATATCGGGTAAAGGTATCGGAGTCTGTGTATGATTTCATTTTTCTACTATTGAAAACATCTTGAATACTGAATCCAATGGTTCCCGTATTATTCCAAATATTCTTACTGATTCCAAAATTCATGGAATAAGAGTCTTTTTGTATGGTGTTATATGATTTTTGTTTTCCTCGGAAATCTCCTTGTATTTGGATATTTAGACTTTTATCTAATCGTAATCCAGCTGTAATCTTAGCCTTAGTAGAGTTTCCTTCATTAGTTGTAGTTATATTATTATAAGATATTTCATTTTTGTATCTGAATAGATTGACATTACCGAATAATCTTAACCAATTTGTAGGACTTATACTATAATTCAAATCTAAACCAAATTTATTTTCTGTACCTAAATTATAAGGCGTGGAAAGGATATAATCAGAAGTACTTCCAGTAAATGGATTGATATAAGTACCTTCTATTGTCAAAAAATCAATAGCATCTGTTGCTCTTTTATAGTAAAGAGTGGGGTTAATATTCCATTTGCTTCTTGTGTAGTTATAACTTAATTCAAAAGAATTTACAAAAGATGGATTCAAGTCGGCATTTCCCATAAATCGATTTGGATCACTTTGTATTCTCATGACAGGAATGATTTCAAAAGATTTTGGTCTTTTGATTCTTCTAGAATAGTTTAGTCCTAGTTGACTCCTATCCGTAATGTCATAACTTAAAAAAGCGGAAGGGAAAAATTCGCTGTAAGATTTACTTTTTTGAGAAGCTCCCGCTGAATTATTGGAATGAATATCAATGTAAATATTTTCATTTCTGAGTCCTAACTGATACCCAAAACGATGAATTTTACTTCTGAATTGAGCATAGAAAGCAGAGTTTTTTTCAGTATAATTATTGCTTCCTGTTACATCACTGATGACAAGAGAATTTCCGATAGAAATTCCTGCATAATAGGTATCAATATTATTATCTTTATAATCAAATCTTGCTCCTGCTTCAAGTTTAGAGTGTTCACCAATTGGCAACTCATAATCTAATTTCCCTATCCAAGTTTTTTGAGAGAAATTAGCGATGTTATTATATTGATAAAGAGTTTGAGTTGCATTTCTATTATCAAAAATATCATTATTAGAATTATTTTTGCTATCTTGATAACTACCGCTAAGACTTAATGAATGACCTTTATTATCAAATTTATGTTCAAAACCAGCATCTATCTGAATATTTTTATTCTCATCTAATCCCGTTGTGTTTCTGTAAGTTATACCTGTCAGGCTAGAAATATTCTGCTGAGAAGTATTCTGATCCATAAACATATTGTTTGCTGTAAAACTCGCATTTACAGAAGTATTGTCCGAGATGTTATAACTAAAACCAGCATTGAAGTTATAATTTTTCATCTCAGGTTTTCGTATAGAGATGAGGTTAAGGTATTCGTTTGTATTTTTATAGAAAATATCAGAGATGTTTTCAGATTTTTGTTTAGAGATTCCTCCGCCACCATTGATAAACCAAGTCCATTTTCCGTAGTTCCAAGAGAGATTGGTATTAAGACGAGAAGTAGCTTCGTAGCCTAAACTCCCATTGACAGAACCATTAAACCCTAAGGAAGAAGCTTTCTTTAAAATAATATTGAGTATTCCCGCGGTGCCTTCGGCTTCAAATTTGGAAGAAGGATTAGTAATAATCTCTATTCTATCGATTTGGTCTGCAGGGATATTTTTTAGAGCGTCGCTACTATCATCGGTAATTCCTAAGATAGATGATGGTTTGCCGTTGATGAGGAACTTCACATTAGAGTTTCCTCTCATGGAGACAGAGCCATCAGATTCCACGCTTACAGAAGGGACATTGCTCAAAACATCTTGAAGAGAACCTCCGCGAGAACTCAAATCCTGCTCCACGCTATAAACTTTTTTGTCCAGTTCTACTTTATAAGGCGAAGCTTTTGCAGTAATAGTAATGCCTTCTATTTCTTTCTCTTTAGTTGATGATTTTGCAGCGGTGAGGGTGATATTACTGATGTTCGTCGCACTATTGATTTCTATTTCTAATGATTTAGACTGAAAGCCGATAGCATCCACAAAGGTGGTGTAATGACCAAAAGGAAGAGCCAGTGTGAAGTTTCCCTTCTCATCGGTAAGGGTGGCATCACTGAGTGAAGTGCGACTTTTGTGATTAAATTCTATGCTCGTGTAGGGTATTCCTGAGCCATGCTCATCTACTATTTTCCCAGAAATAGTTTGTTTCTCTTGGGCTTGTGTGACCATAAAAGATCCCAAAAAGAATGTTAATCCTATTGTTTTTTTTCCTATAAATCTTGTAATTTCAATATTTGTCATCATTTTTTATTTACTCGTTTATGTTGTTTTAGATGAAAAAAATAGATTAAGGTTAAAAGTTGAGCAAAAAAAATCTCTTTAGCTCAAAGTTAAAGAGATTTTATAGCGAATGATTATAATCATTTTGATTTTAATCCTCGGCGGATTATTTTATTTTGTTTCTATTGAGCCAGTCATGATAGGCCTTTGCATTGGCTACATGCTCTTTGTCGGAGTGGGTAAATTTGTGATAACCTATTCTCTTTGGGTCTGCACACATGAAGATGTAATTGTTTTTTTCCGCATTCAGTACATTATCAATAGAGCTTTTATTTACTACACAAATCGGGCCTGGAGGAATACCCGCATGGGCGTAGGTGTTATAAGGTGAGGGGTGAGATAAATCTTTATGGTAAATCCTTTTGATGTTTTTCTTGAACTGAAAATCCTTGTTGATGGCATAGATGACCGTAGGGTCAGATTGTAATTTCATGCCCTTCTTATAGCGGTTGAGATACAGCCCAGCGATGGTTTGTTGTTCATCTTCTTTCCCTCCAGATTCTTTTTGGATGATGGAAGCCAGTGCATAAATTTGATTTCTGCTCAGACCTAATGCCTTTTCTTTGGCAATTCTCTCCTCATTCCAAAATTCAGAATATTCTTTTTTGAATCTCTTGAAAAACTCCTCTGGCGTAGTAGTCCAGTAGAAATGATAGGTGTCTGCAAAGAAGAAAGGTTTCAAATCTTCGGCGGAGTTAAGTCCTTTTTCCTTTGCAATTCTATTCAAGGACTGTACGAAGTTTAGAGAATCACTTTCCGTTTTTCTACTGACACGCCCGACCATCTGATATACATCATCAAAGTCCTTTATTCTGAATGTGTCCTCTGCTTGTCGCCCTGCTTTAATCATATTCACAAGCGAATTATTTCCTTCTCCTTGTTGAATTTTATATCGCCCTGCCTTGATATTATCTTCCAAGTGTTTTGAAATGGCCACTTCTTTGAAGGATTCTACATCAGATAGATATGGGCTAATGCTGTCTAAAACTTGTTCCAAACTCGCCCCTCTTGGAATGATGATAAAGCCGGATTGAGAAACATTATTGCCTTTGTATTTCTTATAAAAAGGATAAGCAAAAAAACCGCCTAAAACTCCTAATACGGCGAGACCGAAAATGATTTTTTTCATAGAATATATAGATTAGTGATGATGAAATGTTCCGTGAAATACCTGTTCCGCTGGACCTTCTAACCAAATGTTTTCAAAGCCTATGCCATCTTCACACCTTTGGGCATAGACTTTCAGATTCCCACCGATGGTTTTTACTTTGACCTCACTGATGTTTTGTTGAATCATAAAAGTGAGACAACTGGCAGTAACGCCCGTTCCACAACTATAAGTTTCATCTTCCACGCCACGCTCATAGGTTCTCACGAAGATTTCTTTTTCTGATATTTTAGAAACGAAATTCACATTGATGCCCTCCGATTTATAATTGGTAGAGTATCTGATTTTCTGCCCTTCGGTATAGACATTCAGTTGCTCCACATCATCTACATACCTTACAAAATGAGGAGAACCTGTGTTCAGCTCAAAGTCTTCACCGATGTTTTTAATGTCAGCGACATTAATCATTTTCAATTTCACGATATTGTCTTTAATCTCCGCTTCATGCAGTCCATCAATGGCATGGAAAGAGCATTTTCCTTGAAAAACATTTAGAAAATGAGCGAAAGCAACGATGCTCCTTCCGCCGTTACCGCACATCGTGCCTTCTCTCCCGTCCGAGTTATAATAAACCATTTGGAAGTCCAGAGAGGGATGATTCTCTAATAAAATCAGTCCATCTCCACCGATTCCAAAACGGCGGTCACACATTTTTTTGATAAGTTCGGTGTTATCTTTTGGAAATGATAAGTCTCTATTGTCTATCATGATGAAATCATTTCCCGTACCCTGGTATTTATAGAAATTCATTGTATAAAATATTAAGTAAGAGCTAATAAAGATTAGAAATCTTCACACCTAAAAATAGTTGCCAAAAATAATATTTTTTTGCGATAAATCAAGAAGTTAATTTTCTCATCAAGTATCTTTTTTATACATTTGCTTAAAGTTTCGGAGAAACATAAATTGAGAAAACTTTATGAATGAAATCGTCTTCAAAGGTGTTTTGATATTGGCTTTATTTACCTTATCAATGGGCGTGGCGGCATATTCTACTTGGGCAGAGAGAAAGGTGGCGGCATTGTTACAGGATAGAATAGGTCCGAATAGAGCTGGTTTCTGGGGACTTTTACAGCCTTTGGCCGATGGAGGAAAGTTTTTTTTCAAAGAAGATTTTATACCAAAAGGGGCAGATAAATTTTTATTCATTTTAGGTCCAGGCTTGACGATGTTTATCTCTCTGATTACCGGAGCGGTGATTCCTTGGGGAAAGTCATTAAGCATTTCAGGTAATACTTTTGATTTACAAGTCGCAAGTATAGATATTGGGATATTATATTTATTAGGAATGGTATCTATTGGAGTGTATGGAGTGATGATTGGTGGCTGGGCGTCTAACAATAAATATTCTTTAATAGGAGCTATTCGGGCTTCTTCTCAAATGATTTCTTATGAATTGGCAATGGGATTGGCATTGCTTTCCACTATTCTTATGAATGGGTCTTTGGATTTGAAGGTGATTGTAGAAAATCAGGCAGAGATGAGATGGAATATTTTTTATCAACCGATTGCCTTTTTGATATTTTTCACGGCGGCATTAGCAGAATGTAATAGACATCCGTTTGACCTTTCGGAATGCGAGACGGAATTAGTGGGAGGTTTTCACACGGAGTATAGTTCCATGAAATTGGGATTATATCTTTTTGGAGAGTATGTGAATATGTTTATTTCTTGTGCTCTAATGTCGGCATTATTTTTGGGTGGTTATAATTTTTTAGGATTAAATTATATCGGTGAGAAATTTGGTGAAAATATAGAAGGAATATTAAGTATAATTATATTTTTAGGTAAAATATTTTTCTTAATATTTGTTTTTATGTGGATAAGATGGACGCTCCCGCGTTTCCGATATGACCAGTTGATGCATCTTGGATGGAGAGTCTTAATCCCTCTGGCATTAGTTAATTTGCTTGTAACGGGTGCAGTGTTATTATTTTTAGAATAAATGAAATAAAGAGCAAAAGATGAAACTTACGAATCGTTCTAAAGTAGTATCTAATAAAAAGATGTCTTTTGCGGAAAAGATGTATATCCCTGCTGTGGTTAAAGGGATGGGAATAACGATAAAGCATATGTTTCAGAAGGGAAGTACCTTGCATTATCCTGAGGAGCAAAGAGAGTTTTCTAAAATATGGAGAGGAAGACATGTTTTGAAAAGAGATGAAGAGGGGAGAGAGAGATGTACTGCATGTGGGCTTTGTGCGGTGGCTTGTCCTGCCGAAGCGATTACAATGATTGCGGCAGAACGAAAAGCAAATGAAAGACATTTGTATAGAGAAGAGAAATATGCAGAAATTTATGAAATCAATATGTTGAGGTGTATTTTTTGTGGAATGTGTGAAGAGGCATGTCCTAAATCAGCAATATATCTTACGGATAATTTAGTAGATATAGAAAATAATAGGGAGGATTTTATTTATGGAAAAGACAAACTTTTAGAGTCTAAAGAAAATCCTTATGATATTACGGAAAGGTTGAAAAAATCATACAAAGAAGATTGATGGAGTTATTTTTATTTTATTTTTTAGGTGGATTATCAGTGTTAAGTTCATTATATTTTGTGTTAGCACGGCATCCTTTGTATAGTATTCTATCACTGATTGTTACTTTTTTCTCTGTGGCGGGATTATATATTTTATTGAATGCTCAGTTTTTAGGAATTGTACAGATTATTGTATATGCAGGGGCGATAATGGTGCTTTTTCTTTATATTTTGATGATGTTAAACCTTAATAAAACAGATGAAAGTGAAAAGAGAAGTTGGATGAAGGTTCTTTCGGTGTTTGCTGCTGGTTTTTTATTGGTAGGGATTTTGTGTGCATATCGTGGAATTGTAGAGCATAAAGTAGAAAATATAGATATAGAGGTAGGGTTGACAAAAAATTTGGGGAATATTTTATTTAACGAGTATGTTTTGCCTTTTGAGTTGGCATCTATTTTAATTTTGTCAGGAATTGTAGGTTCAGTTTTGATAGGGAAAAAAGAATTGTAAAAAGAAATTCCCTTCTCTCGATAAAGGAAGGGAAAATAGATTATTTTTCTAGTAAATTCATTGCTAATTTTATTTTGTCTTGCAATCCTTTGGTAGCAGGGATAAGAGGAAGTCTTAAATAATTTTTAATTAACCCTTTTTCTGACAAGACAGTTTTTATTCCACATGGATTTCCTTCCGAAAAAATAAGTCTGATGATTTCTACCATTTGGTTATGAATGGTATAAGCTTCTTGAACCTTATTCTCTTTAGCAAGATTTAACATTTGAGAAAATAAGCGAGGATAAGCCTGTCCTATTACAGAAATAACTCCATCCCCCCCAGCTAAAGTTACAGGTAAGGTATATTCATCATCACCAGAAATTAGAGAGAAATGATGAGGTTTTTGTCTTAAAATGTCAAAGTATTGACTGATATTAGGTGAAGCTTCTTTAATGATAGATAAATTTGGAAAATCTTGTGCCAATCTTAAAGTTGTTGAGGCTTCTACATTTTGTCCTGTTCTACTTGGAACATTATAAATAATAATATTTTTGCCTGTAGAAGCTAGCATCTTATAATGCTGATAAATCCCTTCCTGATTAGGTTTATTGTAATAAGGGGAAACAGATAAAATAGCCGAAAAGTCATTCAGATTTGTATTTTCTATTTGTTCTTTGATAGCCACAGTATTATTTCCTCCAATTCCTAAAACTAAAGGTAATCTTTGCTTGTTTATTTTTACAACATGCTGAATAATTTGTTTTTTTTCCTCTTCAGAAAGCGTAGCAGTTTCAGCGGTGGTTCCTAAAACCACGAGAAAATTGGTTCCGTTATCTATGTTATATTCTATCAGTTTAGTTAGAGATTCAAAATCAATAGATAAATCTTCGTTGAATGGAGTAACCAATGCCACTCCTAGTCCTTTTAAGTTATTCATTATTTTTATTTGTGAATTTTAATTCCAAATTTAGGATTTTATTTTAATCTAAAAAATAAAAATATTGAAGAATTTTTAGAATTATAAAATTTCATAAATTAAGATTAAAAATAATTTTTTGTTAGTTCTTGAAAAAATGAATCAAATCTTGATAGTTTTTGGGGTTAATTCCATGACCACTATGATATTCTCGGAAGGAAAAATATAGATTTAAATCATAGAGTAATTCATAGCCTTTTTTACCCCAATCTATTGGAATAACAGTATCTTCTGTACCATGAGAGATAAAAAAACGAAGGTGAGATAAACTTTTTTTATCGGCAATATTTTGTAGTATTTTTTGTTCGGGATAAGAACTTAGGCATGCGATTTTATTGAAAAATTGAGGATTTCTCAAAGCTAAGGCATAAGAAATAATTCCTCCTTGACTGAAACCACATAGATGAACCTCTCCGTTTGTAATATTGTATTGTTTTCTTATTAAAGAAATCTCTTCCAAAATAAGGTAAATAGATTTTTCTGCTTGTTCTATATTGATGAATTTTTCAGCATTGGTAAAATCAATATCATACCAGCAAAAATCTCCATATGGAGTGTTTATAGGAGCTTGGAAACTAACAATGAGCCAATCTTTGGGTAAGTCTGGGCAAAAACTAAATAAATCCTCTTCATTGCTTCCATATCCATGCAAAAGTACTAGAATAGGAGTTTCTATGGTAATTTTGTTTGGTTTTTTTGTGATATAATTTAGTTTCATTTTAGAATGTTTATCCATTGATTGCTTCAACATTTTCTACGATGTTGGGAAGGAAATTTTTCAGGAGGTTTTCTATACCATTTTTAAGTGTAATAGTGGAGGATGGGCAACCGCTACAAGCCCCTTGTAGAAGCATTTTTGCAGTTTTTGTCTCTTCATCAAATTCTATAAGAGATATTTTCCCACCGTCATTTTCTACAGCAGGGGCTACATATTCTTGAAGAATAGCATTGATTTTTTCCTCTATTTCGGTAAAGCCTCTATTATTAAAAGATTGAGCTTGATATTTCTCAAAGATACCGCTGATTTTTTCGGCTTTTTGTTTATTTAGAAAGAAATCTTGAAGATAGTTTTGGATTTTATCTAAAATATTATCCCAATTTGTATTTTCATGTTTTGTAATGGCAATATAGTTGTCATTAATAAAAATTTCTTTTACAAAATCAAATTGGAATAATCCTTTTGCTAAAGGAATTTCTTGTGCCTCTTGTGAAGATTTTAACTCTAAAAACCCGTTAATAATAGGTTTTTCATAAACAAATTTCATTACTTCTGGATTAGGTGTTTGTTCTGAAAAGAAAATGGGCTTGTTTTCTTTTTTTAGGATAATTTCAGGAGATTTTTCAAGGTTTTCTATGATAATATCTCTGAGGCTCATTGCGATTGTGTCCCATTCTACAGAGTCATCTTTGGCTATAGCAATAAAGTTTGCGGTAATAAATAGCCTTGTAACAAATGGAAAATTAAACAATTCTTTTGCCAAAGGGATATGAGAAACATCAGAGTTCTTGTCTAATTCTAATGAACCTTCTAAAAACACTTTGTTTGCTACGAATTTAATTACTCTTGGATTATCGGTGGTTTGTATTGAAAGCTTGTTCATATTTTTGATTAAAGCAACAAATATAATAAAAAAAGTTAATGTAGAATTTTAAAAAAATGTGTATATTTGAAGAGAATAATTAAAAAAAAATAAAGAAAAAATGATTTTATCTACAACTCCCACACTAGAAGGGAAGCCTATCAGAGAGTATAAAGGAATTGTAACGGGTGAAACGATTATTGGTGCGAATGCTATTAAGGATTTTATGGCAGGACTTACGGATTTTTTTGGAGGTCGTTCTTCTACCTATGAAAAAGTCTTGATAGAGGCGAAGAATACGGCATTGGCTGAAATGTCAGAAAGAGCGAAGAAAATGGGAGCAAATGCAGTAGTCGGTATTGATTTAGATTATGAGACATTGGGTTCTGCAGGAGGAATGCTAATGGTAACAGTCAGTGGAACGGCTGTGGTGGTATAGTTTTTATAAATAATGTCGAAAAAGGTAACAGAAATAAAGGAAATGAGAAATTATGAATTGACAAGAAAATTTTCTGTGAACGAGGAAAGTAATTAATGAACAAAATCCTATCGTTAAGAAATTTTATAAGAGTGAAGGTTTATATTTTATAAGAAAATATATTAGATAAACAAGGAAAACTATATTCCATTTTATACATAAAAATTCCGTTATATCGATAAGATAGAACGGATTTTTTTATGCTAAAAAATAGGATAGCTTAAAAATGAAATTAAAAATCAATACTTTTTCCTTACTTTTACAAAAATTTTTTAGAGAGAAATGTATTTAATTTTTGATACTGAAACTACGGGGTTGCCACAAAATTTTAATGCTCCATTATCGGATTCTGAAAACTGGCCTAGAATGGTGCAGATTGCTTGGCAGTTGCATGATGAAAATGGAGAATTGATAGAAAATCAGAATTATATCATTAAGCCAGAAGGGTATGATATTCCGTTTAATGCTACTCGGATTCATGGGATTACTACGAAGATGGCACAAGAGCAGGGGCGAGATTTGAAGGCGGTTTTGGAAGAGTTCGGTGAAGTTTTGAAAAAAACAAAAGTAGTTGCAGGACACAATATAAATTTTGATTATAAAATTGTAGGAGCTGAATTTTATAGAAAAGAAGTAGAGAATATTTTAGAGAAAATTCCTTTTGCTGATACAATGGAGTGGGGGACGGATTATTGTAAATTAGGCGGAGGAAAAAATGGAAGGTATAAATCTCCCAAATTGAGTGAACTTTATGAAAAACTTTTTGGAGAGAATTTTGATGAAGCTCATAATGCTGCTGCCGATGTGAATGCTACGGCACAGGTTTTCTTTGAAATGATGCGTGTTGGGATTATCCCAGCAGAAAATTTGAAAATCACCGAAGAGCAATTAAAGGCATTTCAGACTCTTCACACCTCACCAATAAAGCCATTTGCTATTGTTATTAGAAGACAAGTTGAGGATTTTAATAAAAAGAAAAAATCGGTGGATTTTGGTGATGTGGAGATAGAAATTGGGGATTATTTCAATTTTCATAATCATAGTATTTACTCATCTTTACAAGCAACAACGGACATTTCAGACCTTATCGATAAAGCAAAAAAGAATCATTTTCCTGCTGTAGGTATGGTAGATTTAGGGAATATGATGGGGGCTTTTAAGTTCATTACTGAAGTAGAAAAATATAATGCTGGGATTAAAAGAAAATGGGTAGAATATTGGGAGAAAAAATCAAAAGCATCGGAGGAAGGAATAGATTTTACCGAAAATGAACCAGAAAATAAGGAAATAATACCGATTTTAGGCTGTGAATTTTACATTTCTGATAGACCAGAACAGAAGCAATTTACTAAAGAAGATCCAGATAGAAGAACGAATATGGTGCTTTTGGCAAAGAATTTTAATGGATATAAAAATTTGGCCAAATTGTCCAGTATGGGATATGTGAATGGTTTTTATTTCGGGGTGCCAAGGATATCTCGTAAGATGATTGCTGAATATAAAAAGGATATTATTGCTGTAACATCTGGGGTAAATGGTGATATTCCTGATGCAATATTGAATTTTGGGGAGCAACGAGGAGAGGAGCTTTTTAAGTGGTGGAAAGAAGAATTTGGTGATGATTTTTATGTGCAGATTCAAAATCATGGATTGCAGGAAGAAGAGCATTTGAACGAAATATTGCTACAATTGGCAGATAAATATGATGTGAAAATTTTAGCCCAAAATGAAACTTTTTATACGGAGAAATCAGATGCCAATATTCAAGATATTGTTAGTTGTATCAAAGATGGGGAGAAATTGACTACACCTATTGGTAAAGGTTTTGGAAGAAGAAGAGGGCTGATAACGCAGGAATACTTTATTAGAGATGAAGAAGAAATAAAACAAAATTTTAGACAATATCCAGATGCATTTGAGGCTTATACCGAATTTTTACAAAAATTTGAATCTTATACCTTAAGAAGAGAGGTGCTTTTGCCTAAATTTGATATCCCAGAGGAGTTTCAAAGTGCCGAAGATTTAGAAGATGGAGGTAAAAGAGGAGAAAATGCCTATTTAAGACATCTTACTTATGAGGGAGCAAGGAAAAAATATGGAGAAATTACGGAAGAAATTAAAATTAGACTTGATTTTGAATTAGAAGTTATTGCAAAAACGGGTTATCCAGGATATTTCTTGATTGTACAGGATTTTTGTAATGAGGCTAAAAAAATGGGAGTTTCGGTGGGACCTGGTCGTGGTTCTGCTGCAGGTTCGGCAGTGGCATATTGCATCGGAATTACTAATGTAGACCCTATTAAATATGACCTCCTTTTTGAGCGTTTTCTTAATCCAGAGCGTATTTCAATGCCCGATATTGATATAGATTTTGATGATGAAGGAAGGGATAGAATCATCAAATGGGTAATAGAAAAATATGGAAAAACCAATGTGGCTCAAATTATCACTTATTCGGTTTTAGGAGGGAAGTCGGCAATAAAAGATGCAGGGAGGGTATTGGATGTTTCTATTCCTGAGACTAATAATATTGCTAAATTAATTCCATCAGTGCCAGGAATGAATATCGCTAAAGCTTTGTCAAAATATGATAAGCTAAAAGATGAGGATAAGCTTTTGGTAGATGAGATGAAATCTGTTTTAGAAAATCCAAATGATGAGCGGTTTGCTGTTTTGGATTCGGCAAAGAAAATGGAAGGTTGTATCCGAAATACGGGAATCCATGCTTGTGGTGTGATTATTACACCCGAGGATATTTCTAATCTAGTGCCGATTTCTATTGCAGCGAAAGATGCCGATATTTTGGTGTCACAGTTTGATAACTCGGTGGCAGAAAGTGCAGGACTTTTGAAAATGGACTTTCTTGGATTGAGGACTTTAACGATTATTAAAGATGCTTTAAAACTGATTAAAGAAAGGCATGGAATAGAGATTAATCCTGATGAAATTCCGTTAGATGATACAAAAACTTATCAGCTTTTCCAAGAGGGGAGAACGATTGGAATTTTCCAATATGAAAGTGCAGGAATGCAAAAATACATGAGAGAGCTGAAACCTACTGTTTTTGCGGATTTAATAGCGATGAATGCTCTTTATAGACCGGGACCTATTCAGTATATACCGAAATTTATCAATAGAAAACATGGATTGGAAGAAATTGAATATGATTTGCCAGAAACAGAGGAATATTTGAAGGAAACTTATGGTATCACGGTGTATCAAGAGCAGGTAATGTTGCTATCTCAAAAATTAGCAAATTTTACGAAAGGTGAAGCCGATACTTTGCGTAAAGCAATGGGGAAAAAACAGAGAGATGTCTTGGATAAGATGTTCCCGAAATTCATAGAAGGTGGAAAGGCGAATAATTTGAATGAAGAAAAATTGCAGAAAATTTGGAAAGACTGGGAAGCTTTTGCTGAGTATGCATTTAATAAATCGCACTCTACTTGTTATGCCTTGGTAGCGTATCATACGGCTTACCTTAAAGCGAATTATCCAGCCGAATATATGGCGAGTGTGATGAGTAATAATATTAATAATACGGCTCAAATTACTATGTTTATGGAGGATTGCCGAGCTATGGGGGTAGATGTTTTAGGGCCTGATGTTAACGAGAGTCAGTATAAATTTTCTGTAAATGAAAAAGGGCAAATTCGTTTTGGTTTAGGGGCGATTAAAGGTATTGGTGAAGGACCTTCAGAAGCGATTAATAAAGAAAGAGAGCGTGGTAAATATAAAAATATTTATGATTTTTTTGAGAGAGTGTCGGGGATGCAAATCAATAAAAGAGTGGTGGAGAGTTTGGTGAGGGCAGGAGCCTTTGATGAATTAGATACTTACCATAGAGCTCAATATTTTGCCATTGATGATAAAGGAAAAACGAATATAGAAAAACTTATCCGCTATGGACAGAGTTTTAAAGAGAATAAAAATTCTGTGGAGAATTCTCTTTTTGCGGATTTTGCAAGTGAGGTTCAAGTAGAGCAACCGAAAATATTACCATGCCAAGAGTGGCAAAATTTATATAAATTAAACCAAGAAAAAGAAATTGTAGGTTTTTATATTTCGGCTCATCCGATGGATGAATTTAAGTATCAGTATCAGTTTTTACAGGGAGTTTTAAGCAAAAAAAATATTTTGGAAAAACAAAATTTTGATATTGAAAAAGAGAATAAAATAGATGATTTAGATGAACATTTAGATGATGAGGTAAATGATACTGAGGTTTTGGAAGACTTTGAGATGGAAAATGAAGTAGAGGAAAAAAATACGAAGATGGCAGAGCCTAAAGGAGAGTTTAATTTCTTAAATCTCGATGAATTAGAAGCGTATAAGTTGGTAGCAATAGCAGAGCATAAAGTAAATTCTAATCAAGATAAAAACTCATGGAAGGATAGACAGAACAGAGAACGAGGAGGAAAGGAATTTACTGTGGCGGGGTTAATTACGGATTACACTATCAAAGATGGTTTTAATAGTGGAGAAAAAGTAGCATTTTTAACTTTGGAAGACTACACAGGAGGGTGCTCTTTCCGTTTAGGAGATAGGGATTATATGAGATTGAAGGATAAGTTAGCTTTGCATCGTTTTGTCATTTTAAAGATTAAGTTTGCTGTCCTTGCAGATGGGAGGTGTTTTATCAATATTAATGATGTTTTAGAATTAAGAGATGCATTTGAAAAATATGCTAAATCTATGACTGTGGTGATGCCTGTTCAAGATTTGAGGAAAGAAGATATAGAGTTTTTTAGGAATGAATTATTTAATTATAAAGGAGAACAAAAATTGAGCTTTTGTATAAAAAATCCGATGGATAATAGTATGATAGAGCTTGTATCTATGCAGTATCAAGTGAATATTAACCAAGATATTTTGGAGGTTTTCAGAGGATTGAATAAATATGAAGTATATTTGAATTAAAAGTAAAAGAGATGAAAGCAGTTTTAGAGAAAGAACTTTGGTCTTATTTAGGGAATTGGAGTGCATGGATAATTATTGCGGTATTTAGTTTGGTTAGCGGATTGTTTTTATTTTTCTTTGAAAATAATTTCAATTTTTTTGATATAGGAAGTGCCTCTATGCAGAGTTATTTTGTATTGGTACCATGGTTATTGATGTTTATTATTCCTGCTTTGAGCATGAAATCTTTGGCAGAAGAACAGCAATCGGGGACGCTAAGCTGGTTGTTTTCAGAACCTTTGAAAATACATGAGATTATTGTAGGAAAATTTTTATCGGTATGGATTATTGGAATATTGTGCATATTACCTTCGTGGGTTTATTTTTACACACTATCTGCTTTAAGCATTCCTGAGGGTAATTTAGATTTAGGAATGATATTAGGAGGATATGGGGGATTGTTAGTCCTGATAGCTACATTTTCAGCAGTGGGTATTTTATCATCATCGCTGTCATCTCATCAGGTAATAGCATATTTAGTCGGTGTATTTTTATGCTTTTTTTTATATTTTGGTATGGAGCAATTGGCTTCTTATAAATTATTGGGCGGAGCGGATTATATTTTTCAAAGATTAGGATTTTATTATCACTATAATACTTTTACGAGAGGGTTAGTGGATATTAGTGATATTTTTTATTTTGCGTTAATTGTATTTTTAAGTTTAAAATTGGCAACATATTTTGTTGAAAGAAAAAAATAGTTTTTGGAGAGATGAAAAAGTATAATTTTACATACATTGGGATATTAATTTTCTTGTTATTAGGAGTATTAGGGCTTTTTTCTGTGAGATTTGATTTAACACAAGAAAAAAGGTATACCCTTACGGAAGCAACGATAAAAACGCTGGAATCTGTAAAAAATCCAATGATGCTAGAGGTCTATCTTGATGGAGATTTTCCTGCAAGTTTTAGACAATTACAAAATGAAACTAAATTTTTATTAGAAGAGTTTAGAAAGATTAATCCTAAAATAGATTATAAATTCATAGATCCGATTAAAGAGAAAATTTCGCAGGATACTCTACAAGCTATGGGAATGCAGCCTTCTATTTTGCCAGATATGCGAGATGGAAAAATAACAGAAATTGTGTTATTTCCTTATGCGGCAGTAAAGTATAATTCTTATGGTATATCTATCCCATTGATAATTCAGCAGACAGGAATAGATGCTTCTGAACAGTTAAATAAATCCATAGAAAACCTAGAGTATAATTTCATTTCGGCGATTAAAACAATAGTTGCTGAGCAGAGAAAAAATATTGGTTTTTTGGTTAATCATGATGAATTGAAACCGATGGAATTTCAAGGATTCCTTCAAATGGCATTGGAGAATTATAATGTAGGTCCGATAATTCCAGTTAATAAAAAGGAAATTAGTAAAGAAGATTTTCCCAAATTAAGAACTATGGATGCTTTGGTAATTGCCAAACCGAGAAAAGCCTTCACAAATCAAGAAAAATTGGTATTGGATCAATATATTATGAATGGAGGAAAAACTCTATGGATGTTAGATGCTGTAAATGCGGATATGGACACACTTTTTCATGCAAAAAAAATTATGGCATATCCACAAGATCTTAATTTGACAGATTTTATGTTCAATTATGGTTTGAGAATCAATACCGCTTTGGTAAAGGATTTGCAGAAATCTGCTTTGAGAAGAATAGTTGTTGGAGAAGTGGCAGGAAACCCACAATATGCGAGTTTGCTTTGGCCATATTTTCCGTTGGGGATTAGTGAGAATCGTCATCCTATCACTAAAAATATCAATCCTGTGAAATTTGAATTTCCTACGGCAATAGATACTTTGGGGAGAAGAGGAATTAAAACAGAAGTCCTTTTTGAATCCAGTAAATTGACGAATGTAAAATCTCTTCCTAATTATGTGGAACTTAGTGAAATACAAAATTTAGATAGTTTAACTATTATGGAAAGACCCTCTACCCCAAAGATTTTTGCGGTAGCACTTCAAGGAGAATTTACTTCTGCTTATGCTAATAGAAGTGAGCGAAATGAATTTCCGAATTTCATTAGCAAAAGTAAAAATAACAAGATGATTGTAATTTCTGATGGTGATGTAGCTAGGAATGCCGTTTTGAAGGGCGAACCTTTACCTTTAGGAGAGGATTTATTGACTAATCAGCGTTATGGAAATGAGCAGTTTTTGAGTAATGCTTTGGATTATCTTTTAGATGATGATAACTTAATTTCTCTTCGTAGCCGAAGTATAGAAAATAGACTTTTAGATAGAAGAAGAATAGATGATGAACGCACTTTTTGGCAGTGGTTCAATCTACTTTTACCATTAGGAATTATAGCAGGGTTGGGAGGAATATTTTTCTATTGGAGGAGAAGAAAATTTGAATAAAATAATGTTAAAATAAATTTCAAATACTGAATTACAGGTTTAATCTTAAATAGTTAAATCTATTTTTATCATTGAAGGTTAAAAATTCTTTTTGCATTTTCAGTGGTGATTTCATCAATTTCATCAAAATCCTTTTGATAAATGTCTACTAATTTACCAGCAATGAGCGGAAGATAGGAACTATCATTGCGTTTTCCTCGATGAGGAGTGGGGGCAAGGTAAGGGCTATCTGTTTCTAAAACGATTTTATCCAAAGGAATTTTATGGAGAAATTGGTCTATTTTTCCATTTTTGAAAGTAACGACTCCTCCAATTCCTAAAAGAAAATTTAGGTTAATTGCTTTTCGAGCTTGTTCTAAATTGCCACTAAAACAATGAAAAATTCCCCTTAAATTAGGGTGTTTTTTTTGTTCCAAAATCTCAAAAGTTTCATCAAAACTTTCTCTGGTATGAATGATGATGGGGAGATTTCTTTCTATTGCCCAATCAATTTGCTTTTCAAAAGCTTTAATTTGAATATCAAGAGTAGATTTATCCCAATATAAATCAATTCCAATTTCTCCAATAGCACAAAATTTTCTTTGATTGAGATAATTTTTTACGATTTCTAGTTCTTGTTTCCAACTTTCAGGTTTTACATAGCAAGGATGAAGCCCTATCATAGCAGAAAATAGATGGGGAAAGCTTTTTTCAAGTTTAAGCATTTTTTCATGAGTCTGACTATCTATGGCAGGAAGAAGGAAATGATTGACACCATTGTCTATCGCTTTTTGGATAATTTCGAGGCGGTCATGATCAAATTCTTCTGCGTATAAATGGGTATGAGTATCTATCATCTGAATATTTTATGTTGAACTTTGGTTTGTTGTAATGCTATTTTTTCTTTGATTTGAGCTAAAAATTCTTTGTATTTAGGAGAATTTTCATTTTTAGGACGATGTTCAAGGGCTTGTTTTATTTTAAAGTTTTCTTGAATGAAATCGTTTGTTTCTTCTGAAAAATAAGATTTTCCAAATTTATTCCAAATATATTCTACTGCTTGATGATTAGGGTGGATAAGGTCTTCTTTATAGAATCTATAATCTCTCAAGTCATCCATAATAATTTCATAAACAGGAAGATAATGGCAGTTTTCAAAATTAGAAATGACCTCATGCATGGCGGTTAGCAATTTAGCTTTACTTAAATTATTTTCAGAAAAGCCATCTTTAGTATGGCGAACAGGACTGAGAGTGAATAATATTTGAACATCATCTGAACAGAGCGAATTTAGAAAATAAATAGTATCTTGCATAGAGGCTGTAAGCTCTTCATGAGTTAGAAATCTTTTATTGAAGAATTTTTGTGGAATTTTATGACAATTTGCAGCTAAAATATTTTGAGGTAGAAACTCATAAACATAAGCAGTGCCATAGGTAATGATTGCCCATTTTGTATGGCGGAGAAATTGATGACTCTGCTCTATATTCTGATTAATTTTCTGCAAAGTTTGTTCAGCATTATCACTATTAAAAGATGTATGATGGTGAAGACTTAAATATTCATTTTGATATAAAACCAAATCTTCTTCGGTGTATATTTTATGTTCACTAATTTGCTGAATACTATTTTTTACAGCCCAAGGGTTAAATAATGTTCCGAAGGGATTATTAAATGTAAGCATTTGACCATCAGCTAATTTCTGAGATATTTCAGTGGCGAAACAAGAGCCAATAGAAAAAATAGCATCGGAAATCTGTATTTTTTTTTCAGAATTGATAATTTCTACTTCTGTACGAAATTTCATATAAGGCTAATTTTAGATAGTTCTTTTTAATAAATTATTAGCCAAATGAATAAACATATTTTTCTTGTCTTCATTTAGGCTAGTTTGATGTAAAAATTTAATTGCTAAATCATTATATTTTTTGACTAAATCTAGAACTTCTTGATTGGCTTTGGTTTGTTGGAAAATTCGAGTTACTCGTTCTACTTTTTCCAATGATGTTTCTTTTTGACTGTACCATTTTAGGAGTTCTTGTTTTTCTGTATTATTAGCATTTTTTAGGGCAATAAGGTAAAGTATTGTTTTCTTATTTTCATAAATGTCCCCAGCTTGTCTTTTCCCAAAATCTATTTGATTTCCAAAAATATCTAAATAATCATCAATCATTTGAAAGGCAATACCGATATGTTTTCCAAATTGATAAATAGCCTCGGCATCTTTTTGAGAAGATTGTGCAACCATAGCTCCAATTTTCAAAGCAGCTGCACTTAAAACGCCTGTTTTATAAGTAATCATTAGGATATAGTCTTCAAAACTTATATTTTCTTCTTTTTCAAAATTGATGTCCATTTGTTGTCCTTCGCATATTTTAATACCAGTATCAGAAAATAGTTGTAGACATTCCTTGAATAGAAGAGGTTCTAAATCTTCAAAAAATTGATAAGATTTTATTAGTAAAGCATCGCCAGAAAGAATACCAATATTTTTTCCATGTAAAGCATGAATGGTAGGTTTATTTCTTCGTAAAGGAGCATCATCCATAATATCATCATGAATTAGAGTAAAATTATGAAAAAACTCAACAGCTAAAGCAGGTTTTATAGCCTTGTCTACTATACCACCAAAGGCTTCGGTAGCCATAAGAGTAAGGATAGGGCGTAGGCGTTTGCCTCCATTAGCAATGATATAATTAATAGGTTGATAAAGTTCCGAGGGATTTTCTTCAAATAAGTGATTTTTTATGCTTTGAGTAATTAAATCTTTGTATTTTTTTAGGAAATCCATAATATAAAATGTTTTAGGCAAATTTAACTTTTTACATTGAATTGGACAATTTTAGGATAAAATTGATACAAATTAAAAACGACTTCTTTTAATTTGAAAGAAGTCGTTTTTGTTATTGAATCATCTTTTATTTAGAATTGAATTACCAAAATATAGGTAAGCCCTGCAACTAAAGCACTAATAGGAATGGTCAGTACCCAAGCCCAAAGAAGGCTAATTGTTACTCCCCAGCGAACGGCGGAAACTCGTTTGGTAAGTCCCACGCCGATAATAGCTCCAGTGATGGTATGAGTAGTAGAAACGGGAATTCCTAAATGGTCAGTCAGAAATAAGGTTAATGCTCCAGATGTTTCTGCACTTACCCCTTCCAATGAAGTTACTTTGGTAATTTTTGACCCCATTGTTTTTACAATTTTCCAACCACCACTCATCGTCCCTAATCCAATAGCGATAAAGGAAACTAAAGGAACCCAAATGTAATGATCTGCAAAATAGTCAAACCTTGCTGACTCAACTAGGGTAGTATAAGCAGGGTCTTGAATCATTTCTACATGATAATAAATTAGAGCCGCACCAATGATTCCCATTACTTTTTGAGCATCGTTAAGCCCATGCCCCAAACTAAATAGAGCGGAAGAGGCTAATTGCAATTGCTTAAAGGTAGTTTCTGCCTTATGTGGATTAGAGTTTTTACATAAATTAATGATAATCAATGTTATAACTACAGAGACAAACATGCCTATAAACGGTGCTAAAAATATAAATAAGAAAATAGAGATAACTTTTCCATAAGCAACAACATCTTGAGTAAATATTTTCTCTATGGAGAGTTTGAACGCTTCTAATGAAGTAACTTCTTGTATAGCTCTAATTTCGTTGTAATTACCGATAAAAGCATGAGTGAGGGCTGCTCCCAAAAATCCCCCTATTAAAGTGTGAGAAGATGAAGATGGAATACCAAGCCACCAAGTAAGAAGATTCCATGCAATAGCGGCAACAAGTCCTGAAAAAATTACTTCTAAAGTGATAAAATTTTCATTAACAATCTTTGCGATAGTGTTTCCAATTTTAAATCCACCGAAGACAAATACTGCTAAGAAAAATGCAGCGAAGTTCCATATGGCTGCCCAAACAACAGCTTGAAAAGGAGTTAATACTTTAGTGGAAACAATAGTGGCAATAGAGTTTGCGGCATCATGAAAGCCATTAATATAATCAAAAATTAAGGCTAAACCGATGATTGTAATAAGGAGTATCGGAAAATCCATACTTAAAAATTTTAATGAGTTAAAGTTAAGTATACTTTATAATGATACTATTCATCACACTAGCAACATCTTCGGCTTTATCTGTTACTTCTTCTAAATAATCCAATACTTGCTGAACTTTGATGATATTGATTGGATCATTGGTTTCAAATAACTTAATCAGCGCTGCACTCTGCACATCATCAGCGATGTTTTCTATGCTATTGATTTTAATACAAGCTTCTTTTACAGCCTCTAAATTTTTGAAATCTTTTAAATTTTCAATAGCATTTTTTATCTCAATACAAGCTTTATTGATAAGCAGAGAAAATTCTTCATATGCTTTATTTTGTGGGCTTTTCATCAAGAAAATATATCTTGTAGAAGCATAGATGTAGTCTGCAATATCGTCTAAACTTGTCGCTAAAGAATGAATATCTTCTCTGTCAAATGGTGTAATGAAATTTTTACCTAATTCTACATAGATTTGATGAGTGAGATCATCATTGTGGTGTTCAAAATCATGAATTTTTTTTAATAATGAATCATCATCAAAATCAAAATTTTTGATTCCATTATGGAAATATTCAGACATCTCCACTAGGTTGTTTGCTACTTTCTCAAATAACACGAAAAATACTTTGTCTTTCGGTTGGAAGGCTTTAAAAATATTACCAATTCCCATACTTAATTCTGTTTAATAATCTTGATTTTTATATTGCAAATTTTAATATAATCTATTGCATAGTGTAACAAAGATACTAAAAAATATTAAAAAGACACTCATAATTTGAATGTCTTTTGGGTATAAATTTAGTTTGCCACTTCGGCACGCATTTCTTTCCCTCTAAATTTAAGTGAAGAAATGTTGTTTAACACTTCATTTTTAAATGATTTTTCTACTTCAAAGAAAGAGAATTTTTCTAAAATTTCGATATCGCCAATATCAGCTCTTTTTTTAGATTTTTTAGTTGCTTGATTGATGATATCTAACATATCTGTTTTTTTTAGTTTATCTCTTTTTCCAAGGTTGAAGAAAAATCTTATCATATCAGCATTATTTTTTCTTGGTTTTCTACCATCTTTCCTATCTCTTCTGCTTCTATCTCTTCTGCCTTCTTTGTGATTTTCTTCTTTTAATTTTTGAATAGCCAAGTCATTATTATCCCTATAATAAAGAGCCATATCTTTCAATTGAAACTGAAGTAATTGATGTACAAGTTCTTCTTTGCTAAAAGCCGATAAATCAGGGATTAAGCTGTTGTCAAAATCAAAGAAATCTTCGTGTTCTGTGAAGAGTTGTTCAAAAACACCAGCAACTTGAGCCTTGATGATTTCATCTCCTTTAGGAATTTGTTGTTCCTTAATTTCTATTTTAGTTTGAGCTTTGATTTGGTTTAATTTTCGTGTCTCTTCGGGTTTTATTAGAGCCATAGAAACACCATCTCTACCAGCACGACCCGTCCTACCACTTCGGTGGACAAAAACTTCTGGATCATCAGGAAGAGAATAATGGATAACATGAGTAAGTGAATTAACATCTAACCCTCTTGCAGCAACATCAGTAGCGACCAAAATATCAATATTTTTTAGTCTGAATTTTTTCATTACAGTATCTCTTTGTGCTTGAGATAAATCTCCGTGAAGAGCATCTGCTGCATATCCATTTTGCATTAGGAAGTCGGCTACATCTTGTGTTTCCATTCTTGTTCGGCAGAAAATGATGGAGTATTGATTAGGATTTGCGTCAATCAATCTCTTTAATGCTTCTTTTTTCTGGCGATAATTTACCACATAATATTCATGTGTAATATTTTTCTTCACGGCGTTAATTGCCCCGACAGAAATACGATGAGGATTAGTAAGGTAATTTTTAGAAATTCTCTCTACTTCTTTGTTCATAGTAGCAGAGAAGAGAAACGTTTGCTTTGTTTCAGGAGTTTCTTTTAGAATCGTTTCTAAATCATCTTTGAAGCCCATGGATAGCATTTCATCAGCTTCATCAAGAACTAACCAATGAATATTAGAAAAATCTAGAGCCTTACGATTGATAAGGTCAATGACTCTTCCAGGAGTTCCTACAATGATTTGAGGTTTATCTCTAAGATTTCTGATTTGATCAGTAATACTACTTCCCCCATAAACAGCCACTGTCTTTACATTGGGTAAGTATTTAGTATAGTTTTTTACATCTTTTGCAATTTGTAATGCAAGCTCTCTTGTGGGAGCTAGTACCAAAAGTTGTATTTTTCTACTCGTGTCATCTATCATATCCAAGATAGGTAAAGAAAAAGCAGCTGTTTTCCCAGTCCCTGTCTGTGCCAACGCAATAAGGTCACGAATATCTGATAAGATGAAAGGAATAGTTTGCTTTTGGATTTCCGTAGGGCTTTCATAACCCAATTCGCTGACGGCCTTGATGATTTCAGGACTTAAGCCAGACTCGCTAAATAAATTCATTAAATAATTTTCAAATTTTGGCAAAGATAAGATTTTTAATTGATATAGAAGAGAATACTTAATTTTTAATAAAAAATAGATTGCATTATATACAATCTATCTTTATTTTATAAACTTCTGAATTGTTCTAATGTTCTGATGTCATTTTCAAAGAACATACGGATATCAGACATTTGATAAAGGAGCATCACGATACGCTCAATTCCCATACCGAAGGCATATCCGCTGTATTTATTAGGGTCTATATTTACATTTTGTAAAACAGCTGGGTCTACCATTCCACATCCCATGATTTCTAACCAACCTGTTCCTTTGGTAATTCTGTAATCCGTTTCAGAGTTCAATCCCCAATAAACATCTACTTCGGCACTCGGTTCCGTGAAAGGGAAGTAGGAAGGACGCATTCTGATTTTAGATTTTCCAAAAAGTTCTGTGGTAAAGAACTGTATCGTCTGTTTTAAGTCAGCAAAAGATACATTTTCATCAATATATAAACCTTCTATTTGATGAAAAATACAATGTGAACGAGAGGAGATAGCTTCATTTCTAAATACACGCCCAGGTGATAAGATGCGGATAGGCGGCTCATTCTGTTCCATGTGTCTAATCTGTACTGAAGAAGTATGTGTTCTTAAAAGAACATCTGGGTTTTGCTCGATAAAGAAAGTATCCTGCATATCTCTTGCTGGGTGATATTCAGGTAAATTTAGAGCGGTGAAATTGTGCCAATCATCTTCTATTTCAGGTCCATCAGAAACGGCGAAGCCTATGGATTTGAAAATCTCAATGATTTTACCTTTCACAAGGTTTATGGGATGTCTCGCTCCTAGTTCTAAAGGAAAACCAGGTCTTGTGAGATCTTCTTTTTCTATGGCAGTCTCATCTAAAGTATTGTTTTTTAATGATTCAAGTTTGGAAGAGATACTTTGCTTTAAGGTGTTTATTTTTTGTCCAAATTCTTTTTTTTGTTCATTTGGGATGGCTTTAAACTGTTCGAATAAGTCGTTCAGAATTCCTTTTTTACCGTTATATTTTATTCTAAATTGTTCTATTTCTTCTTTTACATCGGAGTGAAACTGATTCACTTCATCTAAAAGTTCATCTATTTTAGTAAGCATTTTTCTTCTATTATTTGGGCAAAAATACAATTTTTATATTTTTAATCAAAATGAGACTATTGAGAATAAGTTTATTTTGATTATGAAAAATCCCACCTCAGCAGTGAGATGGGAAAAAGTAAATATTTAGAATTATGATTTTATTTACTGTTAGTAGCTCTTATTCTGAGATGAGGATTAATCCTTGCAGCGGAAGCTTTTTTCTCGTAGATAAGAATGATGACTTGGTCTGTATCCGTTGCATATCCTTTAATAGTCATTGGGGTGTCTTCTGAAATAGAGCCTTTGCTATTAGAAATATCGACAGTTTTATATTTGAAAGAACCGATATTTTCAGGGATGTCATAAGAATAAGCATCAAAATATTTTAGTCCGCTTCTGTCTAATAATTTTACATCATTTTGTAAAGTATTTCCTTTAGTATCTTGGAATTTTATGGTAATAGGTTTACCATTTTTTAGGGTATTAACGAAATGATGTTCCCCATATGAATAATTTCTTCCATCATGTATATTGGGAAACCAACTACCTGATTCGAATCCTTCTATATCTTCTTCTACTGTAGTAATTTCGGGGTCAATTCTATTTCCATAATCATCATAATAAGGAACATTAAAGTTGTATGTTGTAGTTTCATTACCATAGTTGTCAACAGGTGCTGCAGTTCCTTTCGGTATTATTGCTGTAATTTGTCTTACTGTTTGAGGATAGGTATTACCATTTCCATCTACATTTGTAGGTTTGTAAGTAAGAGTTGCGTTGATTCTTACTTCTGGTTTTTCTATGATATTCTTAGCGTCTACCCAAATTTTATGTTTCCATATAGTCTTATGGTTTCCGTAGTTGTTATTCACTGCGAAATATTTTATACCATCATTATTGATTGTAAATTTCACTCCATTTTTATAGGTTTCATCAATGATGTATCCACCAAGGACAGGTTTAGTTTCTTTGATGATATAATCACCTAAAGGTAACGCATCTGATGTAGCTAAGCCATCAGTTCCTGTAGTTAGAGTAATTTTTGTGAATGATGTATCTACATTTCCATCAGCATTTAATTTTTCAATAGTAAATATTGCACCTTCACCTGCCAGACTTCTATCTCCTTTAAGATATTTATATACACGAACCTTATTGTTATAATCTCCTTTAAGGTTAGCTATATATTCTAAATTATTGAGATATCTAGAAACTGGAGTATATCCTGCGGGAGGATTGGGTTCAGAGAACTCAATGTCTAATTGTCCCAGAGTAGTTACAGGATTCATATAATCATCATATTGGATAACTGCAAAATCTTCTATTTTAGCATAATTCTTGTCTGCTTCTAATTTTCCTGCAGGTACATTAATTCTTAATTCTCTTACGGTAGGATTTGATATAGGTGTACCATCTGATTTTCTTGCATAAGTTATTTTTGCAATTAATGAGATTTCAGGATATTCACTTTCTGCTGGTAAATCTGGCCAATATTTTCTGAAATCACCTTTATAGCCTATCCATGGTTGTCTATTATTCACTTCAAAATATTGCAATCCGCCGTTATTAATAGTAAATTTCACTCCATTTTTATAAACTTCATCAATAAAACCTCCAGAAACTGATTTCGTTTCCTTGATAATGTAGTTTCCAGGGGATAGTGCTTCAGAGGTTGCAAAGCCATCGGCTCCTGTAGTTAGAGTAATTTTTGTGAATGATGTATCCACATTTCCATCAGTATTTAATTTTTCAATAGTAAATACCGCACCTTCACCTGCTTGGTTTTTATTTTGGTTGATGTATTTATATACACGAACTTTATTGTTATAATCGCCTTTAATATTTCCGATATAGTTAGGATTATTGCCATAGTTAGGGATAGCGGTATATCCTACAGGTGGATTAGGTTCTGATAACTCAAAAGTTACTTGATTTTGAAGCAAGTATCCTTTTGCTTCATCTTGATAGAAATGGTTACCATAATCATCATGGTCAGGGAACCAAGGAGTTATTTCTACATAGTTTTTATTTGCTTCTAATTTACCTGCAGGAACTTCAATAGGGATATATCTCACAGTAGGATTTGATATAGGCGTACCATCAGGGAGATTTGCATAAGTTACCTTTGCAATTAATGAAATGGCAGGGTATTCAGCTTCATTTTCTACATCGATCCAGTATTTTCTTAAAAGTCCTGTTAATCCTCGTTTATTGATAGAGTTATTAAAGTTTTTAATTATTACATTAGTATTTCCTTCCTTAATTTCAAAAATATTTGTTACAGGAGTATATCCTCCAGGTTTAGTCTTTGTTTCTTTTAAAATATATCTTCCTGTGGCTAATTTTGGAGTATTAGCTTTACCCTCGGAATCGGTGGTAAGTGTCAAAGTTGCAAAGGAGGAGTCTATTTCTGTATCGCTTCCATCCGCTAATTTATTAAGGGTAAAAACTACACCATCTCCTTTTTCAGAGATATCGCCATTTAAGTATTTTGTGATTCGGACTCTATTTGCCCAATCAGAAGAGGAGCCAGAATTAAGAGGAAAGGGAGCGGTGGTAAGAGATCCAAAGCCTTCAGATTTATCACTACATTGTGTGTCATATAGATTTATAAAAGAACCATCTACTTCTATTTGAAGATAGTTTCCTACATAAGAACCATCGGCAGGAGTTGCTGATTTGTACTCTACTTTGTAGCCTTTATTACCAACAGGTTTAGCAAATTTGATATTTGCAATGAAATTATTTTTTTCAAATGTAAGAAGGCCTGCTTGAGCAGTTCCTGTGTAGTTATTAAAATCAGTTTCATTAGTAAAAAGAGTAATGGCAGTTTCATTTCCATTCTCTATTTCGTAAAGTTTGAAAGAATCTGTAAGGTGGGGCATGTAGCTTTGTATATCACTGACACCTTCAAGCCCTACATTTCCAAGAATTTTTAATACAACTTTACTATTTCCATAATCATTAATCAGATTATTTTTCAAAGGATTATTAAAGTTAGCCTTCCATTGTAAGAAATTATCAAGCGAGGTGGTAGGAACTTTACTTAAAGTGTAATAACGCCCACATCCATTGTTATTAGAATCTTCATTTTTGGTATCTAATTTTTGAATATCATAAGAGGTCGTCCCATTATTATAGGTATATGATCGTAAATCTCCCTGTGGTAGGGTAAAGGTATTGTTATCATTAGGGGTTTTTAGGTTAATTCCAACCTGAAAATTACCAATAACATTGGTTAAATTATCAATTTTTTTATTGAAAACAAAAGTATAGTAACTATCATCTTTATTGGCAATGATATGTCCTATCAGACCATAGTTTCCGTCAATAACCTCATAGGTATGAGTAATAAGCTCGGCACCATTAGGAATAGGAACTTTTACAAAATCTCCTGGTCTGAGATCTCCAAGAGTTTTGAAATTAAATTTCCCAATGATAGCAACGGGAGTAGTAGTGGTGTTTACTTGTTTTACAGGGTCAGACATTCTAGTATTTTTGGGCAACCAAGGATCGCTCCCGATATGTCTATAATATGCATCGGAGATGACGGCTCCCTCTGAGGTTAAATCTCTTTGTAGGGACGCTTGAGCAGAGAGTAGATAACTTATACTCAAAAATACACTTAAAATAAAACGGAATAATAATTTTGGAATCATAACTTAAATATTGTATTTAATTTTCAAAATTACAAAAAATATACCAAATTTCATAATGTGCTGAAAATTTTGTGATTTGAAAAAAAATATATATCTTTGCGAGAAAGAGAAAGAATTAAGAAAAATAAGATTGAAAATGAAAAGAATTATTACTACTTTTTTGGCTTTGGGGAGTGTATTGGCTTATGCTCAAGGGCGTGTAGGGATTAATACCACCCAACCAAATGCAACGATGCAGATTGTAGCAGCTAATGCTGAAACTAACCCAGGGATAATTATCCCTAATGTAGAGAAAACAGGAGTAAATGTATTAGAAAAAGGAGCTGACAAAACTTATTTTACGGAATCTACTTTAGTCTATTTTAAGGGAGATAGCAGTAGAAAAGATGAGAATGAAAATTCTACGATAGAAGAAGTTACTAAAAAAGGTTTTTATTACTATGATGGAAAAGATTGGGTAAGAGTAATGCAAAAAGCTCAGATTTATCTACCATCTATTGTTCTTAAAACAGCTGCAGGGAGTTATACTATAGATTTGTATAATGTGTATTTGGCTCAATTTAGAGGTAGTGCAAGTGCAGACACTAATACAGGAACTTCTACAACTTCTACAGCGACATCTTTCGCAAAATCTTCTACTGATGCTATTTTGAGAGTTTTTGAAAAAACGGATTTAGATTATTTTATTACTTATTTTGATTCTAATGTATTTAGTAATGTAAGTGTAAATGCTAATGGTGTTTTGACTTATACAGTAACGAATGCAGGAGAGAATGCTGTATCAGAGGATACATTTATGAATATTGTATTACAAGAAAAATAAAGTTAAACATTTAGGTGAAAAATCTGCTTAGAAAATTTTTCTAAGCAGATTTTTTTATTTAACAAGTTGTTTTTATTCATCGTTTTTTAATACAGATAAAGCACTTTCATAGTTTGGTTCTTGCTTTATTTCTGGAACCTGCTCTGTATAAATTATTTTACCTGTTTTATCTAAGATGATTACCGCACGGCTGATAAGACCCTTTAATGGTCCATCTAAAATTTCTACCTCATAATCTTTGGAGAAACTACCTCTAAAATCAGAAAGTGTGAGAATATTCTCTAGCCCTTCTGCTGCACAAAATCTAGATAAAGCAAAAGGTAAATCTTTAGAAATATTAATAACAATAGTATTTTCTAGCGATGCAGTTTCTTGATTAAATCTTCTTGCAGATGCTGAACATATTCCTGTATCAATACTTGGAAATAAATTTAATACTAATTTTTTTCCACTAAAATCGGACAAACTCTTTTCAGAGAGGTCTGCCGCTACTAAAGTAAAATTTTTGGCATGTTCTCCAATTTTTGGTAACTCTCCAAGAGTATTAATAGGATTTCCTGCTAATGTAATTTTTGCCATAATTGTTTAATTTAATTGTTTACAAATATAAAGTAAAATTATATTTTAGAAAGGTTTGCATATAAATACTTTTTACATTATTAAAATTTTCTCTCTACATCTTTATCTCCTCTACCAGAAAGATTTACAATGACAAGTTCATTTTTATTTTTCATTAATTTCATAGCTAGGGCTATGGCATGAGAAGACTCAATTGCAGGTGTAATACCTTCTAAACGAGAAAGAAGTTGGTAAGCTTCAATAGCCTCATCATCTGTAATTGAAAAATATTGAGCTCTTTGAGTATCTTTTAAGTAGGAGTGTTGGGGACTAATACCTGGGTAATCTAATCCTGCAGCAATGGAATGAGAAGATTGTGGCTCATTATTTTCATTGGTTAGACAATAAGAAAAAGTTCCTTGAAAAATGATAGGTTTTCCATAATTTAAGGTTGCAGCTGTATTATTTGGAGTATTTTTTCCACCACCTTCTGCACCATAAATTTTAACAGAAGAATCATTTAAAAATGCAGAAAATAAGCCAATTGCATTAGAACCACCTCCTATACAGGCGATAATACTATCAGGCAATAAACCTTCTTTTTGTAGAATTTGTTGTCTAGCTTCATTACCTATCACACTTTGGAAGTACCCAACCATTTTAGGATATGGATAAGGTCCGACATGAGAACCAAGTAGATAATAAGACTCAGGATTACTAATATAATGGTTTAAAGCAGTATCAACGGCGTCTTTTAGTGTTTTTGTGCCATTATCACAAGAAATAATTTCAGCACCAAGAAGTTTCATTCGTTTAACATTTAGTGATTGTCTTTCCACATCAAGAGCACCCATGAATATTTTACAAGGGATATTCAACAAAGCACATGCTGTCGCAGTTGCTACACCATGTTGTCCAGCTCCAGTTTCAGCTATGATTTGTTTTGCTCCCATTTTTTTAGCCAAAATTATTTGCCCAATAGCATTGTTTATTTTGTGTGAACCAGTATGGTTAAGGTCTTCGCGCTTCAAGTATATCTTTGAACCGATATGATGGCTCAAATTTTTGGCATAATAGAGAGAAGAAGGTCTTCCTACAAAATTTTTTAATGTTTCAATAAATTCATTTTTAAAGTCATCAGTTTTTGTAATTTCATCGAAGAAATTGGCTAATTTGTTTAGTTGATCAGATAATATAGGAGGGACAAATGCACCGCCATATTCTCCGTAATAACCTTTGTAATCTAGCATTTTTTGTAGAGGTTCCACTCTAATTTCAGTTGTGTTCATATGTTTGATATTTATTTTTGAAAAATAAAAAAGCCATTAGGAGAATTCCTAACGGCTTTTACTTTATAATGACTTATATTAATAATATAAAAGACTAACTGAACCCTCTCGTTTTTGAGATAGTTTGGAGCCACCAATTGTTATTTATATTAAATATAGAAACCATTTATTGATTTAAGTAAAAAAAAATAGTTAGTCACATAAGATAATTCCAGAATTGTTATTAAATTCTATTACACCTCCATTGATAGTGAATGTATAGCAATTATTTCTTTGAGGTTCTGCATTAAAGAACTTTGCAAAGTTTTCATTTTCTATTTTATTAGTAATTAATTTTACTTTCCCTTGCTTTAGAGAAGAAACTACAGGAGCGTGGTCATTCAATATATGAAATTCACCCATTTCCCCAGGTAGTAAAACTGAATCTACTTCTCCCTCAAAAACTACTAACTCTGGTGTTAATATTTTAATGTTCATATTTAATAATAGAATTTGAAACTTGAGATTTGAATAAAATAAATTTATCCAAACCCCAAATTATATTATTTATGCGTTTTCAGCAAGCATTTTTTCTCCAGCCTCAATAGCTTCTTCAATAGTTCCTTTAAGGTTGAAACAAGCCTCAGGTAGGTGGTCAAGTTCTCCATCAATGATCATATTAAATCCTTTAATTGTATCTTTAATATCTACCAATGCACCTGGAATACCTGTAAATTGCTCTGCTACATGGAATGGTTGAGATAAGAATCTTTGAACTTTTCTTGCTCGATAAACTACTAATTTATCCTCTTCAGATAATTCTTCCATACCTAAAATAGCAATAATATCTTGAAGGGCTTTATATCTTTGAAGAATTTCTTTTACCCTTTGAGCACAATTATAGTGTTCTTCTCCTATAATTTCTGGAGCTAAAATTCTAGATGTAGAATCTAATGGGTCTACTGCAGGATAGATACCTAACGATGCGATTTTTCTAGAAAGAACGGTAGTAGCATCAAGGTGAGCAAAAGTAGTTGCTGGAGCTGGGTCTGTTAAGTCATCAGCAGGTACATATACAGCTTGAACAGAAGTAATAGAACCATTTTTTGTTGAGGTAATTCTTTCTTGCATTGCTCCCATTTCAGAAGCTAGGGTAGGTTGGTAACCTACGGCAGAAGGCATACGACCAAGAAGTGCAGAAACCTCCGAACCTGCTTGAGTAAATCGGAAAATATTATCAACGAAGAACAATACATCTCTACCTTGTCCTGTTTCACCACCATCACGGAAATATTCAGCTAAAGTCAGTCCTGAAAGAGCTACTCTTGCTCTTGCTCCTGGTGGTTCATTCATTTGTCCGAACACAAAAGCAGCTTTAGAATCTTTCATTTCTTCCAAGTCTACTTTACTTAAATCCCAACCTCCATTTTCCATAGAGTGCATGAAATCTTCCCCATATTTAATAATGCCAGATTCGAGCATTTCTCTCATAAGGTCATTTCCCTCTCTTGTTCTTTCTCCTACACCTGCAAATACAGAAAGACCACCATGCCCTTTAGCAATATTGTTAATAAGCTCTTGAATTAATACAGTTTTTCCCACACCTGCACCACCAAATAGACCAATCTTTCCTCCTTTTGCATAAGGCTCAATAAGGTCAATTACTTTAATTCCAGTGAATAATACCTCTGCAGATGTTGATAGTTGATCAAATTTAGGAGCTTCTCTATGGATTGGCAAACCATTATCTTTAGAAAGCGGGGTAATACCATCAATAGTATCACCTACCACATTGAATAGTCTACCATTAATTCCATCACCTATTGGCATTGTAATTTGTCTACCAGTAGCTACTACCTCTTGACCTCTTTGAAGTCCATCCGTAGCATCCATAGCGATACATCTTACCATATCTTCGCCAATATGTTGTTCTACTTCGAGAATAAGTTTTTCTCCATTTTTTTTCACAACCTCAAGGGCATCGTAGATTTTTGGTAACTCTTCTGCCTCTTGGAATATAACATCAATTACTGGACCGATAACTTGTGAAATCTTTCCTTTAATATGGTTTGCCATTTTTCAATTTTTTCTTTTTGCAAATATAAATAAAGTTTGTAAAATATCATTGCTAAAAAGCAATATTTTTATCATATTTGTCATAAAAATTAGTTTTTGGAAATAATTAGAGATTTATCGGTTTATAAAAATCCGAGACCAATGGTAATTTCATTGGGAATGTATGATGGAGTTCATAGAGGTCATGAAAGGATTATTTATGCTTTAAAGAAAATTGCTAAAGAAAAGAAGTATAATTCTGCAATTTTTTCTTTTTGGTCACATCCTAGGAGAATAATTAATCCCGAATATGAGCTTAAATTATTGACTAGCATAGAAGAAAAAATAGAAATTTTAGAGAAAAAAGGATTGGATTTTCTTTTTTTGCAAGAATTTAATGAAGATTTTAAAAACTTAGATGCAGAAGATTTTGTAGAACAAATTTTAGTGAAAAAAATTAATGTTAGACATGTAATTATTGGGCAAGACCATTGTTTTGGGAAAGATAGGAGAGGGGATTTTTCACTTTTGGAGAAGTTAGGGAAACGGTGGGGATTTGTGGTAGAAAAATTAGAATTAGAATTATTTGAAAATGATAATATTAGTTCAACAAAAATTAGGGAAGCTTTAGAGAATGGAGATATTAATAAGGCTAATGATATGCTAGGTTATCATTATTCTATCTCTGGAGAGGTGGTTCATGGAAAGAAAATAGGTAGAACAATAGGTTTTCCTACTGCGAATATTTCGGTAGATGATATGAAACTTTTGCCTAAAAAGGGAGCCTATATTGTAGAGGTATGGTTAGGAAATTATTGGTATAAAGGAATGTTGAGTATTGGAACAAATCCTACAGTAGGAGGAGATAAACTATCAGTAGAGGTGAATATTTTGGATTTTAAAGGGGATATTTATGGAGAAAGACTGACTTTAAAATTTAGAGATTTTCTTCATGAAGAAATAAAATTTGAAAACTTGGAGAAGCTAATAGAAAGATTGGAGCAAGATAAAAAAATAACAGAGAGTTTTTTCAAATAATAATAAAAGCCCATCATTGATAGGCTTTTATTTTGAAACTAAATCATATGAATGATCAATCAGTTTTAATATTAAATGATAAGGAAGTTCTTCATAATATACGGAATTCCAATGTTTCTTGCTCATGTGGTAGCCTTCTGTTATTTCTGAATAATTTTCTCTGAGTTCTTCACTCCATTCTGGATTTGTTTTTACATTAAAGAAAAGAGGAAATTTTTGTAGGAATAAGATTAAGAAAATTTTATTATTAGTTTTGTAGACTAGAATATCTTTTCCGAATGGCTGACTTTCAGTAGCATTTTTCTTTATTATACAATAATTTCTAATTTCTTCAATGTTCATCACTAAAAATCTAAAGTGAAAGGCTCTTCTTCATTGCTTGAAATACCCAAGGCTTCATAAACATACTTGAATGTAGAGAGCAAAACAGGTTTTCCACCGATAATAGCCACATCATGTTCGAAATGGGCAGAAGTAAGGTTATCTTGTGTAGTCACTGTCCAACCATCATCATGAAAATTTACTTTTTCTGTCCCTAAATTAATCATAGGTTCAATAGCTAAAACTATTCCATCTTTTAGTACTTTTCCAGAGCCTTTTCTTCCGTAGTTTGGGACTTGTGGGTCCTCATGCATTTCTCTTCCAAGACCGTGTCCTACAAGTTCTCTTACTACGCCATAGCCATGTTTTTCACAATAAGTTTGTATAGCATTAGAAATATCCCCTACTCTTTTTCCTCGGATACATTGTTCTATACCTTTGTATAGGGATTCTTTGGTGATTTGTAGTAGTTTTTTGATTTCTGGCGATACTTCCCCCACTTCAAAAGAGTAGGCATGATCTCCATAAAAACCGTTCATATACACGCCACAATCTACTGATAATACATCTCCTTCTTTGATAGGATTTTTATTAGGAATCCCATGAACAACTTCTGCATTTGGGGAAATACAGAGAGAGTTGGGGAATCCATACATGCCTAAAAATGCAGGTTTTCCGCCATGGTCAAGGATAAAATCATGAGCTAATTTGTCAAGGTAAAGAGAAGTAACGCCTGGTTTTATTTCCTTGGCAAGCATTCCTAAGGTTTTAGATACCAATTGAGCACTCTCTTTCATTAGGCGTAACTCTTCTATAGATTTTAATTTAATCATAATTATTAAGATAATAAAAAACTAATTAAGCCTTTTTAAGGTTTAGATTTGTAAAAAATCACCAATTAAAAAAGCCTTTCTTTTTTTCTTTTTTAAGTTTAGAATATGCATGAATTTCACCATTAGAAATTCCAAACTCTATTCTTTGAGTGATAATTTCGTATACTTCTCCCCAGCCAGGAAATCCGCCGAGGTTTCTGTCATCAATAAAAATATCTGCATCTATTTTCCTAGATTGTGTATTACCTTCAAAAATTTCTCCTTCAAAACTAGAATTAACAGCATAAAACTCAATACCATTTTTTTTGCAAAATTCTATGGCTTCTTGCAACTTTGAACCATGACGATAGGTCCATAGAATTAGCCTATATCCATTGGCTTCTAATCTTTTTAAGGTATCAAAAGCAAATGCTTGTGGCTTTCCAATCGCAGGATAGGCATCTTCTACAATGGTGCCGTCAAAATCAATTGCTATTTTTTTATTTGTTATCATTTTTCTGTAAGTCTAATGAGTAGGTTCTTCTTCTTTTGTGATTTATAGGATTGTAATCTTGCCAAAGAGCTTGAATATTTAGATTTTCTTCTAATTCTGGATTAGTTTCTAAAAATTTCACTCCCTTTTTTTTGAAAGTTTCATAAATTTCCTTGAAGATGATGGCGGTTAACCCTCTTTTCTGATATTCTGGGTGAATACCTATAAGGTAGAAATTAGCCCTATCATTTTTTTTCCCTGCATTGAGTAGATGCCACCATCCGAATGGAAAAAGTTTGCCTTTGGCTTTTTGTAAAGCTTTGGAGTAAGAAGGCATTGTTATGGCAAATGAAATAAGATTGTTATTTTTATCTTTAATGCAAATAATATAATCTTTATCAATAAACTTGAAGTATTTTTCTTTGTAATGTTTAATTTGCTCTGCGGTGATAGGAGTGTATGTGGATAATCCTTTGTAGGTTTCATCCAAGAGCTTGAACATTGGTTCCACTAAGGGTAAAATATCTTGCTTTGAATTAAATTTCACAATGTTTAATTCATATTTTTCAGTGATTAGTTTACTGAATTTCTCTATTTTTACAGGGAGAGTATCTGGAAAATTGATTTCAAATTCTACCCATTCTTTTTCTTTTGTTAAGCCTAATAGTTCTAGATGTTTAGGGTAATATTCTGCATTATATAGACCTATCATGGTCGCTAATTTATCAAAACCTAAAGTGAGCATTCCTGCTTTATCTAGATTAGTAAAGCCCATAGGACCTTCTATTTTGGGATAACCTTTATTTTTTGCGAAATTTATGGCAGTGTCTATTAGCACTTTAGAAACTTCTATGTCATCAATGAAATCCAGCCAACCGAAACGCACTTTTTTGATGCCTAATTCAGATTCTTCTTTGTGGTTAATCATTACAGCGATTCTTCCTACTACTTTACATCCTTTGTAGGCTAAAAATTGAGAGGCTTCAGAGTAATCTAATGCGGGATTTTTTCCCTTTATCCAAATACTTTTTTCTTCGTTGATTATAGGAGGAACATAGTAAGGGTTATCTTTATAAAGTTCCATAGGGAATTTTATAAACAGTTCCATTTCGGCATTATTAAGTACTTGTTTTATTTTTAGATCAGACATAGAACTATACAGATTTAAGATACAAAAGTAAGAAAAAGATAAGGAATAGAGAAAGGAAAAATGGAGGATTTACATAACTAAATTTAACACATTGATAAAAAATCATTTTTGTCAGTTATTTTTTGGCATACTTTTTACATTTAATATTTTAAAATTATAGAAGATGATGTTATATTTAATTTTGGGTGGAATTATGTTAGCGAGTATGTTTGTGCAAAATAGATTGAAGTCTAAATTTGCCCACTACTCTAATGTGCATTTGAGAAACGGAATGTCAGGGAAAGAAATTGCTGAAAAAATGTTGGTAGACCACGGAATTCATGATGTAAGGGTTATATCTGTAGAGGGGCAACTGACAGACCATTATAACCCGATGAATAAAACAGTAAATCTTTCAGAATCAGTATATATGGAGCGTAATGCAGCAGCGGCGGCTGTGGCAGCTCACGAGTGTGGGCATGCAGTTCAGCATGCGGTGGGATATTCCATGTTACAGCTTCGGTCTAAATTAGTTCCTATCGTGAATATTAGTTCTAATTTAGTTCAATTTGTGTTAATGGCAGGTATTGCAATGATAGCGATGCAGGCAGCAATGGGACAAGTAGTTTTTTTAATAGGGGTAATTCTCTTTGCAATGACCACTTTGTTTGCTTTTGTAACGCTTCCTGTGGAGTATGATGCAAGTAATAGGGCGATGAAATGGCTTAAACAAACTGGGACTATCACTAGGGAAGAATTAGAAGGGGCGGAAGATAGTTTAAAATGGGCAGCGAGAACTTATTTGGTGGCGGCTTTAGGGTCTTTAGCTCAGTTACTTTATTATGTTTCTATGTTTTTAGGAAGCAATAAGAGAGAGGAATAAATTTAGATAAATTTAAAAGAAATCAAATGCATCTCGGACAAAATTTCCGAGATGTTTTCTTTTTGTGCAGTTTTGACAGATGCTCTGATAAGGCATTGTTCATGGGAGTTAAATTCTAAAACTTGTGCATTAAATTTATTAAGTAATGAAAAAATTATATTTTGTTGAGAGAATTTGAAAATTATTTCTATTTCAGATTCTAATTCTTTAGTAATAATTTGGGCTTCTTCTATAGTAGCTTTTGCACTTTCTTTATAGGTTTTTACCAATCCGCTTACCCCTAATTTTGTTCCACCAAAATAGCGAACAATGATTAGTAAAACATTGGTAATATCATTGGCAAGGAGTTGATTATAGATTGGTAACCCAGCACTTCCTGAAGGTTCTCCATCATCATTGATACGATAATTTTCCCCATTAAGCCCCATGCGATAAGCATAACAATGATGCGTGGCTTTTGGGTGAAGATTTTTAATTTTTTGTAGTGCTTCTTTAAGTTCAAGGTCGGTAAAAATAGGATATAAAAAACCTATGAATTTACTGCCTTTTTCTTTAAGCAATATATTTTCTATAGCTTTTTCTATAGTCTGATATTCATATTTTTTCATTAATAATTTTGAAAATAAAAAATTTGATTATCTCTTAAAATTTTTATTTCCCGAGCTGAAGCTGAAAAAGAGGGTGCTTTTGTGCCATTTTTCAAGGTGATGGGTGCTTTTATAATAAAGGCTTCATCCCAAAGATTAGTATTGATAAATTGCTGTAAAGTAAAACTTCCTCCTTCTATGATAACAGATTGTATTTGATGTTCGTAGAGTTTTTCTAATAAATTTTGGAGAAAATTTTCCTTACTAATTTTTATCCACTTCAGATTATATTTTTCTTCATTTTTTATTGTATTAAAAATGAAAGTAGGGGTGTCATCATCTTTGTAAATATTGAAATTCTTAGGAATATCTAAATATAAATCTATTAAGATTTTGATGGGATTTTTTCCATAGATTTTTCTTGTTGTAAGATAAGGATTATCGTGCAATGCAGTATTTTTTCCTATAAGAATAGCATGTTCTTTAGCTCTTAATTGGTGTACCCATTGTGTTGCCAAATCATTGCTTATTTTAGTTGCTTTAAAATTATAGTCTAAAAAACCGTCCTGTGATTCTGCCCATTTTAGAATAATAAAAGGTCTTTTTTTTTCATGAAAAGTAAAAAATCTTTTGTTAAGATTTTTGCACTCTTGTTCTAATACATTAGTGCTAACATTTATACCTGTTTTTTCTAAAATTTTAATTCCTTCGCCATTGACTTGGTGATGAATATCTAAAGTTCCAATTACTACTCTCTTAAATCCAATTTCTTTTAACTTTAATGCACATGGTGGTGTTTTTCCAAAATGAGAGCAAGGTTCTAAAGAAATATAGATTGTAGATTCTTTCAATAGATTTATATTTTTTACGGAGTTAATAGCATTTATTTCAGCGTGAGGTTCTCCCGCTTTTTTATGATATCCTTCTCCGATAATTTTATTGTTATGGACAATTACAGCACCTACCATTGGATTAGGATAGGTTCTTCCTATTCCTTTTTGGGCGAGTTCAATGCATCTTTTTATGTAAAATGTATCCACAGATTTATAAATATTAAATGATGATTGATATCTTTTTCGTATCAACCATCATTTTGATGTTTTTAATATTCTCCAGAAATAATTTTATGAAGATTTTGTTTTAAGTTTTCTAATTGAGATTTTTTGAGGTCTATTTTTTCAAAAGTATCTTTTAAGAGAGGATTTTCTCTTGTAGGGTTACTGAAGAAAGCAATATTATTTTCTAACTGAATGATTTCTGTTTTCAAATCACCGATTTGACTTTTAATTTTTCTGGCTTTATCAGCTAATTGAGCATCAGATAATTCAACTCCTTGTAGCTCAATTTCATTGAGTTTAAGTTTTTCATTTAAGGTTTTATTAAACTCTGTATTGATGCTCATCTTATTTCTTGGAACTTTACCAATGCTATCCCAAGAGTTTTTGATTTCTTCAATTTTTTGGATATTATTTTCCTCATTACCAACTTTTTTAAGTTGTTCTAATAAGGCTTTCTTTTGATGGTAATTATCTTTCCAGTCATCTTTATTGATGACATTTTTCTCTCGAAAATTTTTGAAAAAAGTATTACATGCATCACGAAAATCCTTCCAAACTTTTTGGGTATGATTTTTTGGGATATGTCCTATATTTTTCCAATCTTCTTGTAATTTTTTGAAAAGAGGAACTGCCGTGTCCCAATCTTCAGAATGCATATTATCTTCTGCTATTTTGATAAGCTTCATCTTTTCCTCAAAATTTTGGATTTGAGTATTTTTCAGTCCTTTGTAGAAATTGTTTTTTTGAGAGTTGAATGCTCTTAAAGCTGTTTTGAATTCGGTCCAATTTTGATTGGATAACTTCTTTGGAACATTTCCCAATTTTAAGAAATTACTACGAAGTTCTTCCACTTTTTTTATGGTTTGTTGCCAATAATCATGGTTGGAATTTCTAGGTGTGGTAAACTCTTTTAATTGAGCAATAATTTCATTTTTCTTTGCTAAAGTTTCTTGTTGGGTAGCCTCTATTTGAGAAAGAAGTTCAGTTTTTCTTTCATGGATTTTGTTAGAAATTTCTTTAAAGGTCTCCCAAGTACTATCACGGAATTCTTCAGATACAGGTTCTGCTTCTTCTTTCCATAATCGGTGTAAGTATTGTAATTCATTTAGTGCTTTTTGCACAGAAGGTTCATTCACAAGTTCTTCTGCACGGGTGATAATACTTTTTCTTTTTTCCAAATTATGAGCATACTCTTGCTCACGATATTCTTTGTGAATATTCAGCATTTCATAAAAACGATTCAAGTGATGAAAGTAGTTATGATTTAGGTTTTTGAATTCTGATTTGGCTACTTGTCCTGCATTCGCCCATTCTTCCTTAATTTTTCTTATTGCATGGAAGAAATTGACATTTGGTTCTGTATTAAGGTATAGATTTTTTAAGTTTTCTATAATTTGAATTCGTTTATTTAAATTTTCTTGTTGCTCTTTTTCTAAATTATGATTAAAAATATCTAGTTTTTCTTTGAAGATATTGACAAGAGCTGAATATCTGCTTTGTTCGGGATGTTGATAGGAAAATTCTTCAAGCTCATTTCCTTTTTCTACAAAGTCATGTTTTTTATCTGTAATTTCTTCTTGAATAAGGTCATGGGCAAAGTTTCTTAATTGATGAAATTTTTTGGAATAAACGGCTGCATCTTCTTTATTTATAATATTTTCCATTTCTGCTAAAAGTTCCTTAACAGAAAGAGTTTCTAAAACCTGCTCATCATTACCTTCAATTTCATAATTTGTAGTTTCTACATTTTCTTTATCTTTATTTTCGAATTCTTTACTCATTACATCAGTTTTTTTAAGATTAAATATTATCTGTTTGTCAGATAGTTACAGTTTTAGACCACTAAGTTAAAATTTTTTCATGTTAAATTCCAAATTTCCCATGCTTTTTCTGCTTGTTGTTTTAGCATTAACTGTCCATTTAATGTTTTTGCACCGTTTTCACATGCATTTTTAAGAAATGTGGTTTGGGGAGGATTGTAGATTAAATCTATCACAAAATGTTCTGTTGTAATTCCTGCGAAAGGAAATGAGAGACAATCATCTACATTAGGAAAAGTTCCCATAGGGGTACATTGTATGATGATTTTATGTTCTTTAACAATTTCTTTATTAAGATTTTCAAAGTTAAGTTCCGTTTTTCTGGAAACAATTTGGTAAGGAATATTATATTTTTCTAAAATAAATTTAACTGCTTTAGCAGCTCCGCCATTCCCTAAAATTAAGGCTGGGTATTCTAAAAATTTAGGTTGGGTCAATAGTGATTTTTCAAAGCCAAAAGCATCGGTATTAAAGCCTTTTTTTATTCCATTTTTTATGGAAATACAATTTACTGCTCCTATTTCTTGTGCTTCTTCATTTAAATCATCTAAATATTGGATAATCAATTCTTTATAAGGAATGGTTACATTCAATCCTTTTAGATTTTCCAATTTAAAAATATCTGTAATTTTTTGTATTTCAGTGATGTCAAATAAATTATAAGAATGATTTTTTAGGCCTAATTCTTCAAACTTATTTTCAAAATATTTTTTTGAAAAAGAGTAGGAAATGTTTTTTCCAATAAGCCCAAATTTACTTTGATTCATCTATTAAACTTTATTAAAGATTATTCTGAGTCCAAGTGATTTTTATTGATTTTAGAAGATAGCCAAGAAACAGCAATCCCAAAAAATGAAGAAACAACAATTACTAATGCATAGTTAAAACTTGTAATTTTTACAGGGAAAGCTAAATCAACTTCTGTGGAAGCTTTAAAGAATCCTGTGTATATTTGGAATAAACAGATAAGAGTTCCTAAAAATAATCCAAAGATAATTCCAAATCCTATAATGAGAGTACCTGTATAGAAATAGATTTTTCGTAGTTGATTAAATGTAAATCCTAAAGAAATTAAGGTTTTTGCTTGTTGTTTTTTGTCTAATTGTAAAATGATAATTGCTCCCGCTAAGTTGAAAGTTGTGATAAAAATTACCAAGACGAAAATGAGATAAATAATTAATTTTTCAGTATTTATCATTTTCCAAAAGGCTTCATTTTCTTCTAATTGAGTATTGATATATATATTATCATCATTTATTTTTTTTAGTAATGATGATTTTATGGTTTTTGCTTTTTCTGTATTATGAAGTTTAATAACGATTTGATATGCAGAATTCTCTGGTAAATCTAATAATTCTTGTGCTAAATTTATAGGTGCAATAACATAATTATTTAGCTGGTCATTTCCACTAAAAATACCACTTACAAAAATAGATTTTTTATTAAAAATATCTTCTTCATTTTGGAGCATACCTTCTCCTGCTTTAGGAATGAAAATTGTAGGAGGGTTTTGATAATTTTCAACACCGATAGGAATGCTCAACCTATTATCTAAAAGTCCTTCTATAATAACTTCATTATTGTATTTAAAAGATGGATAATTCCCATAAATAATGGATTTATTAATAGGATTGATATGAGTGTATAAGGAATCTACACCTCTTAAATAAGCTATCTCTCCATTATTGTTATAGTTGAGATAGACTTTTTCTTCTATAATTTTTGAATAAGCCTTAATTTCTGTTTCTTCTTTTAGAATAGAGATAATTTTATCAGTGTTCTCTAGTTTTTTTCCTTTAGTTTTTATAGTTAAATCAGCATGAAGATTGGAGACTAATTCTCTATTGAGTTCCTCTAATCCAGAAAAAATGGAAATGACAATGAACATCGCCATTACAGCCACAGTCATAGCAATGGCAGATAATCTAGTGATAAAAGTAACTGCTTGGCTACCTTTTTTAGCGATAAGGTATCGTAAAGCAATGTAAAGAGGAGTATTCATTGAATTTTAAGAAGAATTATAAAATAGGGTTATCGCCTTCTCCTTTTAATTCTTTTTCTAATCGTTCTACATCATCAAGTGAAGTATCTAAATAAAAATTGAGATTAGGAATACTTCTGACTTGTTTTGCCATTTTTTGTCCTACAAAATTTCTGTAAAAAGATTTATTGTTCTCTATCTCTTTCATGATAGGAGTTCTGAAATCTTGTGGGAAAATACTTAAATAAATTTTTGCAATACCTAAATCTGCAGTTACTTTTACATCAGAAACGCTGATGAGAAAATTTTGCTGACTTTCAGAGGCTTGTTTGCGAAAAAGTTCAGCTAAATCTTCTTGAATAATTTGTGCTATTTTTCTCTGTCTATTGCTTTCCATGTGTGCAAAGATAATATTTTTATTTTTTAGTTAAAAGAGCGATGTTTTCCACATGATGTGTCTGAGGAAACATGTCTACAGGAAGTATTTTTTCTACTCTATAAAAATCCTTCATAAGGGCTAAATCACGGGCTTGAGTGGCGGAATTACAACTTACATAGACTATTCTATTTGGAGAAAGCTTTAGAATTTGTTCTACCACTTTGGGGTGCATACCATCTCTTGGAGGGTCTGTAATAAGTACATCTGCTTTGGGGTGCTGAGCAAGAAATTCTTCCGTAAAAACCTCTTTCATATCTCCGCAGTAGAAGGTGCAGTTATTTAATCCATTAAGTTTTGCATTTTCTTTTGCGGCATCTATCGCTTCTGGAACTGCCTCTATTCCAATAACTTGTTTTGCATGTCGGGCAATGTATTGGGCAATAGTTCCTGTTCCAGTATATAAATCATAAACTACTTGATTTTCATTAATATCCGCAAATTCTAATGTTTTTCTATAAAGATTGAGTGCTTGTTTATAATTGGTTTGAAAAAAAGATTTTGGACCTATTTTGAATTTTAATCCATCCATTTCTTCAAAAATAAATCCTTCACCGAAATAAGTTTTGATATCTAAATCATATACGCTGTCATTTCCTTTAGGATTGATGGCATAGAGTAGGGTAGTAATTTGAGGAAATTGCTCCAAAATGAAATTTAGTAGTTTTATTCTCTGCTCTTCGTTTTCTTTGAAAAACTGGATGAGAATCATCCATTCTCCTTTGGAGTTTTGGCGAAGCATGAGTGTTCTCAAAAAACCATCTTGACTTTTTAAGTCAAAAAAATCAAGCTCATTTTCTATGGCATAATTGCGGATAGCTAAACGAATTTCATTTGATGGATGTTCTTGTAGATAGCAATTTTTTAGGTCTAATATTTTACTCCATTGCCCTGGAATATGGAAACCTAATGCATTTTTTTGGTTAATATCTATGCTAGATTTAATCTCTTCTGAAGTAAGCCAACGAGCATTAGAAAAAGAGAACTCCATCTTATTTCGGTAGTAATAAGGCTCGTCACCTCCTAAAATTGGAATGCTTTCAAAATCTTCTATTCCACCAATTCTTTTGATATTATTAACAACTTCATCTTGTTTAAATTCCAACTGCTTTTCATAGCTCATATTTTGCCATTTACAACCTCCACAAACTCCAAAATGCTCACATTCAGGTTCTATACGAAAAGGAGAAGGAGTTAAAATTTCTACAGCATCTGCTTCATAATATTTGTTTTTTGCTTTTTTTACTCGGGCATTTACTATATCCCCTGGAATAGCACCAGAGACAATGATGGTTTTGCCGTCTTCAGTTTTTCCAATAGAAACTCCTTTCGCACCAGCGGAAAGGAGTTTTATATTTTCTAAAATTAGATTTTTTTTATTCTTTTTCAAAATGAAAAAATTTTATTAGTGATTATGCCCATCATGCTCGTGATGAGATTCAATATCGTTAAAATTACTTTGAATAGGAGCGTTTAGACCAGTTTGCTTATTTAGTATATCAATAAGTTTAGGCTCTGCGATATTCAAGAATGCTTGACTTGCAATTTTCCCATCTTTATCCAAAACGACGAAACTTGGTAATTTGAATCCATAGATATGATATTGTTTTGCCATTTCAGATTTTAGACCACCTTTTGCATAAACATTTGTTCCAAAAAGGTCCTTCATTAAAGCTTTTGAAGTGTTTTGAAATTGCTTCTGGTTATCTTCAAAATTAATATAAACAAAATTCATCTTTGTTTTGTAAAAATTGCTTAACTCTTTTAATGTAGGAACTACATGCTCCAGCATGGTTGGAGAAGAAGAGTTATAAAACACTAATAGGGTAGGTTTTCCTTTGAAATTAGAAATTTTTAATGTTTTTCCATCTTGTCCTATTAGTATTCCTTCAGGAGCTTGTGAACCGATTTTTACTCCTAAAATTGCATAAAATACTTTTTCTAACTCTTTTTTAATGGTAGAAGATTGTATTTTTTTAGAAAGTACTTTGTAAGCCTGTTCTGCTCTATGATTTTGAGGAGTAAAGTCAAATTGTGTAGCAATGAACGAAGCCAAATAATCTTTTGTTTTTTGGTCAAGTTCTTTTCTTGTATCTAAAAATTTCAAAAAAACTTCTGTTTGAGTAATTTTTGTATCATTTAGATAGGGTTTTGCAAATACTTGGAAATCATTTTGCAATTTCATTAGCAAATACTGTCTAAACTCAGGAAAAGTTTCAATGAAAGAAGATTTTTCTAACATTTTTTGTTTTTTCTTGAAATCTTCAGATACTTTGAAATTTGATTTTTCTGTGATTTGCCCATGCATAAGTTCATATTGGCTACTAATTATCAGAAGATTAACTAATAGTTCATCTTTTTTCCAATTTAGTACCTCATTATCAGTTTTTTTAGTTTTTGCGATTTCATCCAATTTTTTATTGATATCAGTAGCATATTTTTCTATTTCTTTAATGAAATCGGCTTCGTTTTTTTTAAGAATATCAACACTTATTTTACTAGATAGATATTCGTTTACAAACTTAGCACTTTCTGATAAAAACTCGTTGTTAGCTTGTCCTTCACCTATGATTTTTATGTCTTCTGGGAAGTTAGACCCATTTCCTATAATGTGAATATTTTGTCCTTTTTTCAGATAAATGGGCTGAATTCTTCCTTGGTAAATTAGGGCATAAATTCCATTTTTATCAATACTAATCGTATCAGAGAAATTCCCTTTTTCATCAATACCAAAATTAGTGATAGGGAGTGTAGCTACTGAAGAAATATCAATAATCTCTACTCTACTTAATGGGAGAGCATTATTTAATTTTCCTGAAATTATTACTTCTTTTTTGGAACAAGAAATAATGAATATGGATAAAACGAATAGCAGAAAATATTTTTTCATAAAAATTTATTTTATAAATTATTCAGATCTTCATCATCGTAATCATCAGCATAGTCAGATCCGAAATCATCTTCATCATCATAATCATCATCATCAAATTCAGAACTGAAATCTTCCTCAGGAAGGATAAAATTATCATCAAAAACAGCAAGATTGGATTTTTTAGAAAGAGAGGAACCTCCACTTTTCCCAGGGGCTTTTAGAGGCACATTCCCAAAACGAAATACGGTGATGGGGTAATTAACGGCAGGTTTTTCTTCGTTGATTTCTAAAAGTTCGCAGAAGAACTCCCATAAATCTAGAAGTCCATATTTAAAGTGCATTTTATCTCCAACTTTTGTAAATGCTTCTTTTACATAGATGTCACTCATAGTTTCTCCTTCTCCATCATCAGACATATCCTCTAAGGTAATTGCATCACCTTCTGACCAATCTTCATCAGCATAGTAAAAAGAGGATAACTCTTCTCCTTGTAGGCTAAAAGCACTTTTAATTCCTAAATGTAAATTCCAAAGCGTTTGTTTGTCTTTGATTTCAATATCCCTAAAAATCTGCTCTTTTGAGTTGTCTGTATCTAAAATAACTCTTACTTTGTAAATCATAAAATCTATCTTTCGTTTGCTTTATTTTGAAATGAATTTGCAAATATAGTATAATTCATAAGTCCAAAAAATACTAATATGAAAAAATAATAAACAGTAGTAATTTTTATATATTCTAAATAATATTGATGTCGTTTATTTTTTTACGGGTTTATATTTATAAGGGAGATTTTCTCTTATATATTTATCTAAAAGAGAGCGATTTTCCTCTAATTTACGAGGATACTGCACATTGTTATCCAATGCCTTATCACCATATTCCTCCACGGTACAAATAAATTTCGCAGGTACTCCCGCATATACAGAATTATCTGGCATTGAAGAGTTTAATAACGAACCCGCACCCAAAATACAATTATCACCCATCTTTGCCCCTGGTAAAAAAGTACAATTATTCCCCACGAAACAATTTTGCCCTATCTTTATTCTACCAAAATTACGAGCATCGCGATATTTCTCCATACTGCGGATAACATACATTGCCCCATCGTGATTGATGAAGGTACATCCTGCTGTAATCTTTGAATAACTACCAATCTCTATCAAATAAGGTTCAGAACCGAAATTGGGGGAATCTACAAAAATAACTCCCTCTCCTATCTGCAACCCCCTTGCTTTGCAAATCTCAATATAAGACTTGCAATATATTTGCCTAAAAATTGTGTGAATTTTGAGAAATATTCTATATAAGATATTCATTTTGTAGTAAGTTGAGTTATTATTTCTTCTACTCTATTAAAAATTTTTTGATTATCAAACTGCTTTTCAGAGTCTCTTAAGTTCTCTCGTATTTTTGTTATTAATGTTTCATTCGTAAGGAATTCCTTCATTCCGTGATATATGTTATCTACATCATAATTAACCAAATATCCATTTTTTTTATGTGTAATCATCTCGGGAATACCTCCTGTATTAGTGGATAATATTGGCTTTTGTAAAATCAGAGCTTCAGCAATAATGAGAGGCCAACCTTCAGATTCAGAAGGCATTACAAAAAAATCTGCATTTTTCACATAAGGATAGGGATTTTGCAATGAGCCTAAAAATATAAAACTATCCATTACATTTAGTTTTTGAGCCTGAAGTCTTAAATTCTCCATTTCCTCACCATCACCAATAATAACAATTTTATGATGAAATCCTTCTTCCAATAATCTATGATGAGCTTCCATTAATTTATGATGCCCCTTACGAGAGTGGAGTCTTGCCACATTTATAAAAACTGGGTACTTCGTAGCAAAATCTGGGATTATTTCGAGAGACTTTTGTTTTAGTTCATCAATGGGAATAGCGTTCCTAATCACCTCATTAGGAGGAAGTTTTATATCAGGATAAGTTTCTACAAAAATGTCTCTCGCCTGCTGAGATCCCCAAAAAAAATAATCAAATTTTGGGATTTGTTTCAAAATATTCGGTACGGCAGGTTGAAGTTTTGGATAGGTAATATCCGAATGAAACCAGCCAATCTTTTTGGATTTTTTGTTTGATGAATTAATCACATCAGCAAACATTGTATAGCCTGTGGCAATCTCTACATCAGCATTATTTTCCAAAATAAATTGATCAGGAATAATAGGAAACTTCCTAAATAACCATAATTTTACACCTCGAAATACTAATTGTAATTTATTGATTATCTTAACATTAGAAAAATCCTCTTTACCACCTGCCAATGTTTTAAAAGGAATAAAATTAGGAATATGATTTCGTAATTCTCCTTGAAATAAATTCAGACAAAGAGAAATTTCAAATTTTTCTTGGTCAAGATTATTCAGCATACCAAGTAGAACTTTTTCTACCCCTCCCATTTCCATAGAGCGATGTCTAAAAAGAACTTTAATTTTATTTTTCTCCTTCATAAGCGTTATTTTTTAAATTGACTTTTTATCCAATGGTTAGCAGGTTCTTCTATGTATTTGAATAAAATAATGGAAATGAGATTTAATATAATGAATAAAAAAAGTTTATTATCCCAAATATATTCATCAATAAAAATAGGAATAAATCCTTTATGAATGAGATAAAAAACATAAGATGATTTGCCTAAAAGTATCATAATAGGTAGTGATAAAATCTTACTAATAAGCGTTTTTTCATAGATTAATCCCCAAAAAAATGGAGCAATGCCAAAGAAAGATAAAAAGCCTGTCTCTATAAATCTGCCAATATCTGTTTTGAAAAATGGAAATTCTCTAAGGTGAGGAATCCCTAAAATATATAAAATAACAGAAAAAATTCCTAAATAAGTAATAAAATTAAGTTTAGGTGTATATTTTCTCATAAATAAAGCAAGTGCTATTCCTGCAAAAAATTCAATGATATATACAGAAAAATTATTTTTCATAAAGCCTCCAATATTGTTTATATCTTTAAAAATATAGCTTATAAATGTGCCAAAAACAAAGATTAAAATGGGAAGTATTAAAATCCCCCCCCCCTTAATTTTTCGTATTAAAATAAAGTAAAAAGGGGCTGAAATATAAAATAATTCTTCTATTGTTAGAGTCCACCCTTGTGATATTCCTGAATGGGCATAATCAGCAAAAAGTGTTTTAGTCATGGTAAAACTGAGAATAGCCTGAATAGTAAGCTCTTTATTCCATCCCATGTTGATAAAAGTAATTCCAAATCCTATTGCGGTAATAATGAAATACATTGGATAAATTCTTGCGAATCTATTAACCATATATTTCTTAAAATGTATAGGATTTCTATCAAAATAACGATAAGTGATAAGAAAACCACTCAATACAAAAAACATGTCTACACCAATGTGAAATTCCCAAATGATATCAGCAATCCATTTAGGATAAGAGTGATTAGAATTTTTGAATGGAAAAAAATGATAAACAAAAATAATCCAAGCCGCTATGACTCGGAAGCCCGTAAGTGCAGGGAAAAATTGTTTTGTAGGTGTTTTATTCAACATTACAACCAAGGTTTTTATATTGATTTTTAAATTTTTCTACCCAATGATGAAAATTAGTTATGTTTATTTTTTCATCTAAAAATTCTTTAAAATATTCTATAGAAAAATCTTTTGGGAAATTTTGCATCGCATCAAAATGTCCATTTAACCAAGCTTCATTCATGAGATGATTGAAATAATTAACATCAAAATCAATACCATATTTGTGGTAGGAATTAGTTGCAGAAGATTGAAATGTGGTTTTCATTTTTTCTGTTTCTAATCTAGCGATAAAATTAGGATTTTGTCGATGTTTTTTATAATAATTTGCGGCATTTCTTAATTGCTGTTTTTCATCAACAATTCCTTGTGAATCTTTCCAAATAGAGAGCCAATAATCCTTCCGCCAAAACCCCATTAAAATGGAATTTAGACTCCAATATTTTAATTTAGTATAATTATCAAAAATCCCCAATCGGTAGAATATTGTGAAGAATTTAAATTTATTATAAAAGAACCAATCCATTATTATAGGAGAAGATAAAAATAATTTTTTAGGATAGATGGAATATATTTCTTTATCTATAGATTTTATATTTACCCATTGGTCATCTTTTTGATTGCCTAGCCAACCAAGTTTCAATAAAGAAATATTGTGTTTTTTTGATTTTTGTACTAAATCGTTTACATTTATTGTTTCTGTAAACCAAACATCTTCTTCTGTTATGATGAAATATTCAGAGGCATTTTTTACCGCATTTATCCACAAATCTGTGGGAATTTGAAATCCGTTAATATCTTTTCCTGAGATTATCGCTGAACTTTTTTCTGTATAATTTGAAGATTTTAATATTTCTATTTGAGGATATATAAGTTTAATTTTATCTAAATATTTTTGTGGTGTACCATCGTCCAAAATGGTGATTCTATAATTTCCTAATACGAAATTTTCAATGCTTTTTAGGCATCTGTCAAGATAAAAAGGACGATTAAAAGATTTTATGAAAATGTCGATCATAAATTATTGTTATTGATGAATTTAAAGTATATTTTTGAGAAAATTAATGGTAAAGAATTTAATATTTTTAAAGTATAGATATTTTTTTGATTAGGGTATTTTTGTAAAAGGGTAGTGAATACTTTTTTGTATCCAAACTTGGTTGCTATATGTAATGCAAATTGTAGATTTTTTTCAGAAGATTTTATATCTAGGTTTAGAATATTCAAAAGATCATTGGGAACAAAGTGTTCATAAGAATCTTTTCCTTTTTTTCTATATTCGTGATAAAATTGTTTCATTTTTTCTACAAAAAGAGCTTTAATAAATTTACTATCTCTGCGAGAAAGGGAAGAACCAAGCAAGCGATAATCTAGGAGAGCTTCTGAAAAATTAGCGAAAATCTTATCTTGGAGCATTAGTCTCAAATATAAATCGTAATCTTCACAATAGAACATTTTTTCTCTATATCTAATTTCTTTATAATTGCGAAACATAATGGTAGGATGGTACATAGAGATTTTTTTTATCATTTGTTTTTTTATCTTATCATCAGTTTCTAATGCTTCATATTTCCGAATAAGCTTTCCGTTTTCATCAATAAAATTGATAGCACTACCTACCATAAAAACATTAGGATGTGAATCTAGAAAAAGAACTTGTTTTTCGAAACGATCAGGATGAGAAATATCATCGGAATCCATTCTCGCAATGTATTTCCCTTTAGCCTCCGACAAACCAATGTTCAGATTTTCTATAAATCCTCTCATTTTTTTATTTTTAGTTTTTTGTATGATTCTTATTCTTTTATCGTTTATTACATAGTTTTTTATAATTTTTAAGGAATTATCAGTGGAACAATCTTCAATGATAATAAACTCAAAGTCCTCAAAGCTTTGATTAAGGATGGATTCTATTGCTTGACTTAAATATTTTTCTGCATTATAAACAGACATAATAACGGATAAAGTAGGCATTGTTTTTTATAAAATAGTTTCAGTATTATTTGTATAGCTATTGAAATATTCCAAAATTTATTTGAAAAGTTTAGAATTGCAAGGTCGGGATAATATTATTGAAATGAGAAATAAATTTGTATTCTATTTGAAAATTAAAAATTTCTTATTATTTGTTCTTGTTTATTGATTACGATAGAATTAGAAGGAATATCTTTGTGGATAACACACCTCGCACCCAAAATCACATTATCACCAATTGTTACACCTTTCAATATAATAACATTACTACCGAGCCAACAATTTTTTCCAATTTTAATGGAGGCTGTAGTGAATTTTTGATGTTCTATTTTTTCAGAAGAGTATTGGTGATTGTGATCGTAAATTTTTACACTTTCCCCAAATAAAGTATTTTCTCCTATTTCTATTTTTTCTAAACAATTGATAGAACAATAATTGTTCATAAATACATTGTTATCAATTTTTAAAAGAGCATTATTACTTACCAAAATATTACAATTATTACGAATAGAGATATTTTTACCAAACTGAATTTTACTTTTAGGATAAAAAGAAAAATTACAAAAATCTCCAAATTTTATATTTTTAGAGTATGGTTTTGCTTTTTGGATATTAGGTATCTTTAGAAGATAATAAAGAACCTTAGATATTTTGTGGATTAAAAACATGATAAAATTTTGCACAAAGTTACAAAATAATGTACTTTTGACAAAAAATTATGCTACCACTTGTTACCATTTCAATTCCCTTATTTAAGTGTGAAGAATTTCTAGAAAAATGTCTTTTGTCAGTATTAAACCAAACTTACAAAAATATAGAAGTTAC
>CAUSDX010000010.1:0-54270 GCA_963530615.1 uncultured Flavobacteriaceae bacterium
TTCATAGTTTGTTTGTTTTTATAGAAATCCCCTTAATTAAAAGAATATTTAATTAGGGGGGGGGGATGGTATTATTAAATGGAAAATAGAAATGTAAAGAAATAATAAAAAATGCTCTAAAACACTATAAATAAAGGGAATAGGAAGAAAAAATCCAAAAAAATGGCTAAATCCTATGTATAATTATGTATAGTTTTGGTATGGTTTCTTCGCTACCCCCCTCCTTGAAAATAATACTAAGTATCATTTAATACCTTGTTTTTAGGAGATTTTAGGAAAAATAGAGAAAAGAATATATCTAAAATCATCGATTCTTAAAAAATAAAAACCATGAAAGGAATCTTTTTAGAATATATTTTACCGCATATCGCTGAGTTTGTATCGCTGATTTTTCGGGCTGAACAAATCAAATTGCAGTGGTTTGAATCAAACAATGAATTAAACGCTTCTTAAAAAGAAATTAAAAACCCCATTAAAAAAGCGATTCAATTAATTTGGTCGCTTCTCTTTTTTTGGATATTTCGTTTTGAAATTTTGGACATTTTGTTTTGACGATTATGATAGGGGGAGATATTCATCGATTGATGAAAATATAAGGCATATTCTGGATTTTGTTCTAAAAAATCGTATTGTGTTTGTATTTTTTGTTTATCAGTCCAATAGTAGTTTTATAACCTTCATAAAATATTAAATAGTCTCCTGTAATCTGTTGTAGAGCATAATAAATATATTTCGTTCGTGACAAATATATTTTATTTCTATATGCTATGGTGTATTTTTAAGATACTCGGTAATAACCTTATGAGTATTATCATAGGATTTGTCATCACATGGAATTAATTCAATGAGGAAATTGACTTTCTACATAAAAATACCTTTCAAGGTTTTAATGATAAAATCTTGATGTTATAGGTTAAGGTTATGATAGATAGTTTTTTATTTGGAAACATTTTGCAATTAAAGTTCTTGTAAATTTACCATTTGACGAAATTTATCAGATTTTTTGATGAGTTCATTATAATTCCCAGAACCTATAATTTCTCCTTTGTCCAATAAGAAAATTTCATCTACATTTTTGATGGTAGAAAGTCGGTGAGCAATAATTATCATAGTAAATTTTCCATGAAGCACATCAATATTATCTTTGATTGTTTTTTCTGTTTCGGAGTCAAGAGCTGAGGTTGCTTCATCCATAATAAGTAGTTCTACATCTTTATATAATTCACGGGCGATGGAAATTCTTTGCTTCTGACCACCAGATACTAAAATTCCATTATTTCCTAATCGGCTATCTTCTTTTTCTTCCAAATTTTCAAGAAAATTTTCCAAAGAAACCATTTTTATTGCTCTATGGAATTTTTCCATATTTTCAGGAGTTTTTTCAGCCCAAAAAGTAATGTTATTGAACAGAGTATCATCAAAAATTACGGCTTCTTGGGTGATATATCCTATTTTATCTCTAAAAGAAGAAAGATTACTTTCATATAGAGACTGATTTTCTACTAAAATTTTTCCGTCATTAGGTTGTAATAACCCACAAATGATATTTGCAAGGCTTGTTTTACCTGCCCCAGATTCTCCTACAAAAGCAATAGAGGTTTTATCTTTAATATTAAAATTAATACCTTTTAAAATAGGAGTATTGCCATATGATAGGCTTATATTTTGTATGTTTATATCTTTTATATGATGGATTGTGTTTTGATAAGAAGGTTCTTTATTCTTTTTAAATTCAGTAATAAGTTCATCAACTTCTTCTATCCCAACAGATGAAGCTGAAAAATTATTCCAATTACTTTGGACTGCTACTAAATGACCTAATCCTCTATAAAATAGAAGTAAACTGATTAATATATCACTGAAGTTTCCTTTCATAAATTCTACTTGTAATAGAATCACAATAGCAATGATGGATACAATAATAGGTTCTCGAAGGCTTTCTGTAATACCTCCTATACTCGTTATTTTATAATCATAATCATCATTTTTCCAAAGAATATCCTTTAATTTTTTTTCATATTTTTTGAAAAAGTTTGTAGCCTTTAGGTATTTATAATTCTGAATGTATTGTATGAGTATTCCATTAAAATCATTACCTAAAAACACTTGCTTTCTAGAAAATTCTTTGATTATTTTTCCTATGTATCGGTATAAAAAATTGGTACAAGCACCTCCAATTCCTACCATGATAGCAAATTGCCAATTAGAAGCAAAAGCCAAAGCTATATAGGTAGTGAGCATAATCAGATGTTGAAATGTATTGAAAAAAGATGTCATGGCAGTCAATACTTTTCCTATATTATTGACCATATTATTTTGTATTCTTCCAGTATTAGTATGAGTGAATTTTAAATAAGAAATATTGCTTAATCCTTGTAAAAGAGAGAGTCTAATTTCTCTAATCATTTTCATTCTAATTCTAGCAAAATAGATAATTCTGAAATAGAAAAAAGAACCCTTTAGAATAAAGATAAGAATCATAAATCCCAAGACAGAAGAGAGGGTAATATTTAGCCCTATCGTTTTAATAAATTTAGTTAAGAATTCGAGATGACCTAAGGATTCTTGTCCTGTATTGCTGTTAGTGGCTATGGAAAGAAGGGGGATGAACATAGTAAGTCCTAATCCATCTAAAAAACCAATTAAAAAATTAATAACGGCATACCCATAAATATGCCATCCAATAATATTTTTGAAATATTTGAGATATCCAAGAGTAGAATAACTTTTTTGTTTATCCATTGTTAGGTAAGAATTTGTGTTTTTATTTTTTTAATCTAAATTTAATGTAAGTAATCGTTTTTCCCTTTGCTGAAAAAAGACCTTCATAATAAGTTTTTACCTCTCGAAGTAGAGGTGTTCCAGGTTCATATTCAGGAGCTCCGTAGATGTCATGATGAGCAGAGATGATTTCGTGTTCTAAACCTTGTAATAGTCCCAAAGTGTAACCATATAAAAACTCTGAATCTGTTTTAAGATGAATGATGCCATCATCTTTTAGTATTTTTTTATATCTGTTAAGAAATTCAGGATTGGTAAGTCTATGTTTTGTTCTTTTGTATTTAATTTGAGGATCGGGGAAAGTTATCCAAATTTCGTCAACTTCATCTGTATCAAAAAAATGCTCAATAAGTTCTATTTGGGTTCTTAAAAATGCTACATTTTTAATTTCGGAAGCATAAGCTTCTTTAGCACCAAACCAGAATCTTGCCCCTTTAATGTCTATTCCGATAAAATTTTTATCAGGGAATGATTTTGCCATGTTAACAGAATATTCTCCCTTTCCACATCCTAATTCTAAAATAATGGGATTTTCATTTTTGAAATACTCTTTTTTCCATTTTCCCTTTAAGCAGAAACCTTTAATAGCCTCATCTCTTGTAGGTTGTATTACATTTGGAAGTGTTTTGTTTTCTGCAAATCTTACTAATTTATTTTTTCCCACGATGACTTGTTATAAGTTCTGCAAAGTTAAAAAATATTTGATTATTTTATAAAGGGTAAAGTAAAAAATATAAAGTATGATGTTTTGTTAAAAAAATGATAATTTGATTTGCGGGATAATGTAGTATTTGTTATTTTTGCAAAATGTTAACATGAATATTTATGTTTTTAACACAAAATAATATTTTAAAATTTAGACATATTCTTTTTTCCTTGGTGGTATTGGCTTCAATTAGTTCTTGTTCAAATAAATCGGAAAACAAGGTTGTTGATGCTCAGAAAACAAAATATCCTACCTATTATTTTAATAATGGTAGTGATAGTATTTTAGTAGAGGTGAAGAAAACTCCGGAGAAAGCAGTTACTTTTTCTCAATTTTCAACGGAAATGTTATTGGCTTTGGGATTAGGTGATAAAATTGTTGTTGGGACTACAGAGGGAGATATTTATCCTAAGTTTCAAGGAGAGTTTGAAAAAGTGAAGAAGAAATTGTTAGGACATCATGCACTCTATACGAAAGAGGAGTTTTTGTTATCTGGAGCTGATTTTGTTACTGGTTGGGATGATGGGATAAGAGCTGAAACTACAGGGACTCCCGAGGAATTGATTAGAAAGGGAATTTATCCTTTTATTGCAAAGTCGGTTCGTGATTTTGAAACATTAGATACGGTTTATGAAGATTTTGAGACATTGGGAAGGATTTTTAATGTAGAAAAAAAGGCTCAATCGGTAGTAGCGGATATGAAACATAGATTATCAGAAGCCGAAAAAACTTTTGTGAAAAATCCGAGTAATAAAAAATTAAAAGTTTTAGTATTTTCAGCAATAGGAAATGGTGTTTATATATCTAGTGGTTTGACTACAGATTTAATTAGCAGAGCAGGAGGGGAGAATGTCTATGCTGAATTAGGAGCGGATCATGTTATGGTCTCTTATGAAAGTTTAGTACATAGAAATCCTGATATCATTCTTATTGCAAATATGGAGGGAGTGGGATATGAAGAGAAAAAAAGAATATTGAAAGAGCATCCAGCTTTACAAAATTTACCTGCTGTGAAAAATGATTATATCTACCCTATGTCATTAGGAGATATTTCACCAGGAGTAAGGAATGTAGATTTTATTATTAAATTAAATAAGTTATTATATGGTAGGAAAGATTAGATTTGGAGTGCTTTTTGTTGTTTTAATAGCAATTTTAATTGTACTTTTTGTGATGTCTATTGGGGTAATTAGTTCTAATTTAGATGCCGAGACCGCTTATAAAATTGCAATTAATAAGATTACAGGAAGTGAGATTTATGAGCCAACATGGCAACTTATTCATGAAACAATCATTTGGGAAGTGCGTCTTCCTCGTGTTCTGTTGTCTATGATTTGTGGTAGTGGTTTAGCAGTGTGTGGTGTACTTATGCAGTGTGTGACTAAAAACCCTATCGCTGATCCTTATATTTTAGGGTTAGCATCAGGAGCCTCCACAGGAGCAGTTTTTGTGATTGTTATTGGAGGGATAGGTATGGCAACTGTATCTATGGGAGCATTTGTAGGTACTTTAATTTGTAGTGTATTGGTATTTGTAATTGGTACTGAGATGGGGAGAAATACATCAACTACAAGATTAATTCTTTCAGGATTAGCGATTTCTACAATTTTTACAGCACTTACGGATTTAATTATTTCTTTGGCTAAAAATGCGAGTCAAGTAAAATCAGCTCTGTTTTGGACAATGGGGAGCTTGGGAGGAGCTACTTGGGAGTTGTTACCATTACCTTTCATTGTGCTTTGTTTAGTAATAGGGGTTGTTATTGCTATTTCTAAATCTCTGGATTTATTATTATTTGGAGATGATAATGCTACTATGCTTGGTATGAATGTGAATTTGGTAAAAACATTTGTTGTAATTATAGCTTCTTTGCTAACTTCAGTATTGGTATCAGCTACAGGAGCAATAGGATTTTTAGGGCTAATGGTACCTCATATAGCAAGAATTTTAAGTGGTAATGGACATAGAAAATTGGTACCTGTAGCGGCAGTAGTGGGAGCGATATTTCTTTTGTGTTGTGACCTTTTTGCAAAGAATGCTTTCTATCCTAAGGATTTACCGATTGGGATTATTACCTCTTTGATTGGTGGGCCGTTCTTTTTATGGATGTTAACAGATAAAAAATATTCTTTTAGATCAAACTAATGAAGAAGTTAAAAGTAGAAAAATTGACCTATGATATAGGCGGAACAAGAATTTTGAAAGACATCACTTTTGATGTAGAAGAAAATACTTTTGTAGGAGTTATAGGACCTAATGGTTCTGGAAAATCTACCATGTTGAAATCAATTTATGGAGTAAATAAACCTAGTGGAGGAAACATTTATTTTGAAGGTGAGGATCTTTTGAAAATTTCAAGTAAGGATAGAGCCAAAAAAATAGCTGTTTTAGCACAAGAGTCAGGAGGGCAATTTGATTTTTCTGTGCAACAAGTGGTAGAAATGGGTCGTTATCCTCATAAGAATACTTTAGAAAGCTATTCTAAACATGATTTAGAAATTGTGGACAGAGTTTTGTATGAAATGAAACTGGATAATTACCGTGAGCGTAGTTTTAATACACTTTCTGGAGGAGAAAAGCAGAGAGTGCTTATTGCAAGACTTTTAGTACAAGAAAGCAAGTTTATTATCTTAGATGAGCCTACTAATCACTTGGATATTGGGCATCAGATAGAGATTATGAATATTATAAAAAAGATGGGAGTTACGGTATTATCTGCTATTCATGATATGAATATGGCAGCAATTTATTGTGATAAATTGGTCATTATGAAGAAAGGTGAAGTTATCACTCAAGGAAGTGTAGAGGAAACTTTAACTTCTGAAATGTTGAAAGATTTATTTAATGTAGAAGCAGAAATACATGATTTGAAGGGGAGAAAACATGTGATTTATAATCCTTAATTAAATAAGAAAAGGGTAGAAATATATTTTTTACCTTTTTTATTTATCGTTTATGGTGTTACTTTTTTATATAAAATAATATTTTAATTTAAACATAATTAGTTATGATTTCGAGAAAATTTTTAAGTGGTGCAATGATGAGTGCTTCTGTACTTGCGTTCTCTCAAAGTGTAGATCAAGAGAATATTAAGGATTCTATAGATTCCAAAAGTGGGGTAAGAGGGATTTCCGAATTGGTGATTTCAGCTCAAAAAAAAATTGGAGGTAAATAAATTGAATATTAAAAATATAGATGCTCCGATGACGGTAAATGTCGTTAATAAGGCGGTACTACAAAAATGGGATATTAATAATATAGAAGAAGGCTTCTAAAATGGTAGTAGGGATTAATCCTGTTAAACAATATGCTGGTTTTCAGTTTTTTAATGTTAGAGGGTTTGATAATTTTGTAATTTTGAATGATGGGGTAAGAGATGAAAGACATGCCATTACTCAAAGTGCTCCAGTTGCAAATTTTGCTAATGTAGAAAGAATAGAATTTCTTAAAGGTCCTTCGGGTGATATGTTCGGACATTTTGCATTGGGGGGAATTATTAATATTGTAAGAAAAAAAACTACTAAAACTACTCAAGGAGAAGGTAAATTTACCATAGGAAGTTATAATACATATAATGCTATGGTAGGAGTAGCAATATCAGATAAGTTAGGATACCGAATAGATGCTGGATTGACTAATACTAAAGGCTTTAAAGGTATTGGAGAAAAAACGATGAATGTTTCTGCAATGTTACGATATGATGTAAATCATAAAAATAATTTTGAGTTTTTTGCACAATATAATGATGATAAATATGGAGCAGATGCAGGTGTGCCTGCGACTAATGATGGAAGACCATATTTATGGATAAATCCAATGATTAATTTATCTGATCATCGTGATTATTTGAAAAATAAAAAATCAGAGTTTTACATAAAATATAAGCATAAGTTTGATTTTGGAGGAAATCTTAATTATAAAATTGCTTATTATGATGATACTCTTGATTATGTGATGGATGAGGTTTTATTTGTTGATAAAACTACAAAAACATTATCAAGAAAGAATGCCTTATTTCTTTAAACATGTAACAAAGCCATTAACAGGACAACTTGATTTTGATTTTAAGATTAATACAGGAGATGTTGAGCATAAAGTATTATTAGGAAATTTATTTTCTTATTTAGATAGAAAAACTTTCTACGGAAATGTTCATGACGGAAAAAATACATTAAATATACCTATTCAAAATCCTATTTTAGATTTAGGAGCAAGGCATATTGAAGAGAATAAAGTAAAGGAAATGGAGGAGATTGTTACAGGATTTTATGTGCAGGATTGGATAGAGATTACAGATAGAATAAAAGTACTTTTGGGAGGAAGATATGATTATTTTGAAGGAGCATATGGAGATAAGAGAGCTTTTTCAGATCCTAAATCTATGAAGAGAGATTCGTATGGTAATTTTACTTATAGAGGAGCAATTTCTGTACAACCGATTAAAGATTTCATGACATTGTATGTTTCTACATCAAGCTTTTTCAAACCTACCCGCTCCCATGATAATAAGACAGGGAAACTTTTTGATCCAGAAAGAGGAAATCAAATAGAGGCAGGAATTAAAATAGAGAAAACGGATAAATTAAATGTTACTCTATCAGGTTTTTATATCGAGAAGAAAAATTTAATCATAGGACATTATGTAAGAAAACAAGTAGGGAAGGTATTTTCTCGAGGTATCGAACTAGATGCTGAAATTACTAAAGGACTTTATGCAAAGGTAGGTTATGCCCTTACAGATGCATTCTTGGGAAGACAAGATGTAGAAGCAGGAGCAACAGATTTATCTCATAACAAAACTCCTTGGACACCTAAGCATTCATTTAATGCATGGGTTAGTTATGAACCACATTTTGTTAAAGGTTTTGGTTTAGGTCTGGGAATGTTTTATACAGATAAAACTTATAGAACAGAAAAAAATGATCAAATATTACCTGCTTATACCGTATTTAATGGAACTATTTACTATCAAGCGAAGAATAATGTTAGATTAGGATTAAATGTAGAAAACTTATTCAATAGAAGTTATTATAATAATGCATTATCATCTAATGATTTGTATTCTAATGAGCCTGCAGATGAGATTTATCAAGCAACTTATCAGATTAACCCAGGTAGAAATAGAAATTATAAATTAACTATTTCATATTCATTTTAAGTAATATTGATATATTTAAATAAAAAACAGCTATTTTTTTAATAGCTGTTTTTTATTTAAATTTCTATTATTGTAGCTCCCCAAGATAATCCTACCCCAAAACCGACAAGCATTACTTTATGTCCTGGTTTTAAAATATTATTATCTATAAGATCTTTTAAGGCAATCGGGATGGTTGATGAGACGGTATTGCCTGTTTTTTCCATATTGATGTAAAATTTTTCTCTCGGGATTTCTAAAATCTCTCTCTGGTGTTTTAGAATATGTCCATTAGATTGATGAAAGACAAAAAAGTCAATTTCATTTTTTGTTAGTCCATTTTTTTTCAAGATTTCATTGACTACTATAGGAATTTTACTAATAGTAAAATTAAAAATCTTTGGTCCATTCATATAGAGACAATTCTCTATAATATCTTGTTCTGAAATAGGATTTTTCCCACCTCCGTTTTTTACAATCAAGTTGTCATATCCACTGCCATCTGTTCCCAATTCAAAATGAAAGTTTTGTTTACTATTATCTTTTTCAATAAGTGTAGCGGCAGCTCCATCACCGAAGATTGTACGATTAGATTTATCATCTTGTCTAAGATATTTGGTGTAAGTTTCAGAAGTTACCAATAAAATATGCTGTGCAATACCTGTGGAAATTAATCCTTTTGCGATACCTAAACCATAGACAAAGCCAGAACAACCCAAATTAAAATCTAATGCTCCAATCTCTTTTCTTAACCCTAATCTATCTTGTAAAATACAAGCAGTAGTAGGTAGCCGATAATCTGGACTTTGTGTACAGAAAAGAATGAAGTCTATTTTGTTTTTGTCAAAATTTTGCAATAATTTCTCTGAAGCTTTTACTGCAAGCTCCAATACAGTTTCTTCCGCAGAGGCGGTATGTCTTTGTTTTACTCCTACTTTGTTGAATATTTTTTCAGGACTCCATTCAGGGAATTCCTTATGTAAATCATCGTTCGTTACGATTTTCTTTGGAAAAAAACTTTCTATTGCAGAAATTTTAAACATTTAATTTAATTTTTTACCATTTACATTGATTTCATAGGCTATATCGACACTTATTTCTAACATTTTAGAAACAGAGCAGTATTTTTCAAATGAAAGTTCAGCAGCTTTTAGTGCCTTAGTTTCATCAATTTTACCCTCTATGAAAAATCTTACTAAAATACTTTTAAAAGGATTTGCTCCATTTTTTTCAATTCTTTCTGCTTCTACTTCTGCAGAGAAATTGGTAATTTTTTGTCCTTGCTTTTTTAGAATATGAATGATATCTATTCCGCTACAACCTGATAAAGACATAAGTACTGCTTCCATAGGACTTACGCCATTGTTTATTTCTTCTCGTGTATTATTAAGTAGTATTTTTTGACCATTTTCATTAGCACATTCAAAGAGAAAGTCATCATTTATTCTATTAAGAGTAATTTTCATTTATTCTTTCCATTTAATATTGCAACCTAAACTAGGTTTTTGTAATTCTTCTTGTGGTTGTCCAGCCAAAAGATTTTCAAAAGCAATGATGAGATCTTCACCTGTTACTTCCTGTTGGTTTCCAGGTCGGGAATCATCCATTTGTCCACGATATACTAAATCTAATTTATCATCAAAGAAATAGAAGTCAGGAGTACAAGCAGCATCATAAGCCTTTGCAACACTTTGGCTTTCGTCGAATAAGTAAGGGAATGAAAAGCCTTTTTCTTCTGCAAAATCTATCATTAACTCTGGAGAATCTGCAGGATAACTAGCAACATCATTTGAGTTAATAGCTATAAATTCTATGCCTTTTTCTTTATAATCATCATATAATTCAGCTAATTTTTCTATCACATGAACCACAAATGGGCAATGATTGCAAATGAACATTACCAAAGTTCCTTTTTCTCCTTTTAGGTTTTCTAAGTTTTGTAGTTCATTGTTTTTTGCAGGATTAGGCAACTCAAAGAAAGGAGCTTTAGTTCCTAATGCCAACATATTAGAAGGTGTTTTTGCCATGATTTTTTAACTTTTGAAAGTGTAGAAATATTAAATTAATTCCAAAATTTCATTAATTACATCTATTCCTCTATTTTTTGAGTAATAGACTTGAATGTCATTATAAAATTGTTCTTTTGTGTAATTTTTAGGGTCTGTTTTGTGTTTTTTCAATAACTCTGCTCCGTGGGCTGGTCTTGGTCCCCAATGGGTAATCACATTATTATTTTCATCAAGTATAATTACGATAGGAATAGAACGGGTACCATTAGTCAAAAACTGATCTATTAAGTCAAGGTTTTCATCACGGTAAATAATTCTCACATCATTTTTTCCTTGAAAGAAAAGACTTACAGCAGGAACCGTTTGTCCTGCATCACCGCACCAACCTTCGGAAATGATTAAAAATTTACCTTTAAAGTTTTTTTCGGATAGTTTTTGCAGTTGCTCCTCATTGGGTTTGTAGATTTTAATCATTCGACTCATTCTCTGAACGCCCAATTGGTAATATTTCAGCATTTTTTTTTCTTCCTCTGTGAGTTCTTCCTCTTTTTTATTTACAATTTCTTCCGTTTTTTTGAAATATTCATCAAAAGAAATGGCTTTATCCCAGTATTTTTTCATTGTTAATATATATTTTAGGTTTATGATTAAATTTTTCTTATTCTATTGATTAAAAACATATCAGCTAAAATGAATGCTGACAGAGCTTCTACAATGGGTACCGCTCTTGGTAATACACAAGGGTCATGTCTTCCTTTTCCTTCCATTTGTATGATATTTCCTGATTTATCAATACTTTCTTGTGGGCGAAGTAAGGTGGCTACAGGTTTGAATGCTACCTTGAAGTAGATATCCATTCCGTTAGAAATTCCCCCTTGTATACCTCCTGAATGGTTGGTTTTTGTTGAGCCATCAGAGTTAAACATATCATTATGTTCAGAACCTAAAAGTTTTGTCCCTGAAAATCCGCTACCATATTCAAAGCCTTTACAAGCATTAATACTAAGCATAGCTTTGGCTAGTTCAGCTTGAAGTTTGTTGAATATAGGTTCTCCCAGACCGATAGGACAGTTTTTGATGATACAAGTAATTGTCCCTCCGATAGTATCTCCAATTTTTTTAACTTCATTGATTTTTTTTATCATTTTCTTGGCGGTAGGTTCATCGGGACATCTGATAATATTATTTTCTATTTGGGATAAATCTAACTCATCATAAGATTTTTCACAGGAAATTTCTCCAACAGATGACACATAGGCTTTAATCTTAATTTTTGGAATAAGATGTTTTGCCAAAGCTCCTGCAACTACCCAATTAAGCGTTTCTCTTGCTGAAGACCTTCCGCCCCCTCTATGATCTCTAAAACCATATTTTTTATCGTAAGTAAAATCTGCATGGGATGGGCGGTATGCACTTGAGATATGTTCATAATCTTTGGAGTATTGGTTAGTATTTTCTACAATGAAGCCGATAGGAGTTCCTGTGGTTTTTCCTTCAAAAATTCCTGAAAGAAACTTTACTTTGTCACTTTCTTTTCTTTGGGTAACGATTTTTGATTGCCCAGGTTTTCTTCTATCTAATTGGTTCTGAACTTTATCTAAATCCAATACCACTCCTGCGGGGAAATTGGTTAAAATTCCTCCATAGGCTTCTCCGTGGCTTTCTCCGAATGTAGAAAGGTTTAAAAAGTTTCCTAATCCTCCAAACATCTTACAAAGATAAGAAAATCCTTAAAATATGAAAATTGTCAATTATTTCTTTTTTCTTGTGCTTTTATTTCTTTGATGATAGTTTTTAGAGTGTGTTTTTCTTCTACAGATATATACTTCCAAGTAAAACCTTTTTTAAGATTTTTATCAATTTTTTGAGGGAAAATTCCTAAACTTAAAAATTCTTCTAAGGCTGTTAGTGTAATATTGGGCAAATTAGTATCAAAACTAAGCATATTATTTTTAGGTACATGAAAAGTTAAGTTGCCCAACTGGTAAGTTTTATATTGATTAAAAGTATAAATAGAAGGTTTATAAAGTTGTTTAAGCCTAAATTTTTTCATGAAAAAACCTATATTGAAGCTGGGGATGTTTTCTTTCAAAATTTTAGGATAAAATAGAATGCTTATTACCAAAATGGTTTCAATAAAAAATGTTATTAGAACTGATTTTTTTCTCCATATCTGTGGAGAAATTATGATAAATATTACAAAAAATACTTCAATGAAAAATCTGTATTGACCTGAAAACCATATTACAAATAGGCTTTTTGCTAAAATACTAATGAATATAAGAGTAATGATTTTGTTTTTCTTAATCCAAGTATAGATACCAAATAAAAATAATGAAAGAATAAAGCATATGTTAATAAATCCTTTTATGCCTTTTAGTGTACACCAGTTGATAAGATATTCCCATGTAGAAAAATGAGATATTTCTTGTAAAGAATATTGAAAATCAAATGTTTTAGATATTGCAATTTCTTTTGATTTCGAGAATAATTCATAGTAAGGTTTCCAAGGAATATTAAAGTCAAAAAGATTCATAGGGAATAAAGGATAACCGAAAATCCAAATATTTTTGATAAAATATAAAACTCCTATTAAAACTCCTAAATATATGAATTTCAAGTTTTTATTAAAAATGAAAATAGGATATAAAAAACTAAGTATTGGTAGCCATATCATTGTTGGTTTAATGCTAAAAACAAGCATTGAAAAAGCAAATAATAACTTAAAAGATTGATTTTTTCTTAGTATTTCGCATAAAATAATTATAGAAAAAATAATGGAAGGTAGGTCTGGACTAGGAGATTGCACAAAGAAAAATAATATAGGAGAAGGGATAAGCAATAGCCAAATTTTTTGTTCTAAAATGTATAAGAAAAATATTACTAAAAGTAAGTTGTTTAATCTTAAAAAAGGGTCTGAAAAATGAGAGAACCCTGCTTGAAAAATATGCCAAGGGGACATCTGTCCAAGAATCCAATCTAAATTAGAAATTCCTTTTACTAAACCAAATTCACTTAACCATTTAATACTTGGAACATAATAACCAAAGTGATCTAAAATAAAAGGGAAACTACTTCCTGCTAATGCTGTTATTAGAGTTAAAATTCCTAAAATTAGCCTATCTTTCCTTGAAAAATTCTGAAAGTCTTTATAAGATTGATGATATAGGAATAATCCCCAACCAATAGCCAAAATTCCTAATTCTGCATATTGATTTATAGGATAGAAAAATGCTAATAAATGCCAAAAAATCATTAAGAATAATATTCCTGAAATGATTTTTGCAGAGATGCCTTCCCAAAGAGACCCTATGTATTTTTTGGATAATTCTCCGAAGCCTAATAAGGTAGGAGTAATGATTAAAAAAGAAAATAAAATATAAAGCATTTTATTGATTTTACTCTACAAAAATAACTTTAATGCGGTAGATAATAGAAAAAATATATTATAAATATTTATATTTGTTGAAAATTATAGAAATTATGGTATTATCAATGACGGGTTTTGGGAGAGTAGAAGGTGTTTTTGAAGGTAAAAAATTGTGTATTGATATCAAGTCACTCAATAGTAAATCTTTTGACCTAAACTTAAAAATTCCTCTTCGTTATAAGGAAAAAGAATTTGAGATTAGAAAAGTACTGAACGACCAAATTTTGAGAGGAAAGGTGGATTGTTATATTACTTTTGAATCATTAGAATGTGCTAATGATGTTAAAATTAATCAAGAAATTGTGAAACATTATATGGAGCAGCTTCGTTTTTGTGCATCTGATGCTCCTGATTTTGAATATCTTAAAATGGCTATTCGCCTGCCAGAAGCAATAAATAGCAAGACTGAGGAGCTTTCAGAAAATGAAAGTGTATTTTTGCAAAACCTTCTAAATGAGGCAATTGATAAATTCTCTGATTTTAGAAAAACCGAAGGGCAAATATTGAGAGATGAACTAGAGAAAAATATTTTAAATATAGAGCAACTTTTGGAGCAAGTAGCTCCTTTTGAAGAGGCGAGGATTATTGGGATTAAAGAGCGTTATCAAGCTTCTTTGAAGGACTTTGAAAACATTGATGAGACTCGTTTTTATCAAGAAATTGCTTATTTTATAGAAAAATTGGATATTTCTGAAGAAAAGGTTCGTTTAGCACAGCATCTTAAATATTACATTGAGGTAATGAAAAATGAAGACTTTAATGGTAAAAAATTAGGATTTATAAGTCAAGAGATTGGAAGGGAAATTAATACACTTGGTTCAAAAGCAAATCATCATGAAATACAAAAATTGGTGGTTGTGATGAAAGATAACTTAGAAAAAATAAAGGAACAGACGCTTAATGTTTTATAAAAAGTTATAAAAGGTTATAAAAATGAATAAAGTAGTTATATTTTCGGCACCATCAGGAAGTGGGAAAACTACATTGGTAAAGCATTGTTTAGAAGTGTTTCCTTCATTAGAGTTTTCTATTTCTGCAACTACAAGAGAGCCTAGAGGTAGTGAGGTACATGGTAAAGATTATTATTTTTTTTCGCCAGAAGAGTTTCGCCAGAAAATTTCTGAAGATGCTTTTGTAGAATATGAAGAGGTTTATAGAGATAAATTTTATGGAACATTGAAATCTGAAATAGAAAGAATTTGGGATAGTCAAAAGGTGGTCATTTTTGATGTAGATGTGGTAGGAGGTTTAAATCTTAAAAAGATTTTAGGGGAAAAAGCGATGAGTGTTTTTATTGCTCCGCCATCGGTTGATGAATTAGAAAAAAGGCTTATCAATAGAGATACGGATAGTGAGGAGACTATTAAAATGAGGGTGAATAAAGCACAACAAGAGTTAGAATATAAAAATCAGTTTGACGAGGTGCTGGTAAATGATGATTTGGATAAAGCGAAACATGAGATAGAGAAATTAGTTCAAAATTTTATTCAGTAAAAAGATATGCAAAAAGATCAAATGCCAGTTCATCGCTTTAAAAAATATGAAGAATTAGGATTGACTTCAAAGGATTTTGAACAAAATTATAGAAAAAGTAGAATTTTAATAGAAGACTTAAAAATTTTTGCAAAACACGGAGTTCTTCAAGAAGAAAATGTGGTGGGGACTTATTATCTTGTGAATTTAGAAATTGAGGCAAATATTTGGAAAGCTTCTCAAACAGATGCTTTGGAGGATACGATAAATTATGCTGAAATTAATGAAATTATTCACCAAGAAATGAAAATTTCTTCTAAATTATTAGAATATGTGATTGGGAGAATTTTTAGCAAATTGGAACAAAATTTCCCACAAATTACAGCTATGAAAATTAAACTTACCAAAGTGAATCCACCGATGAAAGGAGAAATGAAAGGGGTGAGTATAGAAATGGAAAAAAGAATGAATAACTAAAATTGTTATTCATTTTTTAATGTTCGTTCTAATATTTTTTTATTGATTTGTTTAATTAATTGAGGTCCTTCATAAATAAATCCCGTGAATAATTGAATTAGACTCGCACCTGCATTTAATTTTTCTAAAGCATCTTCTGCTGAGTGTATTCCTCCCACACCGATGATAGGGAAATTTCCGTTGCTTTTTTGATGTAGAAACCTAATAACTTCAGTGGAGCGTTTGGTTAGAGGTTTTCCAGAGAGTCCGCCAGTTTCATTTTTATTAGGAGATTTCAGATTATCTCTTGAAAGTGTGGTATTGGTCGCAATAACTCCCGAAATTTTGGTTTCTTTGACAATATCAATAATATCTAATAATTGCTCATCTGATAAATCTGGGGCAATTTTTAGTAAAATAGGTTTTTGTTTTGAGTATTTAGCATTTTCGTTTTGTAGAGTATTAAGTAAATTCGTTAGTGGTTCTTTTTCCTGTAACGCCCTTAAATTAGGAGTATTGGGTGAACTTACATTAACTACAAAATAGTCTACATAGTGATATAAAGCATTAAAACAAATAAGATAATCTTTATTAGCTTCTTCATTGGGGGTGATTTTATTTTTGCCAATATTTCCGCCAATTAAGACACCTTTGTTTTTCTTTAGTCGTTCTACTGCTGCTTCTACTCCTTCATTATTAAACCCCATTCTATTGATAATTCCCGAATCTTCTACAAGTCTAAATAATCTTTTTTTAGGATTTCCAGGTTGAGGTTTTGGGGTTAAAGTTCCGATTTCTATGAATCCAAATCCCAAATTAGATAGTTCATTAAATAATTTTGCATCTTTATCAAATCCAGCTGCTAGTCCCACTGGATTTTTGAATTTTAAACCAAAAACTTCTCTTTCTAATCGTTTATCATTAATCTCCTGATGAGATTTTATAATATTAGAAATAATAGGTATTTTGAATAAAAATTTGAGATAGCAGACAGCAAAATGATGAATTTTTTCTGGGTCAAATAGGAATAAAATAGATCTGAGTAGTTTGTACATTGGAAGTTTTTACAAAGTTAAAAAATATAAATTATTTACATCATAAATTATGGTTTATTTTAATTACAAGAATGTCCACGATGATGGATTTATTATTAAAATTATAGAATTTTAGGGGGTGAATATTTTATTTTCTAAATTTGTGCAACAAAATTTAAAAATATGGAAGAAATTATTGTTTTAGACTCGGTGGATAAGTATTGTAAAGACCATCATCAAGAGGTATTACATCCATTAGTAAGTGTAATAGATTTTTCTAAAATACCATATAGAAAAAAAGGGAAATTTAAGGTTAATATAGGATTGTATTGTATTTTTTTGAAGGAAGTGAAGTGTGGAGATGTGAGATATGGAAAACACACTTACGATTATCAAGAGGGGACATTGATGTTTTTAGCACCAGGACAGTCAGTAGAGGTTTCTATCGTAAAGGAGTATCAGCCGAAAGGTTATGGTTTAATATTTCACCCTGATTTTCTATATGGTACATCTTTAGGAAATGCTATTCAAGGATATAGTTTTTTTGGTTATAATTCTTATGAGGCGTTGCACATTTCTTTGAAGGAAAAAGCAATGATTTTGGAATGTTTTAATATGATAAATAATGAATTAAAACAGAATATAGATAAACATACAAAGAAATTGGTGAGTTCTTACATAGAATTATTTTTAAATTATTGTAATCGTTTTTATGATAGACAATTTATTACCAGAGAGAAAGTCAATCAAGGAGTTCTACAGAGGTTTGAAGATTATTTAGAGGACTATTATTATTCTGGAAAAGCAAAAAAATATGGAGTACCATCAGTTGCGAATTGTGCGGATAGACTAAATTTATCTACTAATTACTTGGGAGATTTAATTAGAAAAGAAGCAGGGAAATCTCCTCAAGATTATATTCAGAACAAAGTAATAGGAATAGCAAAAGAGAGAATATTAGTAGATGTACACAAATCTATTGCAGAGATTTCTTATGAGTTAGGGTTTAATTATCCACAGCATTTTTCAAGACTTTTTAAGAATAAAATTGGTATGACTCCGAATGAGTACAAGAAAAATATTGCCAATTAGTTTTAAGATAAAAAAATAGCAGAGTAATTTCTTTGTTGTTTTTTTGAATTATTCTTAAAGAGAAAGCTTTTTACTACTCGGTTATGTAAAAATACTATTTAGTTATGTTCATTTTCTACTCAGTTTTGTATTTTTTACTCTTGGTTATGTTTATTTGTAGCTCGGTATTCTTATTTTTTTGCATTTAAGTTTGTTTGATGGACATTTCTGATAAAGAGAAACAGCGGAGAAACTATTCCGCTGTTTTTTGTTTTTATAATTCTATGTTTACATTTAACTTTTCTGCAAGAAGTTTAGAAACCTTTAATTTAAGCGGTTCTATATCAATATTCTCCATTGCATCATTGGCAAAAGCATAAAGTAATAGGGCTTGAGCTTCTTTTTTTGAAATACCTCTAGCTCTTAAATAGAATAGAGCCTCTTCGTTGAGTTGTCCTACGGTACAGCCATGAGAGCATTTCACATCATCAGCAAATATTTCTAGTTGAGGTTTGGTATCAATACTTGCTCCTTCGCTTAATAAGATATTATTATTTTGCTGGTAAGCATTGGTTTTTTGGGCAATTTTATTCACAAAAACTTTCCCGTTAAATACCCCATGTGCTTTATCGTTAAATACTCCCTTGTAGTTTTGATAACTCTCACAGTTAGGTTCGTTGTGATGAACAGCTGTATGGTGATCAACTAATTGCTCCCCACCGATAATTGTGATACCGTTCATAAATGAATTGATATTCTCACCTTTATGAACGAAATCCAAGTTGTTTCTCACTAACTTGCCCCCGAAAGCAAAGGTATTCACAGTCGCAAGGCTGTCTCTCTCTTGCATGGCAGATGAGTGGTCTATGAGGTAAGTGGTATCGCTGTCATTTTGGAGTTTATGCCAATCTGCTTTGGCGTTTTTCCCTACGAAAATCTCGGTTACCGAGTTGGTCAGAACAAAGTTTTCATCAAAATTATGATGGCTTTCAATCACTTCTATTTTTGCTCCTTCTTCTACGATGAGGAGGTTTCTCGGATTATAGAAAATATTTTCTTCTTGATTTTCAGAGATGTAGAAAATGTGAATAGGCTTCTCTATCACGGTATTTTTCGGAACAAAGAAGAAAAATCCGTTTTCATATAAAGCTGAATTCAAGAAAGTGAAAGCCGTTTGGTTAGGATTGATTTGCCCTAAATATTTTTTGACCAAATCTTCATTTGTTTTTAGAGCGTTTTCTAAGGTTAAAAATTCCGCATTTTCAATGGAGATTTTAGACAAATCTTTCTGGAATTTACCATTGACAAAAATGATGAAATCAAAATGCTCTTCTCCTAAATGAAGTTTATCTAGTTGTTCTTTAGTGATATGGAATTTCTCTTTTGGTGAAAAAGAATATTCTTTATTAATCACTTCAGAGAGGTCTGTATACTTATATTCTTCATTTTTGGTAGTTGGAAATCCTAAAGATAGAAATTGTTCTAATGCTTCCGCTCTATCTCCCGATAATGAAGATTTTAATGATTCTATTTGTTTGAATAACATAAAATTCGTATTTGATTTGAAATTAAAAAAATAAAGTTTTCTGATTTTCTCCTCTTATCAGAGCAACCAGTCATAACCTTTTTCTTCCAATTCAAGAGCAAGAGTTCTATCCCCTGTTTTTATGATTTTACCATCTGCCAAAACATGGACGAAATCAGGCTGTATATAGTTTAATAATCTTTGATAGTGGGTGATTAAAAGCACTGCATTTCCTTCGTTTTTGAAGGCATTAACTCCTTCAGAAACGATTCTTAAAGCATCAATATCAAGTCCAGAATCTGTTTCATCTAAAATTGCTAATTTAGGATTTAGCATGAGCATTTGAAAAATTTCATTTCTTTTCTTTTCTCCTCCAGAAAATCCTTCATTAAGAGAGCGAGAAAGAAAATCTTTTTTAATACCTAAAAGTTCAGATTTTTCTTTAATAAGAGCCATCATATCTTTGGTAGGCATTTCTTCTAATCCATTAGCTTTTCTTGTTTCGTTGATTGCTGTTCTGATAAAGTTCGTTACAGAAACCCCTGGGATTTCTACTGGATATTGGAAAGACATGAAAATTCCTTTTTGAGCTCTTTCTTCTGGAGCATCTTCTACGATATCTTCTCCTTCGAAAAGAATTTCTCCTTCGGTAATTTCATAATCCTCTCTTCCTGCGATTACAGATGAAAGGGTAGATTTTCCAGCTCCGTTCGGTCCCATAATGGCATGAACCTCACCTGGTTTTATCTCTAAATTAATTCCTTTTAAGATTTCAGCTCCATCTTCTATACGAGCATGTAAATTATTTATTTGTAGCATTGTTTATTATTTTTTTTGATAAAGTTTGATTTTTAGAAAAATTTGATTATCCGACACTTCCCTCTAACGAAATTTCCAATAACTTTTGAGCTTCTACGGCAAATTCCATTGGTAATTTATTGAGAACTTCTTTGCTGAATCCGTTTACAATTAGTGCAATGGCTTTCTCAGTGTCAATCCCTCTTTGGTTGCAATAGAATATTTGGTCTTCTCCAATTTTAGAAGTCGTTGCCTCATGTTCTAATTGAGCAGTAGGGTCTTTAATCTCAATATAAGGGAAAGTGTGAGCTCCGCATTCATTTCCCATAAGTAAAGAGTCACATTGTGAGAAATTTCTCGCTCCTTTTGCTGTTGGAAGCACTTTTACCAGACCTCGGTAGGAGTTGTTAGACTTCCCTGCTGAAATACCTTTGGAAATAATGGTAGATTTAGTGTTTTTACCGATATGAATCATCTTTGTTCCTGTATCTGCATACTGATGTTTGTTGGTTACAGCGATAGAATAAAATTCTCCGATGGAGTTATCTCCTTTCAATACACAAGAAGGATATTTCCAAGTTACGGCAGAGCCAGTCTCAACTTGTGTCCAAGAGATTTTAGCATTTTTTTCGCAAAGTCCTCTTTTTGTTACAAAGTTGAAAACTCCCCCGTTTCCTTTTTCATCACCAGGATACCAATTTTGAACGGTTGAGTATTTAATTTCTGCATTATCAAGGGCGATGAGTTCTACCACTGCGGCATGAAGTTGGTTTTCATCTCTTGATGGAGCGGTACAACCTTCTAAATAAGATACATAAGCACCTTCGTCAGCAATGACTAAAGTTCTCTCAAATTGTCCTGTTCCAGCTTGATTAATACGGAAATAGGTAGAAAGTTCCATAGGGCATTTTACACCTTTTGGAATGTAACAAAAGGATCCATCAGAGAATACAGCAGAGTTTAGAGCTGCATAAAAATTATCATTTTGTCTTACAACACTTCCTAAGTATTTTTTTACTAAATCGGGGTGTTTTTGGATTGCTTCTGAGATAGAGCAGAAAATAATCCCTTTTTCTGCCAAAGTTTCTTGGAAAGTAGTAGTTACCGATACAGAATCCATTACTACATCTACTGCGACACCTGCGAGTTTTTTTTGCTCTTCCAAAGAAATCCCTAATTTTTCAAAAGTTTTTAGAAGTTCAGGGTCTACTTGGTCGAGGCTTTCCAATTCGGGCTTTCTTTTAGGAGCAGCATAATACTTTATTGCCTGAAAATCAGGTTTTTCATACTTAATGTTTGCCCAATCAGGCTCTTCCATTGTTTGCCAGATTCGGAATGCTTCCAATCTCCATTCAGTCATCCATTCAGGTTCATTTTTCTTCTCAGAAATGGCACGAATAATATCCTCGTTTAGTCCAATAGGGAACTCTTCATATTCTATATCTGTATAGAATCCGTGTTCATACTCTTGATTTTCTAAATCAACTCTTAAATCATCTTCTGTATATTTGCTCATACGAATAAATCTCTGTCCTGCAAGGAGGAAAAACTGCCAGAGAAAACAGCTTTTAATTATTTCATTTTACTTTACTTAATTTTTCTATGTATTTAGAATTAGATTTTTGATAATAAAATTTACAAAGAAAAACTTTCGCCACAGCCACAAGTTCTTTTAGCATTAGGGTTATTAAAAACAAAGCCTTTGCCATTTAAACCACCTGAATACTCTAAAGTAGTACCTACCAAATAGAGAAAGGATTTTTTATCAACGATAATTTTTATACCATTATCCTCAAAAACTTGGTCTATATCAGTTTTTTCTTTATCAAATTTCAAGACATATTCTAACCCAGAACAGCCGCCGCTTTTTACGCCCACACGGATGTAATCAGTTTCAGGGTTGAAACCATCTTCTTTCATGAGTTGTATTGCTTTTTCTTTTGCAATATCAGAAACTTTTATCATTTGATTGATCTAAAATTGTTAGGACTACAAAATTACAAACAAAATAGATGATGACCAAAATGAGCAATTAGATTATATCTATATCATCTATTAGTTTTGTCTTATTTGATTGAAAAATACAATAATCGTTTGTGTTTTAGGTTAATTATTTGGAATTAAAAAAGTAAATTTGTAGATATTTTTAAGATTATGAATAAGATTTTTTTTGTAGTAATTTTTTTTGTGCTAAGTTTGAGTGTTAAGGCTCAGTTGGACACTGAGCATTGGTTTGCACCGATGTTTGATAGAAATACAACAGAAGATAGTTATGTATATATGGCACAGCAGAATTTGTTTTTGTCAACAAATGAAACGAGTTCCATTGATGTAGAAATTTATAGTGGAAATAAATTATTGACGACAATAAAGGGTGTGAGTAAGGGAAGTCCTAGGTATTATTCTGTGCCAAGAGAGTATATTATTTCTACCAACTTTAATGATTTGGGGAGTGATGTAAAAATTAACAAGGGGCTTTATTTAAAGGGGACTGGTAAGTTTTTTGCAAATTTGAGATTTTCTACTCGTAACCATGCCGAAATTTTAACCTCTAAAGGTAAGGCAGGGATTGGAACTAAATTTTATGCGGTAATGACTCCTGTGAGGTCGTATTCATATCTTACTAATTCTATGGTAGGGATTTTAGCCACAGAAGATAATACGATTGTGAGAATTTCAGGATATGATAATCGGGTAAAGCTTACAAATATTTTTCCTACACCTCAAAGTATAGAAATTACCCTTAATAAAGGAGAGTCTTATATTATAGAAGGAGGGGGTAAAGATGCCTCATTGTTTACCGGGACAGGATTAATTGGTGCTAAAATAGAAGCAAGTAAACCAATAAGTGTTGCCAATGGTAATTTTAATGGACAGTATGTTCTTGGAGGAGAGGGAACTGATATCATCATGGACCAGTCTGTGCCTGTAGAGCGTTTAGGGGATGAATTTACTATTATCAAAGGAAATGGTGTGATAGGTGATGATATGGAAGGAGCAATAATAGTAGCTACGGAGAATAATACCCAAATTTATATAAATGATGAAACATCTCCCATTACTACCTTAAATGAAGGAGAATATTATATTGTTTCTGATACTAAATTTATCAATAGAGGTAATAATCATTATAATCTTTATGTAAAATCATCTAAAAATATTTATTTATATCAATTATTGGGAGGGGTTTCCACTTCTACTGCTACAGAAGGGTTTAATTATATTCCACCGTTGAATTGTTTTCTTCCTCACCAAGTAGGAGAGATAGGAGGTATTGATACTATGTTTGGATCAGGAACAGATGGATATTATTCATCAGTTCCTACTAAACTAAATTTTATTACTTTAAAAGGAGCAGTAGTAAATGTGGATAGATATCCTTTGACTCCTGCTAATGGACCTTTTGATATTGCAGGAACATCTGAGTGGGTGAGTTATTCTATCCCAAATGTGACAGGAAATATCAATATTCATTCTACCAAATCTATTACAGCAGGTATTTCTGCGGGGAGTGGTTATGCAGGATATGGGGGCTATTTTGCTGGATTTTCTACTATAGCTGTAATTAAGAAAACGGGAGATTGTATTCCGAATGTTACTTTAGAAGTAGAGGGAGATTATGAAAATTATCAATGGTATAGAAATGGAGTAGAGATTATAGGAGAAAATTCTAAAAATTATAAACCTACGGAGGCTGGGATTTATAAAGTTAGGCTACAAAATTCTAATTGTTTCCAAATGACATCGGAAGTTAAGATTCAAAATTGTCAAGTAGAGACTACAACAAATGCCAATGTTTGTGGAGCGAAAGTTTTTATTCCTACATTTTCAAAATCTACTCAAGAAATAGATTTATCTACAATAAAAATAATTTCTTCGCCTAAAAAAGGAAAATTAAATGTTGATATAGCGAATACTGCAAAAATTACCTATACTCCTAATCAAGGAGAGGTAGGAGAGGATTCTTTTTCTTATCAATTTTGTGGAAAAAGTAAAGATTTCCCTGATTGTGAGAAGGTAACGGTTAACCTAGTTATAGGAGAAATTGGAATACAAAATGCAGCTCTTACTACTTGTAAGCATAATGGAACAGGAATATTTAATTTAACTAGTGCTGATATTCGTAATATAGAAAACTATCCAGTTACTTATTATTCTACTTATGCTGACGCTAACAAAGGAGAAAATACCATTCCTAATCCATCGGTGTATTCTTCTTCTGGAGGTAAAGTTTATGCAAAAGCTGTATCTCCCGAAGGGTGTGAAAAGATTGTAGAAATTAGTTTGTTGTTTTTTGATGAGCCAAAGGTTAATATCTCAAACTATTCTAGTATTCATTGTGATGCCAATTTTGATGGTAAAATTGATATTAATTTTTCTGAAATTACAGCATCTATTACAGATAAAAATAATTCTGTAACTTATCATTTATCTCAAATTGATGCAGAGAATGGAAGTAATTCATTACCAAATTTTTGGGCTTATTATCAAAATACTGATGTTTATGTAAGAGTAGTTTCGGGAAACGGTTGTGTTAGTAACATAGAAAAAATTTCTTTTCAAATTAAAGGAAAATTAGTGTTAAACTCTCCTAAGATGCCAATAGAACTATGTGATGATGATTTTGATGGGGTCAAAAAGGTTAATTTGGTTGACTATCATTCTTTATTCACATCAAAAACAGCGAATGTTACTTATTATGAAAATTTAGCCGATGCTCAAAAGGCAATGAATTCCGTTACCGAAACTTATGCTACTAATGGAAAGACATATTATTTAAGATTTGAAACAGGGACAGAATGTCCTAGCATTCAGAGTATTACTTTTAGTGTTAAAAAGCCTAAAAAATCAGAAAGTCTTAAGGATATAGCTATTTGCTCTACAGCTACTGCAGAATTAGATGCAGGAGTAGGTTTTAAGGAGTATCGATGGAGTACTGGTGAGATGACTCAAAAAATAACCGTAGGGGTGGGAGATTATTGGGTAGATTTGGTTTCTGACAATGGTTGTGTTTATCGACAAAATATCAAAGTTTCGGCTATAGAAATTCCCAAAATAGAAAGTATTGATATTAAAAAAGATGTGGTTATTATTAAGGTCATAGGTGATGAGGCATCTTATTTGTATTCATTAGATGGGAGTGCTTGGCAGAGTTCTAATATTTTTACAGGTGTAAATAATGGAACACATATTGTTGGTGTAAAGTCTATAAAGGGAGAATGTGAACCTGTTTATCAATCTTTTACAAATATTCATTTGGTAAATTTTATTACTCCTAATGGGGATGGAGTTAATGATGTAATAGATTATTCAGAATTGAGAACTAAAAGTAATGTTAAATTTCAGATTTATGATCGCTATGGAGCTTTGGTTTTTGAGGGGAATTCTGTCAATCAATTTATTTGGGATGGGAAGGCAAAAGGTCGTCCACTACCTACAGCATCTTATTGGTATTTAATAGAATGGCAAGAGCCGAATACGAATACTTGGATAAAAAAGGCTTCTTGGATTTTACTAAAAAATAGAGATTAAATTAAAAAAAAGACATTGAGTAATTCAGTGTCTTTTTTTTGTGATTTTTTATAATCGTAAAAAATATATTAAAAATTCATTACTTTTGTAGATATGGAGATAAAGTGGATTTTTAAGCAGGAACCGCACGAGGAAATTATAGATAATATTAATTCATCATTAGGATTTGGAACATTAGAATCTAAAATTTTAGTGATGAGAGGGATAGATGATTATTTTAAGGCAAGAGCTTTTTTTAAGCCAAAATTGGAGGATATTCATTCCCCGTTTTTGATGAAAGGAATGAAAGAAGCAGTAGATTATATCGTCTCTGTGATAAAGGCTAAGAAAAAAATCCTTATTTATGGAGATTATGATGTAGATGGGACGAGTGCGGTGGCTTTGGTGTATCTTTATCTTTGTAAAATTTATGATAAAAATCTTATAGATTTTTACATTCCTGATCGCTATACTGAAGGATATGGTATTTCTAAACAAGGGATTGATTTTGCTAAAGAGAATGATTTTTCTTTAATTATCTCTTTGGATTGTGGAATTAAATCAGCAAAGGAAGTGGATTATGCTTGGGAACAAGGAATAAACTTTATTATTTGTGATCATCATTTGCCTGATGATGATATTCCCAATGCGATTGCTGTTTTAGACCCGAAACAAAAGGATTGTCCATATCCATATAAAGAATTGAGTGGCTGTGGAGTAGGATTTAAGCTATGTGAAGCTCTAAATACTATTTATCAAATTCCAATAGAAGAATTATATGAACTTACTGATTTATTGGTGATTAGTATTGCGGCGGATATCGTTCCTATTACAGGAGAAAATAGAACTTTGGCAAAAATGGGCTTAAAAAAACTTCGAAATACGAAACGATTGGGGCTAAGGAAATTGCTTAACGAGAAGGAATTAAAGGAAATAAATATTTCAAATATAGTTTTTGGGATTGCTCCCAAAATCAATGCAGCGGGAAGAATTTCTCATGGAAAGGCAGCGGTGGAATTGATGATTTCTGATGATAAAAAAAATGCTGAAAAGATAGTTAACCAAATTTTGGAGCTCAATAGTCAGAGGAAAGAAATGGATAATCAAATGACACAGTCAGCGATGGAACAAGTGGAGCAGCAGTTACAAAATTCAGTCCTAATTGCTTATTCTTCAGAATGGAGCAAAGGAGTGATAGGTATCGTGGCATCTCGTTTGGTTGATGCATATTATAAGCCAACTTTGATTTTCACTGATGGACAAAATGGAGAAATGGTAGCTTCAGCGAGGTCAGTTTCTGATTTTGATATTCATCGGGCGATAGAGCAATGCTCTGATTTACTATTAAAATTTGGAGGGCATCGGGCAGCAGCAGGGCTGACCATGAGGAAGGAAAATTTTCGTGCATTTAAGACTCGTTTTGAAAAGATAGTTTCGGAAAATATTCAAGAATATCAAAAATATCCAAGTATAGAGATTGATACAAGGATTAAGAGTTCAGACTTAAATACTTCTTTTTTTAATTTTCATCGTAAATTAGCGCCTTTTGGACCAGAAAATATGAAGCCTATTTTAGCAATAGAAGCGGTGAATGTTTCTAATAATGTGGTGCAAATAGGGAAGTATAAGACTCATATTAAATTTTATATAGTAGGAGGAGATGGCGTGATCGAATGTGTAGGTTTTGGATTAGGAAAATACTATCAAGATTTTAAGGCTAAGTCTTTTGATATGGTTTTTTCTATAGAAGAAAATTATTGGAAAGGAAATGTATCTTATTATTTGAATGTTAAGGATGTGAAATTTAATGAATAATTTTTATGCAAGTAGGATTGTTTTTTGGGTCGTTTAACCCTATTCATATTGGGCATTTGATTATTGCTAATTATATTATTGAAAATACAGATTTAGATGAACTTTGGTTTATTGTAAGTCCGCAAAATCCCTTGAAATCTAAAAAGTCTTTGCTCCACGATCATGACCGTTATGATATGGTGGATTTGGCGATAAAAAATTATCATAAAATGAGAGTGAGTGATGTAGAATTTTCTATGCCAAGACCTTCTTATACTATTGATACATTAATTTATTTGCAAGAAAAATTTCCTGAATATACTTTTAGTCTTATTATGGGAGAGGATAATGTACATAGTCTTCCAAAGTGGAAAAATCATGAAATTTTGGTCAAAAATCATTCTATATTCGTTTATCCTCGGATTAGCAAAGTAGGAGGAGAAGTGATAAGGCATGATAACATCAAGAAGATCAATGCTCCTGTAATAGAGCTATCCGCTACGGAAATCCGTAAAATGATAAAAGAAAATAAGAATATTCGTCCAATGCTACCACCAGAAGTTTTTGAATATATTGATAAAATGGGGTTTTATAGATAAAATCAATTTTATTGAGAATCTTTTTGTATTTTTTCACAAAGTTTCAAGAATAAATATTCAATTTGGTTGTAATGCTGAGGTAATTTTGGAGAGCGATAAAATATCATGTTTAGAGAATTTTTTCCAAAAGTATTGATAAAAAGAGGCTTATTAAGTCTATAAGTTTCTCTCAAAAGTCTTTTGATTCGGTTTCTATTTACTGCTCTTTTAAAGAATTTTTTAGATACAGATACTCCTATTTTTGGGTTTTCTAAATCTGGTTTAGTTAAAGAAATAATACATAATTCTTTATAAGAATACCATTTTCCTTGTTCAAAAAGTAAGGAAATATCGGTTTTATTTTTTATTTTTTCAGTTTTAGGATATCCGTTAGTTTTCATTTTTCTTTAGTAGAAATTGTATTACTTCAGCTGCAGCATATAGTCCAAATATAGCAGGCATATAGCTAATTGTCCCATAAAAAGATTTTTTAAAGTTACTTCCATCAGTAAGTTTTAGGCTGCATTCATCTTGTATTTCTGTGGAAAAAACACAGCGAAATCCTTTGTGAATATTTTCTTTTCTGAGTTGTTTTCGGATTTGTTTTGCTAAGAAGCAATTATTGGTTTTACTAATATCTCTTACTAGAACTTTGCTTGGATCAGATTTTCCACCAGCACCCATTGCGCTTATAAGTTTGATTTTATGTTTTTTACAAGCTCTAATCAAAGCAAGTTTAGGACTGACACTATCAATACAATCTAAAACATAATCAAATTTTTCATTTGTCAATATTTCTTCCATTCTCTCAGGAATAAGAAATTCATTAATTGCTGTTAAATGAATATTAGGATTAATATCTAAAATTCTTTTAGAAATGACTTCTGTTTTAGGTATTCCAATGGTAGAATTTAGAGCGGGAAGTTGGCGATTAATATTAGTGATATCGATACTATCCCCATCGATGATAGTGATTTTTCCAATTCCTGAACGAACCAAAAATTCAGTAGCGAATGAACCAACTCCTCCTAATCCTATAACTAAAATATTTGCTTTTTGAAGCTTTTTAATACCTTTTGTTTTTATCAATAGTTCCGTTCGCTGTAGCCATTCATTTTGCATGAGTTTCTTGTTTAAAATTTAAGATTAACCAAATAATAGGATTTATTTAAAATATTCTATAAATCTTTGCCATAAATTTTTCTTTTTAGGAGGGTATTTTACGAAATCATTATGAGAAAATAAACCTTCTCCATGGGTAATTATAAAATTTTGACGAGGCCACCATTCTGCAATATTTTTTTTCTAAGTTGATACCATCTGAGTTTAGTGGAGTAACAATATCTAAGTAGAATTGTTTTTTATAAATAGCAGGATTATTAGTCCAATTACCATATCTACTTGTTGTTATGAAGTATTCTCCCTTTTTAGTGATTTTATCAGGAAATTGTTTGGCAGGGTCTAGCCAATGTAATGAATCTAATAAGTGGGGAGAAGTACATTTATGCCAATCATCATAGTATTCCAATTCTTTTCCTTTGAATGAAAAACTATAATGTGGATATCCTGGATTTTCACGATGTCTATACCTTACAACATCTGCTTCTCCATCAGATAAGAGTACTATACCGCTTTTTAAACGCTCATATGTAATATCATTATTTTCTATAAGATTCCAATCATGTTCTAATAATAATATATATTCTTGACTTGCATTTTTTGCTAAAGAAATAAATCCGTTTGCTATTCCTATATTTTTAGGATTTCCAATGTACTTTATATTGTATTTTTTAGCTAAAGCAATATCTTCTTTACTTATTTCTTGGAAAAAAATAGTTATATCTTCTACGATATCAAGAAGACCATTATCTAAAAAAGTATCGAGTGTTTTTCCCAATGTTTTTATATTCTTCCATGCAAGAATACCTATGCTTAAATCCAGTTTTTTCATTTATAAGAGTAATAAAAAGTAAATTAAAATTCTCCATTAGGAAATGCCTTTTTTCTAAAAATAAATAGTAAAAGTCCTCCGATGGTGATGGCACTATCTGCAATATTAAAGATATATCGGAAGAACTCTATGTGTTGTCCTCCGATGATAGGTAAACTATTAGGAAGTGTCAAATTAATTAGCGGAAAATGGAGCATATCTACCACACAACCTTTCATAAACCCAGAGTAACCTTGTCCATTTTGAGTAAATTGAGATATGCCCTCATATCCTATCCAGGTGTTTATTTCATCAATAAATATGCTTCCGCTATCAAAAATCATTCCGTAAAAAAGACCATCAATAAGATTACCAATAGCTCCTGCAAAAATGAAACTCATAGGAATTAAGAGGTGATTAGTTGCTCCTTCTTTAAGCCATTTTCTAAGTAGATAAATCATTCCTCCAATCAATAAAAACCTAGAAAAAATAAGTAAATATTTTCCTAAAAGTCCTCCAAATTGAAAGCCATATGCCATTCCTGGATTTTCTACAAAGGTTAAACGAAACCATTCTAGTCCGAAAACAGGAATGCTTTCACCTAATTCAAAATGTGTTTTAATGTAAATTTTAGAAAATTGGTCTAAAAATAAGATGAATATTGTAATAAATGTTATTTTTTTCATAAAATTAAATTCAGCGACAAATATAAAATATTAAAAACCAGGATGCAAAAATTACTTACATCTTGGTTTTTTATATCTTGCTAGTACTTTATCTCTGCATTTTTTTTGCTTCAATACTTAATGTAGCATGAGGGACAGCTTTAAGGCGTTCTTTATCAATAAGTTTGCCTGTTACACGGCAGATTCCATATGTTTTGTTTTCTATGCGAATAAGAGCATGTTTTAGGTCCCTGATGAATTTTTCTTGTCTTCCTGCTAAAATAGCATTCTGCTCTTTACTAAGAATTTCAGCCCCTTCTTCAAATGCCTTGAAAGTTGGGGAGGTATCATCTGTGCCATTATTTTGGTCATTGATGAAACTTTCTTTGATTAATGCTAAATCTTTTTCTGCTTTTTCTATTTTTTTAAGAATAATTTCCTTAAATTCTTGTAAATCAGAATCGCTATATCTTTGTCTATTTTCCATTTTTTTTGCTATGATTAAATAGGCAGTAAGTTTTAGTTATACTGCCTATTTATAGGAATTTATTTATTGTTTAATAATGTTAATTTTAAATCTCACATCATCTATTTCAATTTCATCAGAAGGTGTTAATGAGGCTATAAATTCTATTTTATCAGCCAAAACTTCTGACGAAATATATTCTAAATTTTCTTCAATCTGATTCTTGAAAGGACAAGAATTTTCTAACTGAATTGTGATTTTATCCATTAAATCAAATCCTTTATCTTTTCTTAAATTTTGTACACGATTGATAAATTCTCTCGCGATACCTTCAGATTTTAACTCATCAGTAATGGTCAAATCGAGAGCAACTGTGATTTTCCCTTCGCTGGTGATAGTCCAACCAGGAATATCTTTGGCTAAAATTTCTACATCGTTAAGTGTGATTTCATGCCCTGCAACCATAGTTTTTCCTTCTTTTTCAAGATTTGCTATTTGTTCTGATGAGAAATTCTGAATTTCAGAAGCCACAGCTTTCATATCTTTACCTAATTTCGCTCCCAAAGTTTTGAAATTTGGTTTGATTTGTTTTACAATTAAGTCTGCGGCATCATCAGCATTGATAAGGTTCAATTCTTTAACATTAACTTCTTGTTTTATAAGTTCCGAAACAGCTAAAATTTGTTCCTCGGTCTTTTTATCTAATACAGGAATCATCACTTTTTGAAGTGGCTGACGAACTTTTATGTTTTCCTTCTTTCTCAAAGAGAAAACCATAGAAGTAATATTTTGGGCTAAATGAGTTTTTTCTACTAAATCCGTATCTATTTGACTTTCGTTGGAAATAGGGAAATTTGTGAGGTGTACACTCTCTGCTTGATTTTTTCCTGTAACAGCATTCAAATCTTGATATAATCTATCCATAAAGAATGGTGCAATAGGTGCCGAAATTTTTGCAATAGTTTCAAGGCAAGTGTAAAGTGTTTGATAAGCCGAAATTTTATCCTCTGTATAGTCTCCTTTCCAAAAACGACGACGGCAAAGTCTTACATACCAATTACTTAAATTATCATTGACAAAAGTATTTATTGCTCTTGCTACTTTGGTAGGTTCATAATCATTATAAAAATATGTAACTTCTTTTACTAAAAGATTAAGTTCAGATAATATCCATCTGTCAATTTCAGGTCTATCTTCTATGTCTTTTTCCGTATATTTGAAGTTATCTACATTAGCATAAAGAGCAAAGAAAGAGTAAGTATTATAAAGAGTTCCAAAGAATTTTCTACGAATTTCATCAATGCCATCAACATCAAATTTTAGGTTTTCCCAAGGCATCGCATTAGAAATCATATACCATCGGGTAGCATCAGCTCCATATTTTGCCAAAGTTTCAAAAGGGTCTACTGCGTTACCTAGCCTTTTAGACATTTTTTGTCCATTTTTATCTAAAACTAACCCATTAGACATCACATTTTTATAAGCTATGGAGTCAAAAACCGTAGTTCCGATAGCATGTAGCGTATAGAACCAGCCACGAGTTTGATCAACTCCTTCTGCGATAAAATCTGCTGGGAAAGCTTTGTTTTGGTCGATAAGTTCTTTATTTTCAAAAGGGTAATGAAGTTGTGCGTAAGGCATGGCTCCAGAATCAAACCATACATCTATAAGGTCGCTTTCGCGTTTCATTGGTTTTCCGCTATCTGAAACTAAAATAATTTTATCAACGATGTTTTTATGCAGGTCTATTTTTGCATAATTATCTTTAGACATATTTCCAATTTCAAAGCCTTTAAATGGATTTTCAGCCATAAATCCTTTTGAAATTGATTTCTCGATTTCGTTATATAATTCTTCTACGGAGCCAATGATTTTTTCTTCTTTAAGGTCTTCGCTTCTCCAAATAGGGAGAGGGATTCCCCAATATCTTGAACGAGAGAGATTCCAGTCATTTACATTTTCTAACCAATTTGCAAAACGCCCTTCACCAGTAGCTTTTGGCTTCCAGTTGATTTCTTTATTAAGCTCTACCAATCGCTCTTTTACAGCAGTCATTTTTACGAACCAAGAGTCCAAAGGATAATAAAGTACAGGTTTGTCGGTTCTCCAACAATGAGGGTAAGAATGGACATATTTCTCCACTTTAAAAGCTTTATTTTCTGTTTTTAAGAGAATCGCCATTTCCACATCCCAAGATTTTTCAGGAGCATCATTGTTTTCATAATATTCGTTTTTGATGTATTTTCCTGCAAAAACTTCTGGGACATTTTCTCCGCTTAAGAATTTTCCTTGTAAATCTACTAATGGAACTAAATTATCATTTTCATCTCTAATGAGCATTGGTGGAATATCATTTTCACGAGAAACTCGAGCATCATCAGCACCGAAAGTTGCCGCCGTATGTACGATTCCTGTTCCATCCTCTGTTGTTACAAAATCTCCTGCAATCACACGAAATGCTTTCTCTGGATTTTCCGCTGGTAAAAACCAAGGAACGAGCTGTTCGTAGGTAGTTTCTACTAAATCAGAACCTTTGAATTCTGCAAGGATTTGGTAAGGAATAGTTTTATTTTCAGAAGAAAAATTTATAAAATCTTCATCAGAACCTTCAACAAATTTTTTCCCAAATTGTTTTGAAACCAAATCTTTTGCTAAAATCACTTCAATTGGTTCAAAAGTATACTGGTTGAAAGTCTTAATAAGTACATACTCTATGTTTGCTCCTACGGTTAGTGCTGTGTTAGAAGGTAAAGTCCAAGGAGTAGTAGTCCAAGCAAGTATACTTAGATTTTTGAATTGAGACTTCAGATTTGAGAATTTAGTCTCAAGGGCTTTACTTAAATTTTTTACTTTGAACTGAGCTACAATAGTAGTATCGCTTACATCTCTATAAGTACCAGGTTGATTTAGTTCGTGAGAAGAAAGTCCTGTTCCTGCTTTTGGAGAATAAGGCTGAATAGTATAACCTTTATAGAGTAAGTTCTTTTGATAAAGTTGTTTTAGAAGCCACCAAACAGACTCCATGTATTTCGGTTGGTAAGTGATATATGGATTGTCTAAATCTACCCAATATCCGATTTTTTCAGTTAGGTCATTCCATACATCAGTGTATTTCATTACCGCATTTTTACATGCTTGGTTGTATTCTTCTACAGAAATTTTATTGCCAATATCTTCTTTGGTGATGCCCAATTCTTTTTCTACACCTAATTCTACGGGTAGACCATGAGTATCCCAACCTGCTTTACGGAAAACTTGTTTTCCATTTTGGGTTTGGAAACGGCAGAAAATATCTTTTAAAGATCTTGCCATTACATGGTGAATACCTGGCATTCCATTAGCAGAAGGAGGTCCTTCGTAGAATACATATTCTGGGTATCCTTCTCTGTTTTCTACAGATTTCTGAAAGGTGTTATTATCTTTCCAAAATTTTGCAATGCTATCAGAGACAGCAATTAAGTCTAGGTTTTTATATTCATTAAACTTCTTCATAAGATGTAAAATAAAAAATGATTGGCGAATTTAATAAATTTTTACGGAATAAATAAAAAAACGGGGAAAATAAGATAAGAAAATAGAGTTAAGGATATAATTTTTTACATTAGATTAATTTTTTCTAAATAGGAGATAAGTTTTTTGATTAAAATTCACGATTTTTGCACAGAATAAGAATATAGATATGTCAAATTTAATTCAAGAGATACAAAAAAGGAAAACATTTGGGATTATTTCTCACCCAGATGCAGGTAAAACTACTTTAACGGAAAAACTGCTTTTATTTGGAGGGGCAATTCAAGAAGCAGGAGCGGTAAAGTCTAATAAGATAAAAAAAGGTGCTACCTCTGACTTTATGGAAATTGAAAGACAGAGAGGTATTTCTGTGGCAACTTCCGTTTTAGCATTTAATTATAAAGGGCATAAAATCAATATCTTAGATACACCTGGGCATAAAGATTTTGCGGAAGATACTTATAGAACGCTTACAGCAGTAGATAGCGTTATTGTAGTGATAGATGTAGCAAAAGGGGTGGAGGAGCAGACAGAGAAACTCGTTCAGGTTTGCCGAATGAGAAATATTCCAATGATTGTGTTTATTAATAAATTGGATAGAGAGGGGAAAGATGCCTTTGACCTTCTTGATGAGGTGGAACAGAAGTTGGGACTTTCTGTTGTACCACTGTCTTTACCGATAGGTATGGGAGTTGATTTTCAAGGGATTTATAATATTTGGGAACAAAATATTCAATTATTCCTTGAAGAAAAAAAACAAAAAATAGGAGAGAGTATTAAGATAGAAGGAATTGATGATGAGCAGATTGATGAAATTATAGGAAAAAAAGCAGCGGATATTTTGAGGGAAGAATATGAGTTGGTTCAGTCCGTTTATCCAGAATTTGATAGGGAACTTTACATGAAAGGGGAGCAGCAACCTGTATTTTTTGGTTCGGCATTAAATAATTTTGGAGTGAGAGAACTTTTAGATGCGTTTATTGATATTGCTCCAATGCCTCAACCCAAACAAGCAGATGCACGAGTAGTAGAGCCTGAAGAGAATAATTTTACAGGGTTTGTTTTCAAAATTCATGCGAATATGGATCCTAAACATAGGGATAGATTGGCTTTTGTAAAAATAGTTTCGGGGACATTTAAGCGAAATGAAAACTATCTTTTAGTAAGAGAAGGCAAAAAAATAAAGTTTTCATCGCCGAATACATTTTTTGCAGATAAAAAAGAAGTTGTAGATGAAAGTTTTCCAGGAGACATCGTTGGGCTACATGATACTGGGAATTTCCGAATAGGAGATACGCTTACAGCAGGAGAAAAATTGAATTTTAAGGGAATTCCGAGTTTTTCACCAGAGCATTTTCGTTATATTAACAATAACGACCCATTAAAAGCTAAACAACTAGCAAAAGGGATAGACCAATTGATGGATGAAGGGGTTGCCCAGTTATTTACTTTGGAAATGAATGGAAGAAAAATTATAGGGACAGTGGGAGCATTGCAGTATGAGGTTATCCAGTATCGTTTGGAGCATGAGTATGGGGCAAAATGTACCTATGAACCTATTGGGATACATAAGGCATGTTGGGTAGAAGCAGATGAAAAATCAGAAGAATTTCAGGAGTTTGCTCGTTTGAAACAGCGTTTTATGGCGAGAGATAAGTATGGACAATTGGTATTTTTAGCGGATTCTGCTTTTACGATTGCTATGACACAAGAAAAGTTTCCGAATGTAAAATTGTATTTCATTAGTGAATTTGAAAAATAAGAAATATTTATATAAAATATATTGATAATGAGAATTTTAACATCTCCTGCAAAGTTGATGAGAATCAATAACTCTCAAAATTTTTTAACACCTACTAAACCACAGTTCATAGAAGATTCTGATTTTATTCAATCTTATTTGAGAGAGAAATCGCCTCAGTTTTTATCTGAACTGATGGATATTTCTCCAAAATTGGCAGAGGAAAATTGGGAGCGAAATCAAAATTGGCATAAAAATCCAAATAATGATGAGGCATCACCTGCTCTTTATACTTTTACGGGGGAGGTATACAGAGGTTTAGATGCTGAAAGTTTAGACCAAAATGCAGTGGATTATTTGCAGGAGCATTACAGAATATTGTCGGGGTTGTATGGACTTTTGAAGCCATCAGATAGGGTGATGCTGTATCGTTTGGAAATGGGACGGAAATTTCGGTTTGAACATTATAAAAATTTGTATGAATTTTGGTCTGACAAAATAACGGAGCAATTAAACACAGAATTAATGGAAGAGGATTTCGTTCTGAATTTGGCAAGTAACGAGTATTTTAAGGTCGTTAATAAAAAGAAATTGAATGCCAAAATCGTTGATTTTGAGTTTTATGAAATGAAATCAGGGAAACCGAAAACCATTGTAGTTTATACTAAGCATGCTCGTGGTTTGGTGGTGCGTTTTTGTGCTGAAAATCAAGTGAAAACCATTGATGAGGTCAAAGCTTTCAATTATGAAGGATATTTACTAAATGATAATATGTCTACGGAAAATAAATTGGTATTTTTAAGATAAAATTTAATTTTTAATGACTATTTATTTTTTCTATTAGTTCTCTTAATTTATCATCATATTTTTTATTACCAAAATTAATAATAATCAGATGAGACCTACTTCTTGTTATACCTGTATATAAAATTTCATCTATAGATTGAGAATTAGAAGGTTCTAGAATCAAAAATACTAATTCGCTTTCCCATCCTTTGAAACTATGAACGGTAGAAATTTTAATAGTTCCACTATTAAACCAAAAGTTCATTTTTTTATTTTTTCGGATAGTTTCAAAAGTTTGATGAGTAGAAATTTTTAAATTTTCATATTCTTTTCGATTGTTTTCTATGAAATTTAAGAAGTCTTGAGTTTCAATTTTTGCTTTCTTACATTCGTTTTCTAAAGTAATATCGAACTGATGATATTCATCATTATATTTTTCGTATAGTTCGTGTATTGTTAATAGTTTAGCTAAAAAGCCAATTTTGTTTTTCAGGTGGGGATATTTCTGTAATAATTCTTTTTGGGTGGTGTCCAAAAGTATTTTATATGCTATTTCTTTGGTTTCAAACATTGTATTGGTTTTTTCACGAGAATGATATCTGTAATAAGCTTCAAACTCTTTTAAGTTTTCAATAGAAAATCCCAATACACAAACATCATTGATAGAGACATCTTTGTATTTATTTTCTAAACTTAGATGAATAATATTGTATAAAGCAGAAAGGTTAAGGGTGTTTTCTAAAAACATATAGTTAATGCTTCCATACTTTTCAAATTCAAAGGAAAGCTGTACGTCTTCTTTTTTGTCAAAATCATCAATATCGTATTTGTCTTTGTAAATTTCTTTTTGAAATAATATAGCTAATTCTTTTACTTTTTGATCGGAACGATAACATTGTTTTAATAAATTGAAAGCTCCAGGTATATTGGTTTTAACTTTTTTGTCTTCCGTTTCTCGTGCATAAATATTCTGCTTTTCATCTCCAAACAAAATATATTCTCCATTTTCTTTTAGAATATATTTTTTTAGAATTTCAAACCATTCATATTTGTAGTCTTGTATTTCATCTATTAAAATAGCGTCATATTTTTGTATTTTATTTTTATTTTCTTTAAACAGTTGTATATTGGAATAATATTTTTCATCCAAATAAACACTAATGTATTCTTTTTGTACATTATCTATGATAATGTCAATTTCAATATTATTGAGAACAAAATTTATCAATGAATGATAATTCAAAATATCGAAAGACTTCCATTCAAATTCCCCTGGAACTTGATTTAATTTATCATGGATATAATTCTTTAATGTAATGTTAAAAGTGAGTATAAGAATTTTAGGATTATCAGTTTCTTTTAAAATTCTTTTGTAAGTTTCTACAGCTCTTGCTACCAAAATAGTTGTCTTCCCAGAGCCTACAACCCCTTTTATTTTTTGAATTTTATTTTGCGAATAAATTATCCGTTGTTGTTCTTGTGAATAACTGATAGGTTTCCCTTGCTCTTTTAAATGTATAGGTGGATTGAGAAGTCTAGAAAAACTTTCATATAACTCTTGGGTAAATAAATAAGATGGCTTTTCTCCATTAATATGCCTTTTTTTTAGAATTTCATCAAATTTTTCTTTTTCTAAATCATCTCTACCTATAAGTTCAATGTTATATTTTAGAAAATCTTGATATTTTCTATCCTCTTCAAATGGATTTACTAATAAATTCTGTAAGTCCTTTTGTTGTGCATTATGAAAATAAACTGCACAGCATACAAGTTTCCAATATTTAAAATTTTTGATTTTTTTTCTAATAAATTTGGTATATGTAAATCGTATAAATTCTCTTTATATTTTAAAACTTGTTGGATAGGAGATTTAGTAATTGCTTTATTATGATTTACAATCCATTGTTTTTTCTCATTTAAACTATAAGAAGATAAATCCCAATCTTTTACTTCAATAATAAAAACTCCTCCATTTTTCCGCATAATGATAATGTCAGGTCTATCGCCGTTCATGTATGGATTAAAATAGACTTCATATTCATCATTATAATTGTTTTTTAGGAAATTGAGCAGGTGAAGTTCTCCTTTAGTTGGAGGAACTTTCATCAATAAAATTGTTTCAAAATCAGGATAAAATTTTGCCATAAATTTTAAATTTATAAGATTAGCTAATCCATTGATTTTTTCCGAAATCTGGTTTTCTTTTTTCCAGAAATGCATTGCGACCTTCTTTAGCTTCATCAGTCATATAAGCGAGGCGAGTAGCTTCTCCTGCGAATATTTGCTGTCCCACCATACCGTCATCGGTTAAATTCATGGCAAATTTTAGCATTCTGATAGAGGTAGGAGATTTTGCTAAAATTTCTTGAGCCCATTCACAGGCGGTATTTTCTAATTCATTGTGAGGAACTACTTTATTGACCATGCCCATTTCAAAGGCTTCTTGGGCAGAATAATTTCTTCCTAAAAAGAAAATTTCTCTCGCTTTTTTTTGTCCTACCATTTTAGCTAAATAAGCTGAGCCATAGCCTCCATCAAAGCTTGTAACATCGGCATCGGTTTGTTTGAAAACTGCATGTTCTTCACTTGCTAAAGTCAAATCACAAACCACATGAAGAGAATGTCCACCTCCTACTGCCCAGCCATTAACAACGGCAATAACAACTTTTGGCATAAAACGAATTAATCTTTGAACTTCTAAAATATTGAGGCGATGCCTTCCATCTTCTCCCACATATCCTTGATGGCCACGAGATTTTTGGTCGCCACCACTACAAAAGGCATGAACTCCATCTTTTGGACTTGGACCTTCCCCTGTGAGTAGAACTACCCCAATACTTGGGTCTTCATAAACATCATAGAATGCATCATAAAGTTCAGATGTAGTTTTGGGGCGAAATGCATTGCGAACCTCTGGGCGATTGAAGGCAATTCTCGCTACGCCATTATGTTTTTTATAGGTTATATCTTCATATTCTTTTACAATTAGCCAATCTTTCATAATTCTTAAAATTTGTGGTAAAGGTAAGGAATTCTTAAAAAATAGGTTTTAGAAATATTTTTTAGAATAGAAAAAAATATTAGATTTGCTATTAAATTATTCTAACTTAAAAACTGAATGAAATCTCTTACCGAAGAAAATTATTTGAAAGCGATATTTCATCTTATTGATGAGGATAATTGTTTTACAATCAATGAATTGAGTAAATTACTAAATATTAAAATGCCCAGTGTCAATAGTATGATGAAGAAATTTATGCAGAAAAACTGGGTTGTTTATGAAAGTTATAAACCGATTAAATTAACGGATTTAGGTAAAAAAGAGGCTGCTCTTATTGTTAGGAAACATCGCCTTACAGAGATGTTTTTAGTGGAAAAAATGGGGTTCGGTTGGGAAGCTGTTCATGAAATAGCAGAGCAATTAGAACATATACATTCTGAGATATTTTTTGATAAAATGGATGAGTTTCTAAATTATCCTAAGATAGACCCTCACGGAGAGCCTATCCCTGATAAAGAGGGAAATATTATTGAACAAAACCTCATAAAATTGAGCGAATGCAAAGTTCATGATAAGGTGATTTTAGCATCGGTAACTGAATCTTCCGATGATTTTTTGACTTATCTTAGTTCTCGGAATATGAAACTTAATTCTCAAATTACTATTTTAGAAATTGAGAAATATGACCAATCTATGAGTATTCTTTGTAATGGAGAAATTAAGATTCTCAGTAAAATAGTCTGTGATAAAATTTTGGTAAATAAAGCTTCTTCTTATTAGATAATATAAAAAGCGACTTTTTTATTAAGGTCGCTTTTTAATTTTTATTATTTCTTTGGAATATTCGCTAAGACATTAAGTAAGAATTTCCAAAATTTTTGAGAAGAAGAAATACTTGCTCTCTCATCTGGAGAGTGAGCTCCTTTAATGGTAGGTCCAAAACTTACCATTTCCATATTAGGATAATTAGCCCCAATAATTCCACATTCTAGACCTGCGTGACAAGCTACTACAGCAGGTTTTTCTCCGAAATTTTTTTCATAAATTTCAGTCATTGTTTTAATAATTTCCGCTTCTGGTTTTGGTTTCCAACCTGGGTAAGAACCCGAAAAATTCACAGGAATACCAGCTAATTCAAAAGAGGATTTTAATTGATTTGCTACTTGCATTTTTGAAGATTCTACTGAAGAACGAGTCAAATTCAATACTTGAAATACTCCATTTTTTAGCTCCACACGAGCAATATTATTAGAGGCTTCTACCAGTCCTTCCACTTCGGGAGACATTCTGAAAACGCCATTATGAGCAATGTTTAAAGCATGAATAATTTTTATAGAACTTTCGTTGTTTATAATATTTTCTTCGGTAGAGATTATAGAAATATCAATGCTTAAATCTTTTTCTAAAGAAGAAAATTCATCCAAAATTTCAGACTTTAATTTTTTTGCTAAATTGGTGAAATATTGAGTGTCTTTTACCTTGAAAATTGCAATTCCTTCTCTTGGAATAGCATTTCTTAGTCCTCCGCTATTTATATTAATAAGTTGAATATCACTATTCTGAATATCTAATAATAAGAAACGAGTTAATATTTTATTGGAGTTTCCAAAACCTTTATGGATATCCATGCCAGAGTGTCCACCTTGTAGACCTTTTACTTCTATTTTAACAGCTTCTCCTTGGAATTTTTCAGTAGTGAAAGTTTGTTTAGCAGTTACATCTATACCTCCTGCACAGCCTATATCTATTTCATCATCTTCTTCTGTATCAAGATTAAGAAGAATCTCACCTGTCAAGAAATTAGGCTCTAAACCAAAGGCACCAGTCATACCAGTTTCTTCATCAATGGTAAAAAGTGCTTCAATATTAGGATGTGGAATATCAGTGCTTTCTAAAATACTCATGATTGCTGCTACACCTAAACCATTATCGGCACCCAAAGTTGTGCCTTTTGCCTTGACCCAATCTCCATCTATAAACATCTGAATGCCTTGATTTTCAAAATCAAAATCTACATCATTATTTTTTTGGCAGACCATATCTAGATGAGCTTGTAATATGATGGTTTTTTTATCTTCCATGCCTTTAGTTGCCAATTTCTTGATGAGGACATTTCCTGTTTTATCTACCGAAGTTGGTAAACCAAGATTTTCTCCAAAGTTCTTAATAAATGAGATGACTCTCTCTTCTTTTTTGGAAGGCCTAGGAACGGTATTAAGTTTAGAAAAATTTTTCCAGAGGATTTCTGGCGATATGTTTTGTAAATTCATAATGTGGATAGATTTAATTTAACTGAACAAATTTAGTGAAAACAATTTGATAAAGACTATTGATTTTAAGGAAAAAACTGTAAATTTGCAGAAAACAGAAAAAGTGATGAAAAAATTAGATAATGTTTAAAAAAAATATAAATATACAAGAGTATTACAACATAAGTAACTTGTAGGTTAAATATATCTATGAGCATAGGTCTGTGGCTTATGCTTATTTGTTTTATTTTAATAGGAAAAATAAATAATTAAACAGAAATATATGAAAAAAACATTATTACTTATCTCAGTATTGTCGGGTGTAGTAGCTTATGCCCAGACCACAACAGCTAGTATAGGGATTAACACGCAATTCCCCAAAGCTACTTTGCATATAGAACCGGGTACTAGTGAGCAAAAAGGAGTGATTATCCCAAGAGTTACGGCTGAGCAGATGATAGAAATGACGAATAATATTGGGACTGCACAAAATGGAATGATTTCTTATTTAACGGAGACTATGCCTAAAACAAATCGTACGGGAAAACTTGAAGATGTATCAGAAGAAGGGTACTACTATTACAGTGATACATTGGATAAATGGGTGTCTTTTGTATCTAAACAGGATCTTAAATTAGTAGGCACAGGAAATCATATTACTCAAGATGCAAATATAGCCGAGGGACATGGAGTGAGTATCAACGGTAAAAATAATATAGCAATAGGAGAAAATACCTTAAACTTTACTGGGAATAAGAATGAAAATAATATCACTATAGGGAAAGATATTAGCCTTAGGGGGAGTAATAATATTTTTTTAGGTGAAGGAAATGCAACAAGTGGAGCGGGAGAGGTAGGAGGCAATATCATTATTGGAAAGGGAAATACTGTAGCAGGAGGTGATAATGTGGTAATAGGAACTATAGGAAAATTAGTATCAGGAAAAATACAATCAGGTGGGTCAATAACTGGATATGATAATATTGTAATAGGGAATAAGGCAGGTGCATGGATGGAAGGTATAGGAGGAAATGTTCATATAGGAAATGGAAATATTTCTGGAAAGGGTATTATAGCTATTGGGAATGGTTTTGATGTTTTGAATGGAAGGCTGAAAGATAATACTATTTTATTAGGAGATGAAAGCGGTAGAACTAGTGTAGGTATAGGAGTTTTTAAGCCTGTAACTAAACTAGAAGTAAATGGAGGTATAAAAGTAGGACAAGATTTGGATGAGGCAGATATAAGTAATTGTACTTCTGATAAGGAAGGAACATTAAGTTATTTGGTAAATGGAAAGTCTAAGTTAGCTCATCAAGGTGTCAGTGGAGTAGCGAAATCTAATCTTTATCTATGTGATGGAGGGCAATGGAGAAATATAGCAATTATTATAGATTAGACATCAGATTGTTATAGTGCTTATGGAGGCTAGTTAATAAGTATTTTATAAAAGAATAAAGCATTTGCAATGGTTTTGCGGATGCTTTTTTATTGGGTTTCAGTTGTGATTTATTAAAGGGATTTGGTAAATTTGCCACTTTATTAAAGAGATTTTTCAGATATGGACTATCCGAGTAGAGTACTAGCAAAGGCAGTAGAAGAGGTTTCTGGACTACCTGGTATTGGGAGAAAGTCAGCGTTAAGACTAGTTTTACATTTGTTAAAACAACCCGAAAGTCAGGCTTTAGCATTAGCAAACGCATTAGAGAATTTGGTAACAGAGATAAAATATTGTAAAGAATGTTATAATTTTTCGGATTCAGAAATATGTTCCATATGTTCTAATACGAATAGAGTTGCAGAATTACTTTGTATAGTAGAAGATGTGAGAGATGTCATGGCAATAGAAAACACAGGTAAATTTCAAGGAAAATATATGGTTTTGGGTGGAAAGCTTTCACCAATGGAGGGGGTTGGTCCGAATCAATTAAGAATTTCTCAATTGGAAAAGAGATTAGAAGAGGATAAGAATATTAAGGAAGTTATCTTTGCTTTGAGTGCTACAATGGAGGGAGATACTACAGCATATTATATTTATAAGAAAACCAAACATATAGGAGTGCAGTTTTCAAGCATTGCGAGAGGAATTTCCGTAGGTGATGAATTGGAATATGCAGATGAGGTTTCTCTCGGTAGGTCTATACAGAATAGGTTTCCTTATCAAGACAATCAATAAAAAAACTCTCGCTAAGCGAGAGTTTTTTCTGTTATAATTCGGTAGCATTTTGGGAAATTTGTAGGATAACTTCCGTAGCTTTTTCCATAGACTCTAGAGGGACATATTCATAAGGTCCGTGAAAATTCTGCCCTCCAGCAAAGATATTTGGACAAGGAAGACCCATGTAAGAAAGCTGAGCTCCGTCTGTTCCTCCACGGATAGCCTTAACTTCTGGTGTAATTCCTAAATCTTTCATAGATTTTTCTGCGAGTTCTATGATGTGGAGTTTTCCTTCAAATTGTTTTTTCATATTGAGGTATTGGTCTTTTACCTCTATTTCAAAGGTGTTTTCTCCATATTTTTGGTTAAATTCCGCTACTTTGTCAGTAATAAATCTCTTTCTTGCTTCAAATTTTTCTTCATCGTGGTCTCTGATGATGTATTGAAGTTTTGCATGAGAAATATCAGCTTTGATATCCATTAGATGGTAAAAACCTTCAAAATCTTTCGTTGTAGCAGGAGTTTCATTAGGGGGTAATGATTGGATAAACTCGGCAGCAAGAAGTCCTGCGTTTATCATTTTCCCGAAAGCATAGCCAGGGTGTACACTTAGTCCATTGATTTTTACTACTGCTCCAGCCGCATTAAAGTTTTCATACTCTATTTCGCCTACATCACTTCCGTCCATTGTATAAGCCCATTCTGCCCCAAATTTTTTCACATCGAAAAGGTGAGCTCCTCTACCAATTTCTTCGTCTGGGTTAAATGCTACAGCTATTCTACCATGTTTAATCTCAGGATGTTGAATAAGATATTCTGCGGCTGTCATGATTTCTGCGACTCCTGCCTTGTCATCTGCACCAAGAAGGCTGCTACCGTCAGTAGTAATTAGGGTCTGTCCCTTGTATTTTTTTAAACTTTCAAACTTATTAGGGGAGAGAGTGAAGCCAGTCTCTGGGTTGAGAAGTAAGTCGTTTCCATCATAGTTTTCCCAGATTTGAGGTTTAACATCTTTACCGTTAAAGTCAGGTGAGCTATCATAGTGGGCAATAAATCCTATGGTAGGGACTTGCTTCTCTATATTAGATGGAATGTATCCATAGACATAAGCATGCTCATCAATAGAGACATCTTCTAAACCGATACTTTTCATTTCATCAAAGAGGTGTTTCGCAATATCCCATTGCTGTGGAGAACTTGGAGTTTCTTCACTTTCAGGGTCGCTGGTAGAATAAATCTTTGCGTAAGTTAAAAAGCGTTGTAGGAGTTTTTCTCTCCATTCTTTATTCAATTTTATTTGTTCCATTGTCTTAAATTTATAGTTAAGTTTCTAAATTTTCACTGATAAAAAGAATGTTTACTTCTTTTATTTCTTGAAAGTCAGTATTTTCAACATATCGCTCAGTGCTTTTCCTGGTCGGAAAAGGATATGTGAAGATTTTACTTTGCTTCCATTGACTTCTGATTCTTTCTCTGAAGGATTTCCTGTAACACTTACTTGAAGTGTAAAATGCTCCCCGATGCGAACAATTTTTCCGTCTGATAAATCTTTTCCTGCCTTGTCAAAAACAGTTTCTAATACTGCTAAAATATCTGCTTTGGATACTGTGGATACTCCAGATGCATAGGCTGCTAAATCACTTAGAGTAGTTTCGCCATCGCCTATCGCTTGTGGGTACCATTTTGCAGGTTCGTTTCTTTTTTGGGGATTTGCCCTCTGAACAGCTTTAATCTTTACTGCCATAATAGTAATTTTTTAGAGTTAAAAAATAAATTGACATGTTCGGTATTTATAAAACTCTCTATTGATTCTATAAAAACTCACGAGAGATTTTCCCAAAACTCACGAGAGATTTCCTAAAAACTCACGAGAGATTTTTTTGGTGCTCTCAAAAGCTTATCAATAGAGGCTTTTATAAAACAGGATAAAGGTAAGAAATAAAATTGATTTTTCTCTTGATATTTTATAAAATTTTATCGTTATTTTCATAAAGATAATAATTGAAAAAAACAGAAAAATATAAGATGAGGAAACTTTATCAATAGGATGTTTATCATAAAAATCGCCCTGCTATCTTAGAAGACAGTAGGGCGATGTGTAGTGTAATCAGTTTATATTTATACCATTATTTCATATCATACATGATAAGTCCCGTTACGAGTTTTGGCTCTATATAGGTGCATTTAGGTGGCATTTTTAGACCTTTATCTGCTACGGCAAGGAGGTCAGAAAAACTTACAGGATACACTGCAAAGGCTACCTTAAAGTGTTCTCTATCTACCTTTTCTTTGAGTTTGATAATCCCTTCAATACAAGAACTTCCACGGAGATAGCCGACTCTTTTTGTCGTCCTTAGGTTTTCTATCCCTAAAATAGGTGTCATAATATATTTATCTAATATATCATGGTCTATAGCAAGGCAGGTTTCCTGCTTTCTTTTCTCATTTTTTAGGGTAATTTCATAGAACTCTCCCTCTAAATACATAGAAATATATCCCTTAGCTGACGGATAAAAAGGTTCTTTGCCTTTATACTCTACCACGAAAGATTCTTGTAATTTATCAAGAAATTGCTGAGAACTAAGCCCATTCAAGTCAGTAACTAATTTATTAAAATCGTTAATTTTAATGCATTGGTCAGAGACAATGAAGCTATATATATAATTATAGGGTTCATCTCCTTGGTGGCTTATGCTTTTTTCTCTTTTTCTTTCGGCACATAATGCGGTAGCTCCCATTCTATGATGTCCGTCTGCAATGTAAAAAGATTCTATTTGAGAGCATAAATCCATGTATTGCTGAATTTTTTCTTTGCCGTTTATTTTCCAGATTTTATAGTGAGCATTTCGGCTATCAGAGAAGTCCAAAGTAGGAGTGTTTTCTTCTTCTTTATCTATAAGATGCTCTAAATCTGTTTGAGCGGGATAGGTCAGCAACACAGGTTCTGCTTGGAGATTTACTCCTTCCAAATATTTTGCCAGTTTTTCTTTCCTATGAGCTAGGGTTTCTTCATGCTTTTTAATCTTTCCTTGATTAAATTCGTCTACGGAAACTAATCCTAAAAGCCCTCTGAAAACTCTTCCGTCAGACAATTGCTGTCTATATAGATAATAGCCTAAATTATCTTGTTTGAGTGTTCCCTCGGAAAGAAGATTTTCATAGTTGTCTCTTATCTTTTGTAAAATTGTTGCAAAATTTCCTTGGTGTTCTTTTAAGTAAGGACTTACCATCTTTACATAAGAAAATTTCTGTTCTGCTTTTTGCTCAATTTCTTTTTGAGTATAATTACTTAAAGGGTGAGTAGGGAAACAATCAATATACTCGCTACAAGGTCTTATTCCTCTAAATGGCTTAAATATAGGCATAATATTTATTGAAAAGTATTACTGAATAGATTTCAATACATCTACCAATACTTGAACACTCTCGATAGGTAGGGCATTATACATACTCGCTCTGTATCCTCCTAAGTTTCTGTGTCCGTTTAGTCCATTGATTCCAGCTTCTTTCCAAGCCGCATCAAAGGCTTCTTTTTTAGATTCATCTAATAGTTTGAAAGAAACATTCATGTCAGAGCGGTCTTCTTTATCGCAGAATGCTTCAAATAGTGGGTTTCTATCTAATTCATCGTAAAGAAGTTTTGCTTTGGCTTTGTTTCTTTCTTCTGCTGCAGCGATACCTCCGTTTTTCTCTAAATGCTGTAAAGTCAATAAAGTAGCATAGATTGGGAATACTGGTGGAGTGTTAAACATCGCATCTTTATTGATATGAATTTGATAGTCTAAATAAGAAGGGATGTCTCTTCCTGTTTTTCCTAAAATTTCTTTTTTTACAACGACTAAAGTAGTCCCAGCAGGTCCCATATTTTTTTGAGCTCCAGCATAGATTAGGTCAAATTGAGAGAAATCTAACTGACGGCTAAAAATATCAGAAGACATATCGCAAACTAGAGAAGTTTCTACTTTTGGGAAAGATTTCATCTGAGTTCCGTAGATGGTATTGTTAGAGGTGCAGTGGAAATAGTCATACTCTGCACCTACGCTATAATCTTTCGGAATGAAAGAGTAGTTGGATTCTTTAGAAGAGCCAACAATATCTACGCTTCCAAATTTTTTAGCTTCTTTAATTGCTCCTGCTGCCCAAGTTCCAGTATCAGTATAAGCTGCTTTACCACCTGTTTTCATAAGGTTGAAAGGTACCATCACAAATTGTAGAGAAGCTCCACCTCCAAGGTAAAGTACCTCATAATCATCTCCCAAGTTCATTAATCTTTTTACAATTGCTCTTGCCTCATCCATTACAGGGATAAAATCCTTACTTCTGTGAGAAATTTCTAAGAGAGATAATCCTATTCCGTTAAAATCCAAAATTGCTTCTGCTGATTTTTGGAAAACCTCTTGCGGTAAGATACAAGGCCCCGCACTAAAATTGTGTTTTTTCATTTTATTTTTGATTATAAATTATGATTCATTATGTAATAATGCTTTTTTAGACAATAATTCCTCTTCTGTTTCTTCATTGTCTTCATCAGGCACACAGCAATCTACAGGGCATACTGCAGCACATTGTGGTTCATCGTGAAAGCCTTTGCACTCGGTACATTTATCGGTAACGATGAAATAAGTGTCATCACTCACAGGAGGTTGTGGTTCATCTGCATCTATGGTAAGTCCAGAAGGTAAAACTACTATTCCTGTCAGTGCAGTTCCATCTGATGCTCTCCAATCCACGGCACTTTCATATATTGCATTATTAGGACATTCTGGCTCACATGCTCCACAATTTATACATTCATCTGTTATTTTAATAGCCATTCCTATAATATTTTTTAATTTTGCACAAAGTTAAAACTTTTTTAAAAATAAAAGAATTTTATTATGAAGAATGATATTACTATTTCTTCTTTAGCATGTTTAGGTAAATTTTTAGAAAATTTTATAAATACAGAAGAAAAGAATTTTACGGAGGAACAGCAGAAGTTTTCAGCTCTTATAAGAAGGAGTGAGATAGAAAATCCTTGGTTTAATAGGGAAAATGTATTTTTTTGTCTAAAACAGTGGGCTAAAGTACTTACAGAAGAGAATATTGTATCTTGGATAAGTTCGTACGAGTTTTCTTCTTCATTTGAAAAGAAGAAAATAGGGCTTATTTTGGCAGGTAATATTCCGTTAGTAGGTTTTCATGATGTAATTTCTGTGATATTAAGTGGAAATTATCCTATAATTAAGCTTTCATCAAAAGACCGATTATTAATTCCTTTTTTAATGGAGCAATGGGATGATTTTGCAGGTGGGATTTTGATTTATTCGTTTGTAGAAAAATTAGAAAATTATGAAGCAGTTATCGCAACGGGAAGCAATAACACCGCACGATATTTAGGATATTATTTCAAAGATGTACCAAATATTATCCGTAAAAATAGAACTTCTATTGCGGTGCTAAAAGGGGATGAAACAGATGTAGAATTACAACTCTTGGCAGAAGATATTTTTAGATATTTTGGATTAGGTTGCCGAAATGTTACCAGATTATTCATTCCTGAAAATATGCCTTTGGATAGACTTTTTGAGAATTTTACTCATTTTAAAGAAGTGATAAATCATCATAAATATGCTAATAATTATGATTATAACAGAGCGATTTATCTTCTTAACCAAGAAAAGTTTTGGGATAATAATTTTATAATGCTTAAAGAAGATAAAAAATTATTTAGTCCTTTAGCGGTATTGAATTTTAGTAGATATAAAAATATATCAGAGGTAGAAAAATTTATTTCCGAGCATGAGCAAGGAATACAGTGTATCGTTGCTAAATCGGAATTGAACATTATGGATAGTATTTTGTTTGGTCAGGCACAATGTTCTACATTAAAAACATATGCTGATGGAGTTGATACGATGGAATTTATCAATAAATTTTAAATTTTTTATTTATCTTTGGACAAAATTTAATTAAACTTTGAATATGGAATTTACAAATCAAATTGTGGCTTTATCATCAGATGAGCAAAAGGCTTCTTTTTATAGAAAGACTTATTTACATGTAGCAATGGCTATTTTAGCATTTGTAGGAGTGGAAACATTTCTTATTGCTACTGCTGGGAATTATATCATGAGTTTACTTGCTACAAATAAAATGGTGTGGTTATTCGTGATAGGTGGTATGTGGTTAGGTTCTTTTTTAGCGAATAGATGGACAATGTCTCAAAGCCGTGCTGTGCAGTATGGAGGACTTGCTTTTTATGTGCTTCTAGAAGCATTGATTTTTTTACCGATGATTTATATGGCGGTAGCTTATACAGGGGGAGAAATATTATTACAAGCGGGAGTGATTACCCTAATGCTTTTTGTAGGGCTTACGGGTGTGGCTCTTACTTCTAATAGAGATTTTTCTTTCCTTAGAGGGGTGATTATGATAGGAGGCTTTGTAGCTTTGGGGTTGGTTGTTGCTGGGCTATTGTTTGGCTTTAATCTTGGGCTTTGGTTTTCTGTAGGAATGGTTTTCTTGGCAGGGGCAAGTATTCTTTATGAAACTAACCAGCTAAAAAATGTATATAGCCCAGACCAGTATGTGGGGGCAGCGTTGCAGTTATTTGCTTCTGTGATGCTTCTTTTCTGGTATGTGTTGAGATTTCTAATGAGTATAGTAAGAAAAGATTAATAAAAATATTAGTGAGAGTAACGAACTTTTATGAGGTTCGTTGCTTTTATTTTTTATCATTAACAATGAATTAGTTTTAATTTAATATAAAAGTTATGGCATACGGATTATTAAAAGGTAAAAAAGGAATTATTTTTGGGGCGTTAGATGAAAACTCTATTGCTTGGAAGGTAGCAGAGAGATGTTATGAAGAAGGAGCAGAGTTTGTTTTAACGAATGCACCTGTAGCGATGAGAATGGGCGAGATTAATAAACTTGCTGAAAAAACAGGAGCAGATATTGTCCCTGCAGATGCTACTTCTATGGAAGATTTAGAGAAACTCTTTGACCATGCGATTGAGAAGTTTGGTAAGATAGATTTTATTTTACACTCTATTGGCATGTCTGTAAATGTAAGAAAAGGGAAGCATTATACTGATATTAACTATGATTGGCTTGAAAAAGGCTGGGATGTCTCTGCTGTATCTTTTCATAAGGTAATGAAATTAGCTTGGGATAAAGACTGCATGAATGAGTGGGGAAGTATTTTGGCTCTGACTTATATCGCGGCACAGAGAATATTCCCTGATTATAATGATATGGCGGATAACAAGTCTTACTTGGAGAGTATAGCGAGAAGTTTCGGGTATTTCTGGGGAGAGAGAAAGGTGAGAGTTAATACTATTTCTCAATCACCGACAATGACTACCGCTGGGCAAGGTGTGAAGGGGTTTGATGGATTTATTAACTTTGCGGAGGATATGTCTCCATTGGGTAATGCCACAGCAGCGGAGTGTGCAGACTACTGTATTTCTCTATTTTCTGACTTAACAAGAAAGGTAACTATGCAAAATCTTTTCCATGATGGTGGGTTTAGCAATACAGGGGTTTCAACCAAGGTAATGGATAAGTACCAAGGGTAATATAATTTAAATAAAAAATACTCTCTTTTAGGGAGTATTTTTTGTCTTTTATCATAAAATTTGGGTTGTTTTTAGATGGTGTTAAACACCTTTATTAATAAAGGTTTGAAAATCATTAGTGAGTTTTTAGTAAATTTCTCGTGAGTTTTTATAGAATCAATAGAGAGTTTATTAAATATTTGCTGTGTAGAATTTTGTATTATGTTTTGTTAAGTGCTTTGGAAATACTTATATTCGTAGTAAAATTTAAAAAGAAATAAAATGAGTTTTATAAAGGAATTTAAAGAATTTGCTATTAAAGGGAATGTAATGGATATGGCGGTAGGGGTGATTATCGGTGGGGCTTTTGGTAAAATTGTAAGTTCTCTCGTTAATGATGTGATTATGCCTGTAGTGGGATTGCTTATTGGGGGAGTAGATTTTAAAGGGTTGAAATATGTTTTTTCTACTGGAGTGAAAGAAATAAAAAATGAAGCAGGAGAGGTTATTGTTCCGGAAGTAGCAGAAGTGGCCCTTAATTACGGAGCTTTTGTTCAGAATGTATTTGATTTTTTTATTATTGCTTTATGTATTTTCATGATGGTAAAAGGGATAAATTTATTAAAAAAAGAAGAAAAAGTAGTAGAAGAAGAGGTAGAGAAATCGCCTACACAAGAGGAGTTATTAGCAGAAATCAGAGATTTGTTGAAGAAATAGAATTTTTAGTTTTTTCAAAGAAAAAGCCTTTATTTGGATAAAATAAAGGCTTTTTTGTTATTTATTTAATTTTATTTTTAGGTTTTTTATCATGTCTTCTGTCATTTCTTTTATACCGAAGTTATATTTTAGTTGCCAATCTCTTTTGGCGATGCTGTCATCTATGCTTTCTGGCCAGCTTTCTGCAATCTGTTGTCTGAAATCAGGGTCATAAGACATTTGAAAATCAGGAATGATTTTTTTGATTTCTTTGGCAAGTTCTTCTGGAGAGAAAGAAAGTCCGCCGAGATTGTAAGAAGTCCATACGGAAATATTCTTGCTCGGAGCTTGCATGAGCTGTATTGTTGCATCTATGGCATCATCCATATATAACATAGGCATTTTTGTGCCTTCTTTGATGAAGCTTTTATAAGCTCCTTTTTCTATGGCGTCATAGAAGATTTCCACGGCATAGTCGGTAGTACCTCCACCTGCAGGGGTTTTCCAAGAAATCAGCCCTGGGTAACGGATACTTCTAATGTCTACATTATGTTTTTCGTGATAATATTCACAGAGTTTTTCGCCTGCTACTTTAGTTACTCCATAGATGGTAGTAGGGTTTAGTGGAACTTCTTGCCCAACATTAGTTCTTGGAATTCCTTTTCCAAAAACAGCGATGGAACTTGGCCAAAATATTCTTTTGATAAGTCCTTCTTTTGCCATTTCACAAAGGTGAAGAAGTGGATTTAAGTTGATGTCCCAAGCAAGTAGTGGATTTTTTTCAGAAGTTCCTGAAAGTAATGAGGCTAGATGATAAACAATAGATATATTGTGTTTTTTGATGATATTTTCCATAGCTTGGTAATCGGATACATCTAAAATAATATGTTCTCCTGCAAGGTCAACATTTTCTTTAATATAAATGTCAGATGCAATAATATTTTCTTTACCATAAATAGAGGCTAATTTTAAGGTGAGTTCAGTTCCAATTTGTCCGTTTGCTCCTGTAATAAGAATTTTTTCTGTATATGATTCCATTTTAATGAATTTGTCTACAAAAATACTAAAAATAGCAAAAAAAATAAAAAAACCTCTAACAATAGTTAAAGGTTTTAAACACCAAATCACAAAATATTAATATGAAAAAAATTACTATTTTTAACTTTATAGTGACCTGGCTGGGATTCGAACCCAGGACCCATACATTAAAAGTGTATTGCTCTA
>CAUSDX010000011.1:0-45285 GCA_963530615.1 uncultured Flavobacteriaceae bacterium
TTCATAGTTTGTTTGTTTTTATAGAAATCCCCTTAATTAAAAGAATATTTAATTAAGGGGATTTTTTTATGGTATTTCTTCTATTTGGCTGAGTTCTTTATAATTTTTTTCTAATTTATCAACAAATCTTCCATAGATGAGTTTATAAAGAAATCTGATGAATAAAATAATAATGATAGAGATAAATAAAAGAATTATTATTGCCATAAATAATTCAGTGCTAGTTTCTTCTTCTTTATCATGAAAAAACATCATGAAACCTAATATCATCCCTAAAGAAAATTCTAATAAGAAAATTCTGATATACCATTTTATGGTGTTTTTCATCATTAGAATTTTTTTCATTAATTTTCTGGGATTGTCTGTATTTTTAATTTTATGATTAAGATAGATTAAAATTCCCAAAAATGTAAGGGGAGTAATGTAAGAAATGAATTCTATAAAATAAAAAACGGTAGGACTTAAGAAATTTTTTAGAGTATTTTCATCATTTTTATCTGCGAGCAAAAAACTAAGGCTAGCCCAAAATATAATTTCAAATAAACCTATAATAAATATCCATTTGGAAATGGAAATAGTATGTTTTTTTGTTAATTTGAAAAGTTCAGTTTTGTTATAGGGCTTAAATTTATTGGTATTTTCTTTTTGCCAATTTTCTTTAAGAATATCTAATTCATCCATATGATTATTTTTTGATAAGGTTTCTTAATTTTTCTTTTGCTCTATTCATTTTTACTCGGGCATTTCCTTCTGTAATTCCTAAAATTTCACTGATTTCTTTATAAGGTTTATCTTCTAAAAACATCATAATTAAGGCTTTTTCAACATCTGATAGTAGATGTATGGCGTCATACATTGCTTGGATTTGGGCATTTTTTTCTTCATGACTATTGTCATCATAAATTTTGAAATGAGTTAAGTTTTCATGTAATTCTTCTTTCTTGTGATTTTTTTTCTTGAATAGAGCTAAAGCTGTGTTTAGTCCGATTTTATAAATCCAAGTAGAAAATTTAGCATCCCCGCGATAGTTAGAATAGGATTTCCAAGTTTGAATTACAATTTCTTGAAATAAATCTTCATGATCATGGATATTATCGGTGTAAATCCTACATATTTTATGTATGATTCCTTGATTTTCACTTAGTTGATGTAAGAATTCCTTTTGTTTTTCTGATTTCATAAATTATTGCTGTTTTATTAGTATCGAAAAAATGAAATTTGTTACAAATTTTTATTAAAAAATAGATTTAAAACAAAAATATAATTTAATGTTGTACATTTGTTTTAAATTATTGGGTGATGATTTTGAATTCAAAAATATATGGAGTAGAAAAGAATGGAACACCATTGTTGGTTTTTCATGGTTTATTTGGAATGTTGGATAATTGGGCTACTTTTGGGAGAGAGTTTGGAGAAAAACTGCCTTGCCACTTATTGGATTTAAGAAATCATGGCAAGAGTTTTCATACGGAAGAGATGAGTCATGATGATATGGCAGAGGATATTTTGAATTATCTTAATCAGCATCAAATAGAAAAAGCATGTTTATTGGGGCATTCTTTGGGAGGAAAGGCGGTGATGCAGTTTGCGATATCTTATCCAGAGAGGGTGAAAAAAATCATTGTGGTAGATATTGCTCCGAAGGCTTATCCGCCACATCATCAAAGGATTATGGAAGCTTTGCAAAGTGTGGATTTTGAAAGGATTACCAGTCGTAAGGAGGTAGAGGAAAGGTTAGCTGAAACGATTAAGGAAAAATCTGTTGTCCAATTTTTGGTAAAAAATTTATATTGGGAACGAGAAGATAAATTAAATTGGAGATTTAATCTTAAAGTTTTAGCTGAAAAATATAGTGATTTTGTGGGAAAGGCGATTCGGTTTGGAATTTTTGAAGGAGAAACATTATTTATTAAGGGAGAAAAATCACATTATATTTTGCCTCAAGATGAATTTTTAATTCAGAAACAATTTCCTAAGTATCAATTGATAACAATTAAGAATGCGGGGCATTGGGTTCAAGTGGAAAATGCTAAGGATTTTAATGAGGAAGTAAGTAATTTTTTATTGAATTAAGATTGATAAAAAAGATTTATATTTGTAATAAAATTATAAGATATGCAAGAATTAAAAGGGAAAATAGCTTTAATAACAGGAGGAAGCCGAGGAATAGGTAAGGCGATAGCTCTTGCTTTAGCAGAGGAAGGGGTAAATGTTGCAATTACAGGGAGAAATGAAGAAAAACTAAAAGCAGTAGTTCAAGAAATAGAGCAAAAAGGGGTAAAATCAGCTTATGCAGTTTTTGATATAACATCTAAAACAGAGGTTTATGGTGCTTTGGAAAAGTTGCAAAAAGATTTTGGAAAAATTGATGTTTTAGTGAATAATGCGGGAATAGCAGCTTTTGGAGGAATTTTAGAAATGGAGGATGAAAAGTGGGAAGAAATCGTGAAAACTAACCTTTTTGGGGCGTATTATGTTGTTAAGGCTGTAGTGCCAAGTATGGTGGAGAGAAAAACAGGGGATATTATTAATATTTCTTCTACTGCAGGGCTGAAAGGCAATGCTATGACTTCTGCTTATTCAGCATCTAAATTTGGTTTGATAGGAATGTCAGAGTCTATGATGTTGGAATTAAGAAAACAAAATATTCGTGTAACGACTTTGATGCCAAGTACTATTGCTTCGGATATGAGTAAGGAGGTGTTAAAAATTACAGATGGAAATCCTGAAAAGGTGTTACAACCAGAAGATTTTGCAGAATTAGTCGTAGATTTATTGAAATTAAATAAAAGAGCGATGTTAGCTAATGCTTCATTATGGTCTACTAATCCGTAAAAAATTAATCCATAGCTTTTTGCTATGGATTAATTATTAAATCAGATTAAAAAGATGGTTTTAGTTACTGGAGCTACCGGTATTTTAGGGAGAGTTTTAGTATTAGAATTATTAAAACAAGGGAAATCCGTCCGTGCTACGAAAAGAGAAATGAGCAATCTCCAAGAGGTTAAAAAATCGTGGGATTTTTACACAAGTCAGGCTGATGAATATTTCAAAAAAATAGAATGGGTAGAGGTAGATTTTGAGGATTTGGATTCTTTACGAATAGCACTTGAAGGGATAGAAGAAGTTTATCATTGTTCTGCAAAAGTGAGTTTTTATCCTAAAGATGAAGCGGAAATGTTGCGAACCAATGTAGAAGGAGCTAAAAATTTGCTCTATATTGCAGAAGAAAAATTAGTCAAAAAGTTTTTGTTTGTTAGTTCTATTGCTGTTTTTGATAAAACTAATGAGCATGGAGAGATAGATGAAGAATCTGAGTTTGATGGGAAAAAACAAAATTCTGCTTATGCTTTGTCCAAATATTTTTCAGAGATGGAAGTATGGAGAGCCTATGTGGAAGGAATGAATGTAATTATCATCAATCCAGGGGTAATTATAGGTAGTGGGAATTGGGGAAGAAGCAGTGGCGATTTATTTCCCAGTTTTGAAAAAAGTCCGTTTTCATTTAGCGGAGGGACAGCCTATGTAGATGTAAGAGATGTCGCAAAAATAGCCGTGATTTTGATGGAAAAAGAGAAATTTGGGGAGCGATATATTATTATTTCTGAAAATAAAAAATATAAGGAAGTTGCCGATAAGATTAGGCAATTTTTAGGAAAGAATGAGTCCGTTATACTTCCAAAATTTTGGTTAAATTTAGGGTATGGTCTGAATTTAGCATTGGGATGGTTATTTCCATATTTAAGAATAATCAGTAAAGAAAATATCAAAATGCTTACAGAATTTACACCCATTTCTAATAAAAAAATTATAAAAGAATTAAATTTTCAATTCATTTCTGTAAAAGATAGTCTTGATTTTCATTTGAAAAATTACAAGAATACTTTCTCAAAAAGGAATTAGAATTTAATTTTAAAAGTCTTAAATTTGTTTTTCTAAATTAAAAAAATGACTCAATTATTCGTAGGAAATTCTGATTTTGAGATTAGAGATATAGAGGTTTCTGCAAGTTGTCCTTCTAATATTGCATTGATTAAATATTGGGGAAAATATAAAGGACAAATTCCTGCAAATCCGAGTATTAGCTATACGCTTAATCATTGTGAAACGCATACTAAAATAATTTTTTTTGCAGGAAAAGAGTTTTCAGTGAAGACTTTTTTATCAGGAAAAGAAGAAGATAATTTTGCAAAAAAAATTGAAAAATATTTTGAAAGTATTGAGGTTTATTTGCCATGGATTTTGAAAGGAAGCTATGAGATTCATACAGAAAATACATTTCCTCATAGTTCTGGTATTGCTAGTTCGGCTTCAGGATTTGGGGCGATAGTAAAATGTTTGGTGGAGATAGAACAAGCATTTTACAACACAAAAGAATATAATTTTGATGAAATCCAGAAAGCTTCTTTTTTGGCTCGTTTAGGAAGTGGGAGTGCATGTAGAAGTCTTTATAATGGGTTGGTAGTTTGGGGAGAAACTCCTGTAGTTTCAGGAAGTTCTGATTTTTTTGCGGTGCAGTATCCGAATGATAAAGTTCATTCTGTATTTAGAGATTTTAATGATTGGGTTTTGCTTATCCACGAGGGAGAAAAAACTGTGAGCTCTACTGTGGGACATGGTCTGATGAATACGAATCCTTATGCTGAAAGGCGTTTTCAAGAGGCAAAAGATAATTTTTCGCCAATGAAAGAGATTTTGGAAAGTGGAGATTTGGACAGATTTATTTCATTAGTGGAGCATGAAGCCTTGACTTTACATGCGATGATGATGATGAGTCAACCAGCATTTATTTTGATGAAAACGGGAACAATAGAGGTTATTCATAAAGTTTGGAATTTCCGAAAAGATACTAATTTACCTTTATTTTTTACTCTTGATGCTGGTGCGAATGTTCACTTACTTTTTCCAAGTGATAAGGATGATTTAGGGAAGAAAAATGAAAATCAAAAAATAATAGAATCTTTTATAGAAAAGGAACTGCTTCCTCACACTCAAAATGGGAAGGTAATAAAGGATACGATGAAATTCTGATGAAATTAACGAAATACAAAATTAAATATGAAAATAGGAATACTCGGAGGAGGACAATTGGGAAGAATGTTTATTCAAGAGTCTTTGAAATATGATGATGAATTTTATGTTTTAGATCCTAATTTAGATTGTCCATGTGCATATATTTCTAGATTTACACAAGGTGATTTTAATGATTATCAATCTGTTATAGATTTTGGTAAGGACAAAGATGTTTTGACTATAGAGATAGAGCATGTGAATGTAGAAGCATTGGAATACCTTGAAAATAAAGGTGTTAATGTTATTCCTAATGCTAGGATTATTAAAATTATTCAGCAGAAAATTTTACAAAAAGAATTTTATCAACAAAATCAGTTACCAAGTCCAAAATTTCAAATAATTAGGGGAAAAAGTGAGGTGAATTTTTCATTTCCTTTCGTGCAGAAACTCAATGTTGGAGGGTATGATGGAAAAGGCGTTCAAATTATTAGGGGAGAAAATGATTTGGATAAGCTTTGGGATGCACCGTCAGTATTAGAAGAAATGGTGGATATAGATAAGGAATTATCAGTGATTATTGCTAAAAATGATAAGGGAGAAGTTAAGAAATTTCCTGTAACGGAGATGGTTACAGATCCCAGTTTGAATCTTTTAGATTTTAATATTTGTCCAGCGGATATTTCGGATTTTGTACAGAAGCAAATAGATGAAATTGCAGATAAGTTTATTTGTACAGTAAAGTCAGCAGGATTATTCGCAATAGAATTATTTTTGGATAAAGATGGAAAAGTATGGATAAATGAGACGGCTCCTAGATTACATAACAGTGGTCATCAAAGTCAAGAAGGGAATATAAATTCTCAGTTTGAGCAATTTTATAGAGTAATAACTAATATGCCTTTAGCAGATACTGATTTTAATTGTTTTTCAGGAATGCTTAATTTGGTGGGAGAAAATGGCTTTTTAGGAAAGGTCAGATATCAAGGTTTAGAGAATGTGATGAAGATATCTCAAACTTATATTCATCTTTATGGAAAAATAGAGACAAAGCCAGGGAGAAAGATGGGACATATCAATACTTTAGCAAAAAGTAGAGAAGATTTATTAGAGAAATTGATTCAAATCAAAGAAAATATAAAGGTAATTTCATAAAATTAGTCTTTATATTTATGAAATTTGAATATTTCTGGGTTATAGTTAGTGATAAAAATACCTAAAATAATCATAATTGAAGCAATGATAAAGTCAGAACTGATAGGTTCGTCTAAAATAATCCAGCCTAAAAATATCGCAATAATAGTATTTACATAAGAAATTAAGGAAATTTTAATAGCAGGAACTTTACTAAGGGCATAAGTGTATGCGAGATAAGCAATAATAGAACCGAAAATAGTAAGATAGAGTAAAGCGGCCACACTATCAGTACTCCAAAGATGGATGTTTAAGCTTTTATTCATTATAAATCCAGAACTCATCTGAATGACTCCCGCAAAAGAAAACTGGTACATGAGGTTTAGGAAAATATTATGGTTACTCTTATAATTAGTTTTTCGGATGAAAATAGTGCCTAAAGCACTACCTAAAACAGCAAGAACCATACAAATGATTCCACTTCTATATTCATAATTATTTAATTCTGAAATACTATCGTAAAAAACAAAAATAATCCCAGAAAAAGCCATCAATATACCTATTAAGGCACGAAAAGTGAACTTTTGCATCCCTAAAATTAGACTTCCAATAAATACTAAAATAGGAGAGCAAGAACTGATAAGAGATGCCAAACTACTGGAAATAGTCTCTTCTGCGATGGTGACCATTCCATTAGTTATAATTAAAATAAAAAATGATAAAATCATTTGAATCTTAAAATTAGCCCAACCAATCCACTGAATATTCTTACTTAAAGTTAAATAAATCAATAAAATAATGGCGGATAGAAGATGTCTTATTCCTGTTACATAAATAGGAGGAATGGTTTCAACAGCAATCCTAATTCCAAGGAAAGTAGTCCCCCATATTATTGCAATAGCTAAAATAGACAATGATAATTTCAAATTTTCCATTTAGAAGATTGATTGTATTTTGAATTAAAAATTTTTATCTTTGAAATGTACAAAATTAAAAAAATATACTAGAAAAATGATAGGAATTATTATGGGAAGTAAAAGTGATCTTCCAGTTATGAAACAAGCGATAGATTTTCTGAATATGCTATCTATTCCATATGAAGTTACGGTAGTATCAGCTCACAGAACCCCAGAAAGAATGATAGACTATGCTAAAACTGCAAAAAGTAGAGGCATAAAAGTGATTATAGCGGGAGCAGGAGGAGCTGCTCATTTACCAGGTATGGTAGCAAGCTGTACCACTTTGCCTGTAATAGGGGTTCCTATTTTATCTTCTAATTCTATTGATGGTTGGGATAGTGTTTTATCTATTTTGCAGATGCCATCAGGGATTCCTGTAGCTACAGTGGCTTTAAATGGGGCTATAAATGCAGGAATTTTAGCAACAAAAATTATGTCTATTTCTAATGAATTTATCCATCAAAAGTTAGAAGAATATCAAAAATCCCTTACAGATAAGGTTTTAAAAAGTGTAGATGATATGAAGGGAGAATATCCTAATTTTTATGATTTAGAATTATAGAACATTCACTTCTCTCTCTAATGTAATTCCAAATTTTTCCTTTACTGATGAAATGATTTTTTCAGAGAAATCCCAAATTTCTTGTCCTGTAGCATTTCCTGTGGCGTTGATAATGACTAAAGCTTGGAGGTGGTGAGTGGCTACATTGTCGATTTGTTTTCCTTTCCATCCGCATTGTTCAATGAGCCATGCGGCAGGTATTTTTTTACCATTAGGTATTTCATAACTTGGAATTTCAGGAAAAGAAAGTTTCAATTTTTCAAACTCAGAATCTGAGATAGTAGGATTTTTAAAAAAACTACCTACATTTCCTGTTGTTTTTGGGTCAGGGAGTTTAGACTTTCTGATATTGACAACTGCTTGTGAAACTTGTTTAATATTGTAGTCTTGTATTCCCATTCTTTCAAGCTCCATTTTTATGGCTCCATATTCAGTTTTGATGGGGTGATTTTTTCTGCTTAATTTGAAGGTAACTTCCAAAATTACAAAATTTCCTTTTTGTTGTTTGAAAATAGAGTTTCTATATCCAAAATTACAATCTTTAGAATAAAGAGTTTTTGTTTCTAAATTATTTATATCTAATACTTTACAAGAGTAGAAGGAATCTTTAATTTCTACTCCATAAGCCCCAATATTTTGTACTGGAGAGGCACCTACACTCCCAGGAATAAGAGAAAGATTTTCTAATCCACCATAATTTTTATTCAAGGTATATTGCACAAATTGGTGCCAGTTTTCTCCTGCTTTCCCCGTTATTAAAACTTCATTTTCATTTAAAATTTCTTCTGAAATTCCTTTTAAGCATAATTGAATAACTAAACCATTAAAATTTTTAGTGAATAAAATATTACTTCCTCCTCCTAAAAAAAATATAGGTCTTTGAGCATATTCTGTTTGGAGTAGTTGTTTTAACTTTTCCTCGGAGGAAATTTGAACAAAGTATTGAGCAATAGTATCTGTTCCGAATGTTAGATGCGGTTTTAGGGAGTAGTTTTCTAAAATATTCATTTTCTCACAACTTAAATTGCAAAATTATAGGAATGTATTTTAATCTCAAAATCTATTTAGATAAAGAAAAGACAAAGCATAAAAAATGGAATATTCTTATGCTTTGCTTTTTAGTAAAAGTTGATTTTATTTATTATTATATTGATAAATAGCATCTTTCAATAGTTCAACGCTTCGTTTTAAATCTTCTTCTTTTAGAACATAAGCGATGCGAACTTGTTTCTTCCCAAGTTCAGGGTTGGAGTAAAATCCTCCTGCTGGAGCTACCATTACAGTTTCATTATTGTTAGAATATTCTTCCAATAACCATTGTGCAAATTTTTCAGCATCATCTATTGGGAGTTCAGCGACGCAATAAAAAGCTCCTTTTGGTGTAGGGCAAATTACCCCTGGGATTTCATTGAGTAGAGTGACCAAAAGATTTCTTCGTTTCGTGTATTCTTCTTTTACTTTATTAATGTATTCAGTATCATTTTGATGAGCTTTTGTAGCGATAATTTGACCCAAAAGAACAGGACTTAATCTTGCTTGGGCAAATTTCATAGCGGCATTATAGATTGTTTTTGAGCGAGTTACCATGAAGCCAATCCTTACTCCGCACATGGAGTATCGTTTAGATTCTGAATCTATAATAATACAATTCTCTGATATTTCAGGGAATTCAAGCATGGAAGTTTGTTTTTCTCCATCATATACATACTCACGATATACTTCATCAGAGATAATGACAATATCATGTTTTAAAGCGATTTCTGCTAATTTCTTTAATTCCTCTTTAGTATAAAGATATCCTGTGGGATTTCCAGGGTTACAAATTAAAATAGCCTTGGTTTTTGGAGTGATTTTCTTTTCAAATTCCTCAATTTTAGGTAAGGCAAATCCTGTCTCTATAGTAGAAGGGATAGCAACAACTTTTACATTGATGTGGTTTGTAAAACCATTATAATTAGCATAATAAGGTTCTGGAATAATAATTTCATCTCCATCATCACAAAGTGTTGATAATGCAAAATTCAGGGCTTCTGAACCTCCATTGGTTACTATGAAATTCTCGGTAGTAAGGTCGGAAAAGCCAATAGAATGATAGTAATTCACCAAAGCATTTCTATAATCAACACTTCCTTCGGATAAAGAATATTCTAAGACTTTTAGATTAATATTTTTAAGTTCGTCGAGAGCAGTTTGTGGAGTTTCAATATCTGGTTGACCGATATTTAGATGATAAACTTTTCTCCCTTTTTGTTTTGCTACTAATGCAAATGGAACTAGTTTTCTAATCGGTGAAGCGGGCATATTTTCCGCTCTTTGAGAAATTTTTGGCATGACTTTTAATTTTTTAAGATAATAGCGTAAAGATAATAAATAAAAATAAGACCTAAACATGTTAGGCCCTAATTTTTTATGAAATTTGAAATGCTTTTTTGATTTTTTCCACTTTATCTAATTTTTCCCAAGTAAAGAATTCTAAATCTTTAACGATTAATTCATTTTTCTCCCCTTGGTTAAAAATTTTGTCAGCGATGTAAGGTATTCTTCCCATGTGTCCATAAGCAGCAGTTTCTTGATAAATAGGGTTTCTCAATTTTAATGATTGTTCTATGGCATAAGGTCTAAGATCAAAAATTTCTTGGACTTTCTTTGCTATTTCTCCATCAGTAAGATTTATCTTGGAAGTTCCATAGGTATTAATATATAATCCACATGGCTCGGCAACTCCAATAGCATAGGATACTTGTACTAAAATTTCATCGGCGATACCTGCTGCTACTAAATTTTTAGCAATATGTCTCATTGCATAGGCGGCACTTCTATCTACCTTTGAGGGGTCTTTCCCAGAAAAAGCTCCACCACCATGAGCACCTTTGCCTCCATAAGTATCTACTATGATTTTTCTACCAGTTAATCCAGTGTCACCATGAGGACCGCCAATTACAAATTTTCCTGTTGGATTGATATGGAATTTAATTTGGTCGTTAAACAGTGCTTGTATTTCAGTCTTTTGCTTACTCTTTACTCTTGGGATTAAAATTTCAATAATATCTTTTCTAATCTTTGCTAACATGTTTTCTTCTGTATCAAATTCATCATGTTGAGTAGAAATTACGATGGAATCTATTCTGATAGGTTTGTGATTATCGGAGTATTCTATTGTTACTTGAGACTTAGCATCAGGTCTTAAATAAGAAATTTCTGAATTTTCTCTTCTGATAGAGGATAATTCTTGTAGTATGCTGTGAGCCAAATCTAATGCTAAAGGCATATAGTTTTCTGTTTCATTGGTTGCGTAACCGAACATAATTCCTTGGTCACCAGCTCCTTGTGCATTTGCTTTACTTTCAAAGTCTTCGGTAGCTGTAATTCTATCTACTCCTTGGTTGATATCAGGAGATTGCTCATGAATAGCAGAAATTACTCCGCAAGAGTCTCCATTGAACATGTATTCTCCTTTAGTGTATCCTATTTTGTTAATCACCTGCCGAGCAATGGTTTGCACATCTAAATAGGCTTCTGATTTTACTTCCCCTGCCAATACAACTTGTCCTGTAGTAACAAGAGTTTCGCAGGCTACTTTAGAATTAGGGTCATAAGCTAGAAAATGGTCAATGAGTGCATCAGATATTTGGTCTGCAACTTTGTCTGGATGTCCTTCTGAAACGGATTCTGAGGTAAATAAATACGCCATAAATATTTTTTTTATTTGTTAAAAAAACAGAAAAATGACGATTGTATGCAATAATAAAGAAACAAAGCGACGGCCTGTTTTAGCATTTTTTATTGAGGTTGCAATCAGTCAAATTTTTCCTCTAAATTGTTTGGCAAATTTATGTAATCTTTATTAAAAAACAAAAAAACTTATAATGTTTTTTATAAGTTTTTAATTGACATGTGTTTATGGCTTTATTACTGAAAAGTCCTTTGGATTTTTATTATAGTTAAGTTTATCAGATAAAGTTTTTCGGAGGTAATTTGCCAATTCATCAAATAGTTTTTGTTTGTAACTAGGTTTATAATAAATTAGGCTAATTTCACGAACGGGAGATGGTTTTTTGAAATGAAAAATGTTTTTTTGTTGCTCTTCAGTCAATTGCTGAGTAGCTAATTCAGGTATAATGGTCAGTCCTCCTACTTTATCTACTATTTTAATTAATGTCGAGATGCTAGAACCTGAATATTCTAAATTCTTAGGTTTGGCGATATTTTCTTGGAGATGGCATATAGATTCGCTGTGTAACCGGAGACAGTTACCCTCTTCTAATAACCAAATTTTATCTAGATTTATTTTTTCAGGGGAGATGTATTGATGAGAATGGTCTGTTAATCCTTGTGCAGAGGAATAAATGAGTAGTTCTTCATTAAATAAGAAATCTGTAAAAAATTCTGAAGTTTCAGCATAGGGCGTTGATATAATTCCCACATCAAGCTCACCGGATTTCAGTTCTTTGATGATATTATCCGTGTTCATTTCTCGGATATTCATTTCTATTTTGGGATTTTGATGAAGAAAATCAAAAAGTTCTGTAGGGAGTAAAAAATTAGATACAGTGGGAATAATACCGATATTTATTCTCCCAGCTAAAATATTATTGAGCAGGGTAGCTTTATTTTTAAGTTCCATAATGGCATTCATTATAACTTTTGCTTGTTCTACAATTTGAATGCCTATATCAGTAGTTCGGATAGGGTGGCTAGTACGGTCAAAAATTTTTACATCTAATTCTTCTTCTAATTTTTGAACCATAGCACTTAATGTGGGTTGTGTAATGAAACACGCCTGAGCAGCTTTCCCAAAGTGTCTGTATTTATCTACGGCAATTAAGTATTCTAATTGTTGAATGTTCATAATGAATAAAAACTTATCTCACAAAGGTAGGGAAAATAGTTGAAAAAGCTATCTTATTAAAACATTAGAAAGCTGCCAAAAAGCAACTTTTTTAGTCAATTTTCCAAATGTGTTTTAACAATTTATAAAATTGATGTTCTCTATCGGTTACTTTATTATCTGCTTTGATTAAAGTTTTAGCAAAAAAAACAAATTTATTTCTTTCATCTTCGGTGGAATCATCATAAAAGCAATGAGCATGAAATTCAAAATGGTCTTTCCAAGCTTCAGGCTGAAGGGATGCGATAACTTCTAATTCGTTATCTAAATTAACTCTAAAAGGAAATTCTTCGGCTAAATATTCTTGAATTTTTATTCCCTCTTCTGGAGAAAACTTATGATCTACAGCTGAAAGTATCATCAGCAAATGGTATCCTGCGATGGATTTGTTAGATTTTTTCATATTGATTTATTTACTAATAATTTTTCCTTTTTCTAATACTAAGATAAATGGATTACTTCTTGCGATAGTTTTTATCGCGGTGGCATCCATAGTAGCATTAGGGAGTGCTTTAAATGTTTCAGATTGAGGAGAGATACCAAAAATTACAGCTTCTTCATCTGATTGATTAACCAGAAATTCCATTTTTGTCAGTTCGTTTTCTTTAACTCTTTCAGGTTTATAAGAAAAAAGCAGCACGGCTTTTGGAGCATTAAGAATGCTATCTGTAACATCTTTCCCCTCAATAGTTTCTATTTTGAAATGTTCAATAGCTGAAGTATAGCCTTGTTTATAAAGTTCAGATTTTGTTTTTTCAGAGAGTATTTTCCATTGGCTCATTTGCCAATAGTTTTGATTGATGTAATCATCCTGATTAATTTCTAATTCTTCTCCTGTTTTTTGATTTTTTAAGGTGTAAATTAGTTTGTACTCTGATGGATTTTGAGCAATTTTTTCTTTCTCGGTTTTAATATTCGTTCCAATTTTGTAATCCCTAAAATCAATTAAAGGTTCGTAATAAATTCCTGAAAATAAAATGTATAGAAAAACTCCGAAACAGAGAATTGCTCCCCAGCCTTTTGCAATGTTAAATTTTGTATTTGGAACGGATTTTTTTTCATAAATCCAAAGGATTGTTAATAAGAAAAGTAGGATGATATCTTTACCAAAACTTTGCCAAGGAGTGAATTTAATGGCATCTCCGAAACAGCCACAATCTGTAACAACATTATAATAAGCAGAATAAAAAGTTAAAAACCCAAAGAAAACGCATAAAGAAATTAAGGAAAGAAGCGTTGTTTTGATTTGGATTTTAAGCAAAAGAAATAGACCTAAAATTAATTCTAATAAAATAACGAAAATAGAGATGGTTAGTGAAAAAGGAATTAAAAATTCTAAATCAAACACCGTAGGAGAAAAATATTCTTCCAATTTGAAAGAAAAGCCTACTGGGTCTATTGCTTTTACTCCTCCTGATAAGAGAAAAATAAAGGCAATTATAAGTCTTAAAATTTCTTTAAACATGGATAGATTTTTTGCTAAAATACTAAAAAATAAGTAAAATTGTGCAATAAATTTTATATAGATAGTCGTTGAATTTTTGAAAAATAATTAAAATTATGAAAATCAAATTTTTAGGGCATAATTGCTTTCTGATAAACTATAAAGGTAAAAATATTTTAACTGACCCTTTCTATAATTTTCAAAAAGAGCAATCGGGTTTTGAAATTTCAAAGCAAAATATTGATTTTGCGTTAATTACTCATGCTCATTATGACCATATAGCTGATGTGGCAGAGGTTTTGGAACATTATCCAAAAGCTACAATTATTGCCCAACCTGAAATTTGTACCTATTTTGGACATACTCACAATATAGATTTGAATATTGGAGGGACAACGAAGGTAGAAGATTTGGAGATTACCATGCTCCAAGCAGTACACACGAGCTCTTTTCCTGATGGTAGATATGGAGGAGTATCAAGTAGTTACATGCTGAGCTATGAAGGAAAGAATATTTATCTTGCAGGAGATACAGGAATGATGACGGATATGCAGTGGTTTCCTAAAATTTTTGGAGAAATTTCTTTGGCGATTTTACCTATAGGTGGACATTATACCATGGATGCAAAGTTAGCAAGTTTTGTAGCAGCGGGGCTTTTGAAAACACCTAAAGTATTGGCTTGTCATTTTGATACTTTTCCGCCTATTGCTATTAACCATGAAGAAGCATTAAAATTTTTTGAAGAAAAAGGAATTGAATTAATATTGCCTGAATTAGGTTTGGAAATAGAGTTAAAATAAAAGATAATAAAATGAGAATTATACTTAATTTATTGATTAATGCGACTATTGCTTATGTGCTTCAAAGGATGTTAGATGGAGTACATTTTGTAGATTTTGGAACGGCAGTTATTTTTGCTGTTATTTTGGGGCTTCTTAATATTTTTGTAAAACCTGTATTACAAATACTGAGTTTGCCCTTGACGATTTTTACTTTTGGGTTATTCTCATTGATTATTAATGCTGTGATTGTTTTACTAGCTGGGGCTTTTATAGATGGAGTTGTTATTGATGGTATTGGCTACGCATTGATATTCAGTATACTATTATCTATTCTAACATCAATATTTAGGATAAGTAGTGAAGATTAAAAAATAATAAAAAAGATTGTTTCTGTTAAAAATTGGAACAATCTTTTTTTTATGGAAAAATGTAAAAAAATAAAAAAGAATAAATAAGCTTAAATTCGTAATAAAAAAAGGCAAGCTACCTACATCACACCGCTACGACCGATTACCTTTGCTGTGTTCCCACCCTGGAGGATTTTCAGGAGCTGGTTGTGTAGGACTTGCCGTTGCAAATATATGAATTACAAAAATAGGAATGTAGCAATTTCGGTATAACATTAATAAATAATTCATAAATCATTGATAATCAATATTAAAATATTTTATATAGAAAAATGAATAGTTTTATGTAAATTTGGGCAAATTTTTTGAAGATTTTTATAATGAATTTATCTATAGTAATTCCTTTGTTAAATGAGGAAGAATCACTTAGCGAATTATTTTTTAGAATTAATAAGGTATGTTTGGAGAATGAAATTTCGTATGAAATCTGGTTCATAGACGATGGTAGTACGGATAATTCTTGGGAGACAATAGAGTGGTTTTGTAAGGAAAATGATAATATTCATGCAATAAAATTTTCCCGAAATTATGGAAAATCACAGGCTCTTCATGCAGCTTTTGAGAAGGTACAAGGTGAGGTAGTTATTACCATGGATGCTGATTTACAAGATTTTCCCGAAGAGATTCCAGAACTGTATAATATGGTGAAAAATGAGAATTATGATATTGTTAGTGGCTGGAAAAAGAAAAGGTTTGATAATGTGGTAACTAAAAATCTTCCTTCAAAACTTTTTAATGCAGCTGCGAGAAAGGTTTCAGGGGTTTATCTTCATGATTTTAATTGTGGTCTCAAAGCTTATAAAAAGCAGGTGGTAAAATCTATAGATGTTTATGGAGATATGCATCGTTATATTCCTGTTTTAGCAGCGAATGCGGGATTTAATAGAATTACAGAAAAAGAGGTGAGGCATCAGGCTAGACCTTATGGAAGTTCTAAATTTGGAACGGAGAGATTTATACGAGGTTTTCTAGATTTAGTAACACTTTGGTTTGTGAGCCGTTTTGGAGGGAGGCCTATGCATTTTTTCGGTTTTGTAGGGACTTTGATGTTTTTAATTGGTTTTTGTTCTGCATTTTGGTTAGGGATTTCAAAGTTATATCATGTTTATGTAAAGAAGATTTATGGGCATTTGATAGTAGAAACACCATGGTTTTTTATCGCTCTTACGATGATGATTTTAGGAACAATATTGTTTGTTTCTGGTTTTTTAGGAGAGTTGATTATTAGAATGAATAGAGGGTATAAAAATTATCATATAGAAAGGGAAATTTAAGAAAAAAATAAAAAAATTATAATGACAACAATAGAAAAAGCAAAAAGTTGGCTTGCAGAAACTTTTGATGAAGAAATCAGATTAAAAGTTCAAAGTTTAATTGATGAAAATTCTTCTGAATTAGAGGATTCTTTTTATAAAAATTTAGAGTTTGGGACAGGAGGAATGCGTGGGATAATGGGAGTAGGGACTAACCGATTGAATAAATATACTCTTGGACAAGCAACTCAAGGATTAGCGAATTATTTACGCCAGCAATTTCCACAAGAAGATATTAAAGTAGCAATAGCTTATGATGTCAGAAATAATTCTAAGGAATTTGGAAAAATAGTGGCTGATGTTTTAACAGCGAATGGGATTAGAGTTCTATTATTTAAGGAACATAGACCTACTCCTGAGCTTTCTTTCACTGTGAGAAATAAAAAATGTCATGCAGGAATTGTCTTGACGGCATCTCACAATCCACCAGAATATAATGGCTATAAAGTGTATTGGAATGATGGAGCACAGATTGTACCACCACATGATGCTGCAATTATAGAACAGGTGCAAAATACTAAATTTGAGAATATTAAATTTAATGGAGATGATAACCTTATAGAGTGGATAGATGATAAGCAAGATGAGGTGTATATTGAAGCGTGTATGGAAGCATCTCTTTATCAGAATGTTGGAAGGGAGAATTTGAACATTGTTTTTACTTCTATTCATGGGACAACTTATACTACTATTCCAAAAGCATTAAAAAAAGCAGGATTTACTAAGGTAGATTTAGTAGAGGAACAGATGATACCAAGTGGAAATTTCCCTACGGTGGATAGCCCAAATCCTGAGGAGCCATCGGCTTTAAGGATGGCTATGGATTTAGCAAAAATAAAAAATGCAGATATTGTAATTGGTTGTGATCCTGATGGAGATAGATTGGGAATTGCGGTAAGAAATTTAGCAGGAGAAATTCAGTTATTAAATGGAAATCAAACGAATATGATTTTGACCGATTATATTCTAAACCAATGGCAAAAAGAGGGAAAAATCACAGGTAAAGAATTTATTGGTTCTACAATTGTAACTTCTGATGTGTTTTTTGATTTAGCAAAATACTATGGAGTAGGGTGTAAGGCTGGGCTTACGGGTTTTAAGTGGATTGGGAAGATGATTAGCGATGCAGAAGGTAAGGAGAAATTTATTTGTGGTGGAGAGGAGAGTTTTGGTTTTATGACTGGGGATTTTGTGAGGGATAAAGATTCGTGTGGTTCTATTTTATTAGCTTGTGAAATTGCTGCTTGGTGTAAGGCAAATGGTAAGACCATGTATCAGTACATGATAGAGATTTATCAAAGATTAGGGCTTTATCAAGAAGGATTAGTGAATATTGTCAGAAAAGGCAAGGAAGGTGCGGAACAAATCAAGCAGATGATGACGGATTTTAGAAATATTCCTGTGTCATCATTGGCTGGGGCAAAAGTAGTTTTGGTAAAGGATTTTCAAGAACAAACAGTATGGAATTTAGTAAAGAATGAAAAAGTAACTATGAATGATATTCCAAAATCTAATGTGCTCATTTATTATACAGAAGATGGTTCTAAAGTGGCAATTCGCCCGTCGGGAACAGAACCGAAAATTAAATTCTATTTTTCAGTAAAAGATAAAATTTCTTCATTGGAGGAATATATTTCAAAAGTAGATGTTTTAGAAGAAAAGATTGAAATGATTAAAGAAGATTTAGGATTATAAAATAAAACCGAGTAATAAAATACTACTCGGTTTTATTATAGAAAAATTTGAAGTAAAATGAAAAATTATTTTTTCTTACGAGGGATAAACTTTACCTCTTTGACTAATTCTTTGAATTTAGCAAATTGTTCTGGAGTAAGAGTTTTTTCTATCACTGCTTTCCTTTGAGCATCAAATTTTTCCCAATATTCTTTTGCTAAGTCGTTATTTCCATGATAGATGTCGTGAGCATCATGGAAGGACTTTTCAAAAGCATCATTTGCAGCATTTATTATTTTCATTTGCTCTTCAGAAAGTCCTACTTTTTGCTGTATTTTTGTTAGAAGTTGGTCATTGTATCTAGGTCTTTTTCTGGTATTTTCTTCTATGAATTTATTGAAAACTATCATCTGTTCGGCGGTAAGGACTTTTGCCATTTCCTCAGCTTGTTGAAGGGTAAGTTCTTCATTTTTAATTCCTAATGCTACTCTGTCCATTTTGCCACTTTTTTTAGCAGCTTCTCGGCTTTCTTCAATTAATTTTTGATATTTAGTAACAATTTCATCAAAATATTTTTCTTTTTCAGTCTCTAATTTTAATTCGGCTTTTACGGAAGAAAAATCTAAGGGTTGTCTTTTTTGATGTTCTGCTTTTTCTTCTTTTTGATGTGTTTGTTCTTGTTTTTTTTCATCTTTTTGGCATGATACCATTACAACTGATGCTAAAAGTCCTGTGTAAAATAAATGTGTAATTTTCATATTTGAAAAATTAAGTTTTTTTAATTAAAATTTATAGTTTACTTGTACGGCAAAATTTCTTGGATCAGTTCTGTTGATAAATCCACCTCTGTAATAAGCACTATATCCGATAGAATTGCCGAGATTATTTGCAAATACTTTAATTCCGATATTTTTATATATATAGCCTATCTGAGCATTGATAGTAGTATATGCATTAAAATCAAGAGGTTTAGTAGCATCAGTATTATGGATGATACCAGCTCTTAATACATGGTCATTAGATGGTCTTTTACCTACATAATAGATTCCTCCTCCAAAGTTTAATCCTTTTAGTATACCATTGCGGAAGGTGTAATTTACCCAGCCATTTGCGGTATGTTTTGCGGTCATAATGGGAGCTGAACCATCTACATAACTAGGGCTATTTTTATATTGAGCATCTAAATAAGAATATCCAGCCATGATTTCTAACTCAGGAAGAATTTTTCCTACTAATTCAGCCTCTATTCCTTTTCTTTTTAAATTACCTGCTAATCCATAGAAAGGTGTATTATTTCCTGAAGTATCTGTGATTCTATATGAAAGATTGTTGAGATAAATTCTATAGAAATTAACATTGAATCTCAGTTTTTCATCAAACCAATCTGTTTTGATACCCGTTTCCCATTGTTCAGAGGTAGAAGCTCCTACTGTTCCTCCATCCAATAAAGGATTATTATTGTTCCTTAAGTCTGTGGAAGTGGTGTAAGAAGCGTAAACATTAATATTTTTAATAGGAGAAATCATCAGTCCTACAGAAGGATTCCAAGCATATTTTTTCCCTTTTTGGGAGTTTCCGTTAAATTTACTATATCTAATACCTCCCGATAGTTTTACATACTCTGTGAACTCCAAAACCTCTTGTGCCATGACACCTATGGTAGGAGTTGCAGCATTAATAGTGCTTCCTGTTTTTTTAATGGTATTTACTTGATTTAATTGTGTAGGAGTTAGGGTGTTAGTAAAATCTTCTATAGTGTTTATTACATCTATATTTATATCTTTGGAGTAGGTATAAGTTTCTATTTGAGATTGTCGCCAATCAAAACCTACTTGGAAAGTATGTTTTAATATTCCTGTTTTAATATTATGTCCTATAAAATCTACTTGGAATACCTTGCTCAAATCTTTACCACCACTTTTTCCTACGGTTCTTTTTCTCATTGCATAGTTGATATTGTTTTCTCCTATAGTGTTGAGTCTGCCAGTGGCGAGGGATTCATTTTCATTGTCCATTGCCATATAAGCGGCACGAATTTTGAATTTATCCGATAATTTTCTATCGGCAGAAATCATATAACTATAAGAAATTTCCTCAGTTCTATCAGACTCAAAACCGAAGAATTTTTCTTTGACATCATAAATAGCATAAATGCCGTTATTTGCTAGATTGATAGTCCCTCTATTTGGAGTTCTTTCATTGTTAAGGTAATCCATTTGCAAAATGAATTCTGTTTTATCATCTGGGCGGAAAGCTACAGATGGATTTACATAAATACGCTCACCTTTTACATGATTTGTGAAAGAATGATTTTTTTGATAAGCGACATTGAGACGAACAGCGACTTTTCCATTTTTATCTAAAACTCTTTGAAAATCTAATGTAGGACGGAAAGTATCCCAACTTCCATAGCGAAAGCCGATATTAGTTGTATTGATGAATTTTGGAGTTTTTGTAATAATATTAATGACTCCTCCTGGTGAGCCTAATGAGTTTGTAACACCTTGAGTAATAGCTGCTACTCCACGGATAACCTGAATACTTTCTACCCCTTGCATATCTGCAATCATGGATCCTCTTCTAAAATCAGAGTTCATTAAAACACCATTTTTTAGCGTTGGAGTACCTCTATATCCTCTGATAGACATGCTCTCGGCACCGCCTCCATAGGTGCTAAATAATACTACACCAGGGATATTCCTTGCAGCATCAGTGATGGTTAAAGCCCCCATTTCAGAGATAGCCTTATGAGAAATCACGGAGATATTTTGTACTTGTTCTTGTGGGCTTAAAGGCAAGCGGGTGATGATTTCTAAGCCTTTGGGCTGTTTTTTGCTTTCGCCGAAAAGTTCTATTTCTTCAATGTCAGATACTTTATTTATGGAATCTTTTTTTACTTGAGCATTGATATGAACGATACCCGAAAGGGCAAATGCTCCAATGATTAGTTTATTCATAATGATTTTAATGTAAATTAAATTTTTGCAAATATATTATTTTTATTTATTCTAAATAATACTTGGTTTAAATTTTTTATTGATACAGATATTTTCATAAGAGATAAATGCAAAGTTTTTGTATATTGTGGGCAAAATTTTTTAGTTTGAGTACGATACTTACAATTTTAGGATATAATTCAGCAATACCCACTGTAAAATCAGCTCCTACGGCTCAATTTTTAGAAATGAGCGAAAGAAATTTTTTGATAGATTGTGGAGAAGGGACTCAAGTACAACTTCGAAGAGTGAAAGCGAAGTTTTCTAAAATTAATCATATTTTTATTTCGCATTTGCATGGCGACCATTGTTTTGGACTGCCGGGTTTGGTTTCTTCTTTTCAGTTGTTAGGAAGGGAAACTCCCTTGCATATTTATGGTCCAAAAGGAATAAAGGAGTTAATGGAAGTTATATTAAAATTGACAGAAACGAATAAGGGGTTTGACTTGATTTTTCATGAATTAGAATCAAAAAAATCTGAACTTATTTTTGAAGATAATAGAGTGGAGGTTCATACAATTCCTTTGAAGCACAGAATTTATTGTAATGGATATTTATTTAAGGAAAAACCCAAATCTCGGCATCTTAATATGCAGGAGATAAAAAAATATCCAGAGATAGAAATTTGTGATTATCAAAATATTAAAAATGGAAAAGATTTTATTTTAAAAGATGGGTATATTCTTAAGAATGAGATTCTTACATTGCCACCAGAGGCTTCGGTTTCTTATGCATTTTGTAGCGATACACAATATTCAGAATCCATTGTTCCTATTATAAAAGGAGTGGATTTGCTCTATCATGAAGCAACTTTTTTAGATGAAATGAAGGATTTAGCGAAATATACGGGACACTCTACAGCATTAGAAGCTGCAAAAATTGCTCAAAAAGCAAAGGTTAAAAAACTAATTTTAGGTCATTTTTCTAATCGCTATTCTGATTATACCGAATTTGAGCAAGAAGCGAGGACTATTTTTGAGAATACTTTTGTTCCAGAAACTTTGAAACCGATAAAAATTGGTTAAGTGTAGAAGTATATTTATAAAAATATAAACCAAATAGATGATGACAGAGGCTGAAATTTTTGACTTTTTAGATGAAAAAGTAGAGGAATTTAATACTCCAAATTATATAGAAACGGATCCGATACAGATTCCACATCGTTATTCTTTGAAGCAAGATATAGAAATTAGTGGATTTTTTGCATCAATTATTGCCTGGGGGAATAGGAAATCCATTATCAAAAATGCGGATAAAATGATGGGTATAATGGGAAATTCCCCCTATGATTTTGTGATGAATGCACAGGAGAGAGATTTCTCTATGATAGAGGGGAAGGCGGTGCATAGAACTTTTAATTCGGAGGATTTTAAGGCTTTTGTTTTTAATTTGAAAAGAGTTTATCAAGAAAACGAGAGTTTAGAACATCTCTTTTTGCTCCGAGAAGGGGAAGAAAATCATTACCATTCATTGGAGAGATTTAGAAATATTTTTTTAAGTTCGGAATTGCATCGTAGTCATAAGCATATCGGTAGTTCGTATAAAAAATCAGCATGTAAGAGGCTTATGATGTATTTGCGATGGATGGTAAGAAAGGATAATAAAGGGGTAGATTTTGGAATTTGGGATAAGTTAGACCCTTTCTATTTGTCTTGCCCTTTAGATGTTCATAGTGGTAATATTGCAAGAAAATTAGGGATTTTACAGCGAAAACAAAATGATTGGAAAGCCGTAGAGGAGTTGGATTTAAAATTGAGAAAGTATAATTCTCAAGACCCAGCTGTATATGATTTTGCATTGTTTGGTTTGGGAGCTTTAGAACGATTTTAGTAATTTAATTATTAAAGAAAAATATGTTTAGTAGAGAAGAATCGGCAAAGATGAGGCAGGAGTTTTGGACTTCTTTTGGGAAATCTTTTCCACGAAAATGGATTTTATATCAAACCAAAATAAAGGGATTGAGTTTTAAATTTAATTTTGATACGAAAAAAGCTATGGTCTTGATGGAGATTGAGGGAAGTTTGGAGCATCGCATAAAATATTTTGAAAAAATGCAATCATTACAAGATATTTTGGAGAGAGATTTTTTGCCCAATGTAGTTTATGCAGAGTCTTATGAGTTGGAGAATGGCAAGGAAGTTTCTTGCATTTTTGTAGAGAAAAAGGGGGTGTGTATTCATAATAGAGAAACTTGGCAGAAAGCTATGCTATTTCTTAATGAAAATATGATTAAAATGGAGGATTTCTGGGGAGAATATGAAGATTTTTTTAGAATGGAAAACTGATTGTGTTTTTTGGATATGAAATTTTTTAATTTTAAATAATATGAAAAAAGTATATTTTTTGAAAACTTGTGGAACTTGTAAGAGGATTATGTCTGAATTGGATTTGGATAAATGGGAGAAAAGAGAAATAAAAACAAAAGGTATTTCCAAAGAAGAATTACAAGAAATGTATGATTTGGCAGGAACTTATGAGGCTTTATTTAGCAAAAAGTCAACCCAAATTAAAGCAAGGAATTTAGATGTGAGTACACTGCATGAAGATGATTTTAAGGCGTTGATATTGGATCATTATAGTTTTCTGAAAAGACCAGTTTTTATAGATGGAGATAGGATTTTTATTGGAAATGATAAGAAAACAGTAGAATTTCTAAAAGAAGAATTTGGGAGATAGGTTAGTATCTAAATATTAAATTTTATATCTTTACAAATTCAATTCAAAAATATAAAAATGGAGAAACTTTCAGATAGATTAAACCGATTGAGTTATTCTAAGACTTTCGTGATGACGAATAAAGCGAGAGAGATGAAGGCTCAAGGGATAGATGTGATTAGTTTGACTTTAGGAGAACCAGATTTTGATGTTCCTATGGATATTAAACAAGCTGCAATAGAAGCTATTCATGAAAATTATAGCCACTATTCTCCTGTAGCTGGTTTTTTAGAACTTCGAGAAGCAGTTTGTAAAAAACTGAAAAGAGATAATAATTTGAATTATAAACCAAACCAAATTTGCGTTTCTAATGGAGCCAAACAGTCTATTATTAATGTTATAGCATCAGTAGTGAATGATGGTGATGAGGTGATTTTACCGACGCCTTATTGGGTGAGTTATGATGAAATGGTGAAGATGATGGGAGGGAAGTCTATTTTTGTACAGACTACAATAGATACGGATTTTAAAATTACAGCAGAGCAATTAGAAAGTGTAATTACACCTAAAACAAAAGTGTTGTTATTCAGTTCTCCTTGTAACCCTTCGGGAAGTTATTATGAGAGAGAAGAATTAGAAGCGATTGCAAATGTAGTAGCAAAATATCCACAAATTACCATTATTTCTGATGAAATTTATGAGTTTATCAATTATGAAGGGAAACATACTTCCATTGCGGAATTTCCACAAGTATATGAACAAACAGCAGTAATTAATGGAATGTCAAAAGCTTATGCTATGACAGGCTGGAGAATAGGCTATTCAGCGTGTCCTACATGGTTAGCCGCAGCTTGTGATAAAGTTCAGGGGCAAGTGACTTCTGGAGCGAATACAATTGCCCAAAGAGCATCTATCAAAGCATTAGAAACAGATCCTGCAGAATATCGCTACATGATTGATACTTTCGGAAAAAGAAGAGATTTGGTTTACGATATGATTAAAGAGATTAAAGGATTTAAGATAAATAAACCCAAAGGAGCGTTTTATATGTTCCCAGATATTTCTTATTATATCGGAAAAACATTAGATGGTGTGGAGATTAATGATTCTGATGATTTTGCAATGTTTTTATTAGAAAAAGCTCATGTGGCTACAGTAGGCGGGGTTTCTTTTGGGGATAAAAATTGTATTCGTTTCTCTTATGCTACATCGGAAGATGTTTTGGTGGAAGCAATGAGAAGAATTAAAGAGCTTTTAGATAAATTTTAATGTAAAAAAATTTATTGGTATTAAACTCGGTCTTATTATTTTTTATAAGATCGAGTTTTTTGATTTTAATTCTCATTATAGACTTTTTCTTGTCTATGAATGGATTCTTGATGTATAGCTTTGAAGATTTTAGAGATAAATCCTTCGGATAATCCATGTGAGCTTCCTTTATGAATCATATTTTCTAAAATATCGTTCCATCTTTTGTTTTGTAGTACTGCAATATTTTTTTCTTTCTTGATATTTCCAATATTTTCAGCGATATTCATTCTTTTTTTTAGTATTTCTAGGAGCTGAGAATCTAATAAATCAATTTGTGAACGAAAGCTATCAAGTTGGCTCTGAAATTCATTTTCTGAAGTATTTTGATGACGAATGATAAGGTTGGCTAGTATTTTAGAAAGAGTTTCAGGGGTGATTTGTTGAGCAGAATCACTCCATGCCACATTAGGATTACAATGACTCTCTATCATCAATCCATTAAAGTTTAAGTTTAAGGCGGTTTGAGAAAGCTCGGCAATTAGTTCGCGATTTCCCGCGATATGGGAAGGGTCACAAATAATTGGTAGTTTAGGGAAACGATTTTGCAAATCAATGACAATTTGCCACTCTGGAATATTACGATATTTAGTTTTTTCATAAGTAGAGAAACCTCTATGGATTACACCTATATTTTTAATATTAGCTCTTTGCAAACGCTCTAAGGCTCCAATCCAAAGAGCGAGATCTGGATTTACAGGATTTTTAACTAAAATAATTTTATCCGTTCCTGCTAGTTCATCGGCGATTTCTTGGATAATGAAAGGGCTAACAGTGGAGCGAGCACCAATCCAAAGTAAATCTACATCATTTTCTAATGCTAAACGCACATGATTTCGGTTAGCCACTTCTGTTGCTGTTTTAAGTCCTGTTTCTTTTTTTACTTTATTGAGCCATTTCAGTCCCATTTCGCCAATCCCTTCAAAACCTCCTGGGCGAGTTCTTGGCTTCCAAATTCCTGCTCGGTAGAATTTAATTTTTGAATTTTTTTTTAGTTGGTGAGCGATGTTTAATACTTGCTCTTCTGTTTCTGCACTGCACGGACCAGCAATGACTAAAGGTTCGTTGGGACTGATTTCTTTTAGCCATTCTTTTGTATAAGTTGTCTTATTGTTCATTTTTATTTTAAAAATAATTTAATTTGAGTGTATTGTGAAACTCCATGCAATGTAGAGATTTTATATTCCGAGATAAGCCTGAAAAATATTTTATTTATGTAAATTAGTTTGTAAAAACTCCAAAAATTGTTGTACAGCAATAAAGCGGTGGCTGATTTTATTTTTTTCTTCAGGTTTCATCTCTGCAAAGGAGATTGTATAACCTTTTGGTATGAATATAGGGTCATATCCGAAGCCTTTTTCACCTTTTCTTTCATGGGTAATTTGCCCATAAACACGCCCTTCAAAATAATGAGGGATTTGTGTCTCATCTATTAAGCACATTACAGTAATGAAATAAGCTTCGCGGTTTTCTATGCCTTTCATTTCTTCCAAAACCTTGTTGATATTGGCATCAAAATTATGAGCACCAGCGTACCGAGCAGAAAAAATACCAGGTCTACCATCTAATGCAGGGATGACCAATCCGCTATCATCTCCTACGCTTGCTTTTCCTGTTTTTTCAAAGCAATATTTTGCTTTGATTAGTGCATTTTCATGAAAGGTAGAGCCATTTTCTTCTATTTCTTCAAAGATGTGATAATCTGTAAGGCTTGTGAGGTGATAGTTTTTTCCTAATATTTGTTGGATTTCCTCTTTTTTATGTTGGTTATGAGTTGCTAAAAGTATTTCCATATCTACTTTATATTAAGTATTAAAAGCCTCTATAATTTTAGAAAAATCTTCAATATTGAGGGCAGCTCCTCCTATTAATCCACCATCTACATCTGGCTGAGAAAAAATATTCTTGGCATTATTAGGTTTTACAGAGCCTCCGTAGAGAATAGATATTTCATCGGCGATAGATTTTCCATATTTCGCAGCGATGAGATTTCTGATAAAAGCATGAACTTCTTGTGCCTGTTCCGCAGTAGCAGTTTCTCCTGTGCCAATAGCCCAAACGGGTTCATAAGCGATGACTACTTTCTGTATCTCTTCAGCAGATAGCCCAAAGAGAGCTGTTTCTGTTTGATGTTTAATGACATCTAAATATTGTCCTGATTTTCTTTCTTCTAAATTTTCACCATTGCAATATATAGGAGTCATATTTTTACCTAAAATATTTTTGATTTTTATTGCAGCAGATTGGTCGGTTTCGTTATGATATTGTCTTCTTTCAGAATGTACTATGATACTTCCATCTAAATCCAAAGATTTTAGCATATTTGCAGAGATTTCTCCTGTGTAAGCACCATTTTCATACTGTGAAACATCCTGAGCATAGATGCCAACCTCTTTATCTTTGAAAGTTTCTTTTGCTGTAGCTAAATATAGGGAAGGAGGAGCTATCATAACTTCACAATTAGTTTTATGATTTTTCATATAATCTGAAAGTTGGTGCATTAGCTCTTGTGCTTCTTGAAAATTTTTATTCATTTTCCAGTTTCCTGCGACAATGTTTTTTCTCATCGTTATTTATTTTTATAATTAGAATTATGATTTGAAAATTCCACTTAAAAATTAGAATGTCAAAGTAAAATTTTTCTTCAAAGATAAGGTTTATTATTAAGATTTACCATATTTTCTGAAAGCTTGAATGGTCTGATAATAGCCATAGCCTATAAAAATCCGTCCAATGAATAAAAATAACAGAGTTAAAGAATTCATATTGCCGAATAAAGAATCTTTATTTTTATCATCAAAAGGTTTTAAATCCAAGATGTTGATAATTTTTAAGAAACTAATAAAAGAGTTTTGTAATGCATTTTCTGAAAGGCTTATTGTATAGCCAGAAACTGCTGCCATGACTATAAAGGTAATACCAGCCATTATAATAGTAAAGCAAACTCCTTGAACCCAATTTGTACCAAAATCATTTGAAATTTTATTAAAAAATAATAAAATATTATCTTTTGCTGAATTGGAAAATAATATAAATATAGAAATATATACAAGTATGAATACAACTAATAGTTTAAAATTATTTATATCTTCTGTATAAAAATATAAGGAGTAAATAAATAGTAGAAGAGCAATAATGATAAGAAAGAAGGTTGGTAAAGAAATTACAATATTGGTTTTGAAATCTTGTATCAAATTTTTATGGTTGATAGTAAAAAATAGTAAAATAGATAATGCGACAAAGAAAATAAATGTCCAATAAAGAGCTTTGTTTTCATAATTAAATAAATAGGTAATCAGAGGAATGTAGATCCCTGTAGCAATATGAAGTATTTCCTTTTCGCTAGTATTTTTATTTTCACTATTTCTACTCTTAGAAATGGAAATTTCTTTTCGGTAAATTTCCATTTCTTTTTTATAAAAATTTAGTGCTTCTATTTTATTATTTTCAGAAAGAAAATTGTTCTTGATATAACGGATACTTTCACGCAGTTTTTGAGCAGTTTTTACAGAATCTTTTGAGTCGTTATTATTTTCAGAATCTTCGGTGTTAAAATCCTCTTCGTACTGTTGAGAAGAAAATGCTTCTAAAATTCCATTGTCATCAATTTGAATACCCCAAAAAGCCATACTACAAGTAAAATTAGAGTGAGAAATGTCCAATCCTTTCTTAAAAATTGAATTTTGAAAGTTGATATAAGAAGAGGGCTTGTTGGAACAGTATATAAATTGAGCTTCTTGTTCAAATACGGTGTAGTTAAAAACAGCAACACTATTGAAGTCTGTTTTGCGAAATTGTTGAGGAACCTTAAAAGTTGCTCCGTAAAAATCTACTAAATCATTAAAAGTAGTATTATTAAATGAGGTATGTTGATGAAATATACAGTTAAGAAAACGAACTTTTTTCTCAAAAGTAGTTCCTGCAAAAGATGTTTTTCCGAAGAACTCAGTTTTCTTTTTATCATCTTCTGTGGAAAGTCCAAATATTACATTATCATTAAAGTTGCAACTGAACCTAGTTGTTCCATGAAATTTGGAACCCATGAAATGGCATTTCCTATTAATTTTTACTTTGTTGAAAATGAAATTTGTATTTTTACTGAAAAATATATTTTGAAAGCTGGTTTGTCCATTAAATATTGCATTGGTGAAATTTAATGTCTTTCCTAAAAATTTACAATGATTAAAATTGGCAATATCCTCAAATTTTGTAGCTATAAAAAGATTAAAATTACCTTTGAATGTATTATTTATAATTTGGATATTATACTTGAAAGTGCAATTTTGAATAGTTATCTCATTCTCAAAAACGCAATTGTTTATAGAAACATCAAAGTTTATTGTAGTGTCTTCTTTTAGGGTTATAGGTTGGGTAATAAATATAGGGGTTGTCTCATCTTTTCGTGAGTTGATAATATTAATCAACTTTTTTAAGGATTGCAAATTCGTTACAGGATAATTAATAAAATATTCTGTTTTGCCATTTTCTGGATTGATTCTTGTTTCTATTTTAGGCATAAAAATAGTTTTGTTTTTTTCAAAGATAAGGTTTATTATTAAGATTTGCCATAGTTATAGGGAATAGAATCCAATGATTAGGATAAAATAACGAAGTGTTTGGGTTGGGAAGTGGAGTTTTTAGGTTCCGAACCTAAAATTTTAGGTAAAAGACCTAAAAATTGGGGTTGCTCTACCTAATAATTTGAGTTAAAAACCTAAAATTTTACCTTGACAACCTAAATGTTTTACCTTCATCACCTAAAAACATCATTTCAGAACCTAAAATATGATATAGAAAAGAAAAATAAAAAGCCTCCGAATATAAAATATTTGAAGGCTAAGCATATCATTTAGTTATATTTTTGATAATAAGTTTCTGAAATTTACTTTATCATCAATGATTTGTCTAAGGTTAGAGACAGGCACTCTTTCTTGCTCCATTGTGTCGCGGTGTCTTATCGTTACCGTATGGTCTGTAAGAGTGTCATGGTCTATGGTGATACAGAAAGGCGTTCCTATGGCATCTTGTCTTCTGTATCGTTTTCCGATGCTGTCTTTGTCTTCATAGATGAGGTTGAAATCAAGTTTCAAGTCATTGAAGATTTTCTCAGCATATTCTCCTAAGCCATCTTTTTTCATCAGAGGCAAGATAGCTGCTTTTACAGGTGCTAGGGCAGGTGGGAGAGAGAGTACCGTTCTCTCGGAGCCGTCTTCTAGTACTTCATCTTTTAGGCAGTGAGAGAATAGAGCCAAGAATAATCGGTCTAAACCTACGGAAGTTTCTACCACATAAGGTACATAACTTTCATTTCTTTCAGGGTCAAAGTATTGTAATTTTTTACCTGAATATCTTTCATGAGCGGAGAGGTCAAAATCCGTTCTGGAATGGATACCTTCTAACTCCTTAAATCCAAATGGGAAATTGAACTCAATGTCCGCAGCGGCATTCGCATAATGAGCGAGTTTTTCATGGTTGTGGAATTTATAATTCTCCGCTCCAAGACCAAGGGCAAGGTGCCAATTAAGTCGTTTTTGTTTCCATTCTTCATAAAATTGAAGTTCTGTGCCTGGCGGTACGAAGAATTGCATCTCCATTTGTTCAAACTCTCTCATTCTGAAAATAAATTGTCTCGCTACAATTTCATTTCTAAATGCTTTACCAATCTGAGCAATACCAAAAGGCAATTTATGTCTAGATGTTTTCTGCACATTGAGATAGTTTACAAAAATACCTTGTGCAGTCTCTGGGCGAAGGTATAAATCCATTGCATTTTCTGCAGCAGCACCTAATTTAGTCCCAAACATAAGGTTGAATTGTCTTACTTCTGTCCAGTTTTTAGAGCCTGTATCAGGGTCAGAGATTTCTAGCTCTTCTATTAGGGCTTTTACATCGATTAGGTCATTATTGTCCAGAGATTTAGCCATTCTGGAAAGAATGGTTTTCTGTTTTTCTCTATATTCTAATACTTTTGGATTAGTAGAAACAAATTGTGCTTCATCAAAAGCCTCTCCAAATCTCTTTCTCGCTTTTTCTATTTCTTTGATTGCTTTATCTTCTAACTTAGCACAATAGTCTTCAATCAAAACATCTGCACGGAAACGCTTTTTACTATCCTTATTATCAATCAAAGGGTCATTGAAAGCATCTACATGCCCACTAGCTTTCCAAATAGTAGGGTGCATGAAGATAGCAGAGTCCAGCCCTACGATATTTTCGTTAAGCTGAATCATCGCTTTCCACCAATATTGTTTGATATTGTTTTTCAGTTCAATACCATTTTGTCCGTAATCATATATTGCAGAAAGACCATCATAAATCTCACTTGATGGGAAGATGAACCCATATTCTTTAGCATGAGAAACTACTTTCTTAAAGATATCTTCTTGTTTTGCCATTATTGAAAATTTTGCACAAAAATAGTGATTTTTGATTGAATATTAAATAAAAAACACTCTCTATAGAGAGTACTTTGTATCATTTTGCATAATTTAGATTAATCAAGTTTTTTTAGTACGGATTCTAGATTTGTTCTATAAGTATCATTACTTGTTCCTACACCCCAATTGGCTCCATTTTGATCAAATTCTAATTCCATAAAATTTACTAAATCTCTTTTTCCTACGAGTAATGTAAATATCCAAGTACCATTTGCTTTTTCCCCAATCTCTGTGGGATTAGAGGGTGTTCTTGTAGGTTTCATGGAAGGATAATCGGCATAGACACCCCAATTGCCATTTCTTTCTTGTAATTTTATTACAGGAGTAGCAACTCTGGATAATGTACTACTACCATAAATAACATTAGGATTACCAGCCTCCATTACAAGCATATCAAAGTCGGTACCTTGACCAGGTCTAAAAGAATAACTCATAATCGCCATAGCGTATTTATTGTAATTAATTCCCGTATCAAAGTTACTGATCCAATCGCCATCAACATTCTTTACTGTAAGGGTAAGTATACTCACAGTACTTGAAATAGGCACTCCCTGGTAGACATCTCCATTTTTATCTATCATAAGAGGATGATAATCCGTATAAGCAGTTGTCGCTGCTGTGTTCCCTCCTAAATCAGCATCCATTTTAGAGTTTATGTTTTCGTTATATTTTGGAGTTCCTATAAGTCTCAAAACAGGTTTTCCTTCATTGTTAGGAGAGTTTTCAATCGTTAAAGTTCTGGTAGGAACGGTGGTGTTGATTCCTACTTTTTCATTGGTTTTTGTTTGGGCGTTAGTTGTATTGATTGTCTGTGCGTTTAATAAACTTATAGAGGAAATAAATGACATTCCTAATATTACAGTGTATTTTTTCATCTAATTTTTATATTATAATGGTAAGTTTATTTTTTTTTTTTTTTTTTTTTCAAAATTTTTCTTATACTTTTCATCTATGAATACAATAGAATTTGTCTATTATGTGATAAAAAATAAAATTTCTCTTCTTTAAGTTTAATTTTATTGCTAATGTTAAAAACAAATATTATCGCATGATAAAAAACAATACTGATTTTCAATATTATATAATTTTTAATAGGAAAAAGTTTTCACAATATTTGTAGTTGATGAAAAAAGCTCTATCTTTGCACCAGTTAAAATAAACAGACCCATGGTGTAATTGGTAACACACCTGATTTTGGTTCAGTCATTCGGGGTTCGAGTCCCTGTGGGTCTACAATTTCATCTATAAATCAGTAAGTTATAGGTGTGAGGGACTAAAACGGGGACTTTGACATTATCAAAGTCCCCGTTTTTATTTTCTAATAATACCAGCCAATATATCTACTCTACTTTCATTTGGTATAATATCTTACTTTTAATCATCATTTTTTACTTCTGAACCATACACACATTTTTATTATAAAGTTGCAAAAAAATAGAAAAGAATAATCTATCTTTTGTAGCAATAGTATAAAATATAGTCTAAAAGAATATAGAATAGCCTAACAAAGATACAAAGCCTTGTGATTATATGATGAAATAGACATTTTTGCCAAAAAATATTCTAATGAAACACAAAATAACATTATTTGCATTATTAGGAACAACATTAGGTTTTTCGCAAGATTATAGCGGAAGAGTAGGTATCAATACAGAAACTCCCAATGCGACATTGGAAGTTAAAGGTAGCCCTAACGATATAGAAGTCATAGATGGCTTTATTCCTCCTAAAATTACCTTTACTCAAATTACAGCAAAAACAAATTATAATCATCATCAGACAGGAGCATTGATTTACATTACTGATGCAACTAATTCTGAGGGAATATACAATCATCAAAATCAGTTTATCAGAACACAAGGATACTACTATTGGAATGGAACGACTTGGAGACCATTGAAAGGTAAAGATGGAGAACTTGTGCGTATTGAAACTAATACGAACAGATACGGCTGGGGAGACTCCCTTATAGGCTGAATAATCCTCATAATTACGATACTATTGGAGAGTATGCCGTAGATTTTTCTCTATCACAAGTCCCAACAAGTAGAACAGGAGAACAATACGGGGCAACAGGTAGAGCCTCGTTTGCTATTGGAACACATACCATAGTAAGAGGCAGTTATTCTTTTGCTCACGGAGAAAGGGCATTTGCCACAGGGGGATATTCTTACGCAGGAGGAATAGGAACAAAAGCCACTAATTTTGCTTCTCACGCAAAGGGGCAAGTAACCACTGCAAGTGGTTGGACTTCTCATTTGGAAGGATATAATATGATTGCAGATGGGATAAGTTCTCACGCACAGGGGAATAGCACGATTGAGAATTCTTTTGCCGAACATTCACGAAGGACATATAATTTTTCTCCTACACCCTATTCAAAAACGAGTTTTGATAAACGAGATTTAATAGAAAGTGTGAGAGGCGGAACAGGTTTTATTAGCACAGGAGTATATCATCGGACAAACTTATTTGAACGATACAAAAGCGGAGCATTTAAGTATAATGCCCCCAAGAACTGAATTCTGCTAATATTCCGAATGCAAGTAAAGGGTTTCACGCTTCAGACCTAAACGAAAAGTTAAATTATCATAACGGAAATGAATGGGGAAACTTATATTACAATGAAGTTTGCGGATACAGAACCTAGTACCGCAAAGAAAGGAGATTTATATTTTAATACCCAATTAAATACCTATTCGCCTATGATGGAACATCTTGGCGGTCACTTTGGCAAAGTGTGTTTTTTTTCATTTGTGTTAAAAAACGAGGGAGAGAATCTCCCTCGTTTTGATATATCAATATTTGGATAATAACTACTTTGTATAAAAATCCAAAATTTTTTGACTAAAAATATAATTATACTTGGCTTGTATGGTTGAACTTTTAGCACTTACATAATTATTTCTTGCGATATGTAAATCATAGATACTTGTCCTTTCTGCTTCATAACTTTTTTGGGCAAAATTCAACGCTAATTGGGTGCTTTTCTCGGTTTCTTGGGCAGAAAGGTAAGTTTGGTAATGGCTTTCCATATCAAAAAACACTTTTTGGATTTGTTGCAATAATTGTTGTTCCTGTATTTTTAATTGATTTTTAGCCATTACTTCATTGATTTTGGCTTGTTCTACCTGCAATTTAGTATTCCCTTTATTGAAAATTGGAATATTTACAGATACTCCCACTTGCTGATAAAAATTCGTTTTATATTGGTCAAACAAGGCTTTTTCTTTGATGATATTTCCCAAATTATCTACCCCTGTAATATCCGTGACCAATGAATTATAATAAAAACTCCCAATTCCAGCACTCAAACTGATACTTGGCAAAAATGCGGTTTTTACCACTTCGGTTTGGGCTTCTGCCGATTTAATTTGACTCTGTGCCGACAAAATTAACGGATGTTTTTCTTGTATTTGTGTCAATACATTTTCTAATGAATGAAAATTATTAGGAAGTTCCTCACTCAACTCCCAATCTTCTACATCAAAACTATGATAATCATTAAGTTGTAAAGTTTGAGAAAGTGTAAATAAGGCTTTTTTAACTTCTATTTTTGCCTGATTGAGATTTTGATTTTCTTTGGCAAGAGCCGATTGGGCTTCTGCTAAAGTAGTTTGGGCAGTCGTTCCTACTTCGGCAGTAATTTTTGCTCTTTGATAGCCTTTTTGAGCATTTTCCACTGAACTTTCATAAATTTTTACGATTTCTTTTTGCAAAAGAACCGATAAATATTGCTGAATAATTTGCAAAGCAATATTCTCTTTCAAAAGTGCTACATTGTGCTGGGCAACTTCTACATCATAGCTTTTTTTAAGAGCTTCTTTTTGCAGTCTTCCGCCATTGTAAAGCAATACATTGGCAGATATATTAAGGCCATTATTGAAATTATCATTTCGCCCAATTCCTCCTCGAAAACCTTGCGTTTGCCCAAATCGTAATTGGTTGCTTATATTTCCACTGGCAGATGGCAATCGCTCGTTTTTTGTTGTTTGGAGATTGTTTTCCTCTATTTTGAGTGAAATTTCTTTATCAATCACCTGTAAATTATTTTTCGTAGCATAGTCAATGGCTTCTTGAAGTGTCCATTTCTTTTGAGAAAAAGAAACTAATGGAAAACATAAAATACTGAAAACAATATATTTTTTCATAAATTAAGTTTGATAGCCTAATAATTTTCTTATTTGGTAGAAGAACCTTTCTATTAACCTTAAATCTTGTGTTACTATATCAGCACTGCCTTTCATTTCCTTATCAAAAATAATATCTTTATTATAAGATGTTTTTAATCCTTTTGGGAGAATAATATAGGCATAGTAATTTCCATCTTTATCAGGAATAAGGGATATATTTTTCACTTGTCCTTCTATAATGCCGAATTCTTGATAGCGATAGTTGTCTAATTTAACAAGAACTTTGTTACCTATTGCTATTTTTCCTGAATTAGTTGAAGGAATATTCATTCTACCAATTATTCCTTCTTTTTCGTTAGGCATTATTGAAATAATATTTTCTCCCGCAGAAATATGTTGATTAATTCCTAAAAAATTCTGAAAACTCACAATACCATCGGTGGAAGAAGTAAGAAGATAATTCTGTTCCCATTGAGTAATGGATTTCCTTAATTGTTCTAAAAGATACAGTGATTGGGCAGAGTAATTGGTTTTATCTTTTACAGAATTTATATTAACATTTTTTTTTGTCTTTTGTAAGTTTTTTGCTCCATCTTCCAATTGAGATATAGTTATTTTAATACCTTCTATACTTTGTTGAGCCTGTAAAAATTTTAATTTTTCATTTTCAAATTCCATCTTAGAAATAACACCTTGTTCAAAAAGTAAGGAAGATCTTTCGTAATTTTTCTTTGTAAGGGAATATTTAGCAGTCTCCAAATTTAGTTGTTGTTTGAGTATATTTAGTTGGTTTTTATTTTCACTGATATTTTGGCTTATAGCAATATCATCAGGAGCGTAAGGTTTTAGATTAGTAAAAAGAATTTCATCTGTAAGGGCTTTTGCAAAATTATTATAGTCTCCTTGTAATTCTCCCAATCGAAATTGAGATGTTTTAGATAGTGGAAAACTAACTATATCATTCGTATTTATAGAATTTATAATATCTTTTAATTCCAAAATATCTTGATAGTTGGCTGTAGATTGTAGAACGACAAGAATATCTCCTTTTTGAACTTTTTGTTGATCTTGGATTAGTATTTTTTCAATTTTGGAACTAATACGAGCCTCTATTTTTTCAGGGGGATTTTGTGAAGATATGATAATAGGAGCATTAATAAATTCAGGATATTTAATAATATAACTCATTATCAGTATTATAACTAATATAGCAAAAAATAAAGTATTTCCCCATCTTACCATCCAGTGAGGTGGGGTTGTTAGTATTTCCTGAACATCTTCGGAACGAAGATTGATATTATCCAATGTGTTATTATTAGTTTCCAAGTTCTAATTGATTTTTAATAAGTCTAAAATATTCTCCTTTTAGTTTAATGAGTTCATTATGTGTTCCTTCTTCTACTACTTTTCCTTTATCAAGAACTATTATTTTGTCAGCATTCTTCACCGTAGATAATCTATGAGCAATTATCACTGCTGTTTTTCCTTTAAAAAATAACTCTAGATTTTTCATTATGACCTTCTCATTATTAGCATCTAAAGCACTAGTCGCTTCATCAAAAAATATATAATCAGGAGATTTGTATACTACTCTAGAGATAAAAATACGCTGTCTTTGCCCTCCACTTATTCCAATTCCTTCATTTCCTATTTTAGTATTATAACTTAAAGGAAGTTCTTCTATAAAGTCTTTTATATTAGCTATTTCTACTGCTTTTTTTAACTTATTTTTGTCTATTATACTTTCTCCAACTGCGATATTACTTGAAATAGTATCATTAAATATATATCCATCTTGCATTACTACTCCACAATATTTTCTCCAAAATATTGGTGAAAGGTTTTTAAAGTTCACATTTCCTATACTGATGCTACCTTGATTTGGATCATAAAACTTTAATAGTAATTTTAGTAAAGTTGTTTTGCCACTACCACTAGCACCTACAATAGCTGTAGTTTTTTTTGAGGGAATATTAATATTTAATCCTTCAAAGATATAATTTTCAGAACCGACATAACGAAAATATAAATCTTTTATTTCTATATCTTTTTCAGGAAGTTCAGATATATATTCTTGATTATTTTCTTCTTCCTCTTCTTTATTATGTATTTCATTTAGTCTCTCTAATGATATTTTAGTATCTTGAACCTGTCGAATAAACTCTATTAATTGTAATAGAGGATTGCTCATTTGCCCAATAATATATTGCACTGAAAGCATCATTCCCAATGTAATATTTCCATCTAAAACCAGTTTAGCTGTAAAAAAAGTGATTAAAATATCTTTTATCTGGTTTATAAAATTACCCCCTATATACTGCCATTGTTCTAATGAAAGAGCTTTTAATTGTATTTTAAAAAGTTTTATTTGAATAAATTCCCAATTCCATCTTTTTTGCTTTTCAGCATTATACATCTTAATCTCCTGCATTCCATTAATCAATTCTATTACTTTACTTTGCTCTTGAGATACTTGTGAAAATCTTTTATAATCTAATTCTCTCCTTTTTTTTAGAAAGAAGAAAATCCAAGAAACATATAATATTGATCCTATAAGATGTATTAAGAATAACTCATAATCATAGAATAACAATATCAAACTAAATATTATTAGATTAATAAATGAAAAAAGAATATTAAGAGAAGAATTTGTTAAGAGTTGTTCTATACGGCTATGGTCATTTATCCTTTGAAGAATATCACCTGTCATTCTTGTATCAAAAAAATTAATAGGTAGCTTCATAAGTTTAATGAAAAAATCAGAAACTATAGCTATATTAATTCTTGTAGATAAATGTAATAATATCCATCTTCTAGTTGCTTCTATTCCAATTTTTCCAAAGAACAACATTATCTGACCTAGAAGAATCAAATATATGAAATTGATATCATGATTCTGAATACCTATATCTACTATACTCTGTGTTAAAAAAGGGACTATAAGAGCCAATATACTACTAGTGACAACTCCTAAAACTAATTGTATAATTAATGACTTATACTTTAGTAAATACTTTAATAAAAAATCAAAATTCAGTGTAGATTTCTCTTGAGAATCATTATCATAAAATTTAGGAGTAGGTTCTAAAAGTAGAACAATACCCTCTTCTGTCTTATCATTGGCATTTACTCCTATCCATAACCTGATAAATTCTTCTTTTTTATATTTTATAAGTCCATAACTTGGGTCTGATATATAAACATTATCATTTTTATCTATTTTGTAAACAACCACAAAATGATATTTATTCCAATGCACAATACAAGGCAATAATGCATCTTTTTTAAAGGTTTCAAAATCTATTTGAACTCCTAATGTTCTAAAGCCAATATGTTCCGCTGCATTACTTAATCCAAGTAAATTGCTTCCTTCTCTAGTAGTTTCAGCATAGTATCTTATATCTTGTAAAGAAATATTTCTTTTATAATATTTAGAAATTATTTTTATACAAGTAGGACCACAATCCTTAGCATCTGCTTGGATAAAATTAGGAAATTTTCTTAACTCCATATGTTATTATGTGGGTTATATGAACATTTTTGATTTCTTTCCCATATTTTTTCTTTTTCATTAAATTGGAGTAGATTTGAATCTACACACATATATCTATATTCACATAACATACAATCTTTTATCATATCCTTGCTTATTTTCCATAATTTTTGAAAATCTTGTTTTTCAATTATATCTATTATATTATCATTTTTGATATTACCAAAAATTTCTTCTGAGTTTGGTGAATTTCGTATATTTAGATTTTCATCAATGTATACCTTTCTATTAAAATAATTATTGAACTTTTTAGTCTCAAAAAACAATTTATCTGTTATCAAAAAATTATTTATATTAATAATGTTTTCTCTACTATCCAAAGGCTCTTTAGTATTTATAAGTAATAAATGATTTTTAGTTGTTTTCAATGTATTACTATCTGATGAAAAGAAAACTATTCTAGATAATTTTCCATATTCTAAAGAAATTCTATCATAGTCAAAATTATAATATATATCATTTTTTACAAATATTTCTAATGTTCTTACAGATGAATATTCAAACTTCTCTAATAAAGGGATAAAGTTTTTCTCGAATAACGCACTTTCATTAAAGATAAATAAAATAGCCTCACACCCATATTCCTCTATTTGATTAAAAATAGTATTTATATTATCCAACATTAAGTTTGTCACATCAATGATCATATTACCTATCTTAAAAGGTCTTTCAAAACTATCTTCTAATTTAGGAAATAAAGATTTATCTACATCAGAAAAAAATATATACTCATTATCGAAAAGAAATTCAAAATATTCATCTATAATATGATGAATATCTTTTTCGAAATCGTTATATATGTCCCTAAGTGTTTTTCCTTCATATTTTTCTATAATATCTATTAAATCATTAGGGATATAATCAAAATCTTGACGCTGTATATCATAAAGAATTCCCCTAGTTTTACCTTTTACAGGAAAACAACATGCAAAAATATGGAAAGGAATATCTATAAAATTGCTATATTTCTTCATATTCTTCAGGTATAGTAAAGTTTTGCATTATAGTTTTATAATATGTTGTATTTATCAAGTAGTCTGTATTATGCAGTTTAGATTTTGAATACTTAAATATAAAATTCTCTCCTTTTTTTTCGGATAATACATTATCTTTAGTATCAAATAATGTAAAATTAACTTTTGTTTTTACAAATTTTTCAGATATTGTTAATATCTCTTTTATTTCTTTGTTCATCATTTTCTATTAGTTTTTTTGCTATTTCTTTTTCTATCAAGTAGTTCCCACCATTTGAAACCATTCCGAGTTGCCCCACAGGATTAACTTCTAGAAATATAAAATCGTTATTTTCATCCACTAGCAAGTCTATAGAACCTGTGTTTAATCCTAATTGCTTCATAGTTTCATATAGTTTTGTTTCTATATTTAAAGGTAGCTTAAATGGAATATTCCTATTAGGTTTTTTTACATTATAGTTTCTAAAATCAGTCTGTGTTGTTTTATCATTTTGAGAAAATATTGCCATTGAATAGAATTTTTCTTCGAGGAAAAATGTTCTAATTTCAAACTTCTTTTTAATTTCCCTCTGATACAAACAAGGGAAAAAACATTCTGGCATATTAGCTATATCATCTTCTGTAATAGATTTTGTATACATTTTCAACTCTATACCTTTATAATCAATGAAAGAAACATCTTTAATGGGTTTAGTTATTATTTTCCCATACTTCTTCCTAAATTCTATTACATTTTTTTTATCTGTAGTTATTATGGTTTCAGGAATTTTTAGACCATTTTTCTTTGCCAATCCAAGAGATTCAAACTTATTTACACCATTTCTAGTTATACGAATACCTGGTAGCCAATACTGATTTTTATAATCAAAAAGAGTAAAAAAAGCACTATTAGCATTTGTCAGTTCACTAGATAAATGTCCTATAAATGATTGTAGTAATAAAACTTCAAGTTCAGAGTAATTATTATTTATGAAGTCGTTATATAGAGTTTTTCTTTCTGAATTTTGAAACCACCTACGGTAAAATACTGTATTAATTTCATTCGCATACAATATATTTTTCTCATTAGTTGCTTTTTCTATGTTAAAATCATAAGTAAAGACTCTATCCATATGATAGTCTTCCCCATTAATACGAATAAAATTAGTATAGCCAATATATCTTAACCAGTCAATGACATCATTAGTTGGCTCATCAATATGATTTTGAGAAATTATTAATATCATAACTACATAAAAATAAAATCCCAAAAAACATATTTACATATTACTTTTTGGGATTATGATTAGTTTTACACTATTGACATTTCAATACGGGAATCTTGATCCGTGTCACTACACTCATATTCATCACCCTTAGATGCTAAACTCCCCGCACAACCTGTAAGAGTATACCCTCCTGTTATAGATTGCATTTTACGACCTGTGATTTCTTTTTTAAATAAATCACTTTTGATAGATTTTAAACTTTTCATAATTTTAACAATTTAATGTACACTTTAATTTTACACTATTGACATTTCAATACGGGAATCTTGATCCATGTCATTACAATCACTTGCTTCTTTAGTTGCAGTAAATTTACAGCCAGTAAGCGTTAAACCTCCTGAAACTAATTGTAGCTTCTTCTTACTCACCTCTTTCTTAAAGAGACTCGAATTAATTGATTCGAACTTTCTCATAGTCTAAAAATTTAAAAAATTAATATGGTTTAATTATAAGTTATTCATTATATTAAGATATTCTTCGATAGTCCAATCTATATCATATTTTTTTCGCCTATCATTAACATTTAAACTATCTTTTATAGGATAGGGGATATACTTACCTTCTTTATTTCTATAAACCTGAGTTCCAAATATTTGTTTTTCACCCAAATTAACTTTTACCCTATCTAATAAATATGCATAATTATTCCTAATACCAACCCCTTTTTTAACCCCTTTTTTTAATTCCGCCAACGCTTTCATTTGAAGCTCAATATCAGCATCACAATGTTGCACCAATACCCAAAAATCATGCGATGTTTTTTTTGAAACTAAATCAATCGTAGGATACCCGTAATTATTCAAGATATTCTTACAATTATCACAATTCTTTTTTATAATTTCTTTTTTTCTATTTTCAAGAGAATCTATTTCATATTTATCATTTTTAATGATTAATTTTTGAATATTTTGGTCCTCAATTATCATCTCTTTAATACTTTCTTCCAATTCCATATCATTTTTATTCCTAATAATAAAGTTTGGTGTCTTACAAGAAATTATAAAAATGTAAATTACTAAATATACTAGACTTATTTTCAATTTCAATTTCATTTCGTATCACAAATGTATAAATATTTTTGATATAAACAATACCTTTATTAAAAAAATGGTATGTACAACCATTATATTAACATAATTTATTGGTATTCAATATGAAAGACATCATTATTATGATGTCAGTATTATAGTGCCTAAATAATAGCCTATAAAAAATAAGCAAGATATTTAGCACCACTTGTAAAAAATAGTGCAAGGTCTAACCGATAACCTGTAAAAAATAATACAAGGTATTCAATGCTACCTGTAAAAAATAGTGTAAGGTCTAACCGATAACCTGTAAAAATAATACAAGGTATCCAATGCTACCTGTAAAAAATAGTGTAAGGTCTAACCGATAACCTGTAAAAAATAATACAAGGTATCCAATGCTACCTGTAAAAAATAACGCAGGGTTAATTCTGTTAATATCATGATTATCAGATTTTTAATATATTTTCAATAAAAAAATCCTTTTATACTATATATATGAGTATATATATTGTGTGAATATATTATGAATATATGGAGAGGAATAAAAATTTCTTTTTCTGCAATTCTTTTTTTTAAATAAAAAAATCCTTTTTTTAGAGCTTAAAATCTATTTTACAAAAAATAGACATTGAAAATCAAAGTTTTAAGTTGTTCTAATAAAATTCCTTTACCAAAAAATAAAATATCTGAGAGCTAACCGAAATGAGAGGTGCAAGATGTGTCTTTGTATATACAACTTTTCAGTTGATACACAAAGACCATCTTGCCTTTTTTGAGAAAAAAGGATTAGAAAAATTTCGGAACTTATTTTTCTTTTCAAAGGAATTTAAATTGATTTGAGATGAAGAGATTTTTTTAGTTTTTTTTCAGCAGATGGTACAAAATAGTTCAAAATAGTTCAAAATAGTTCAACCCTCCTCTAAATCCTTGTTTGTCATAAAATTAAGTTGAAACTTTGCCAAAAGACAAACCTTAAAATGCAGAAAGAAAACATAATTTTTAGGATAGAAAAATCTAAAAAAGAAGAATGGAAAAGATACTGCAAAGAAAAGGGAATAACATTAACAAGTCTCATCATCAACTCTGTGGAAGGCAGGGCTTGGGATAATGAGCGAAAAAAAGCATTAGAGTTCATTGAAAAACAGGGAAACCTATTTGCCAAAGTGGAGAATAATATCAATCAACAGGCAAAGTTCATTAATTCTCAAAAATTCATGACAAAGGAGCAGATGCTTCAGTTTGGGAATGATTTGACAGAAGTGATAAAATTGAAACAAGAGCAAAATCTGATTTTTAAGAAAATCTACCATTTTATAGCAAATGATAGTAAAGATTTTAAGTTCAGCGAGTAGTGATTTTCATGGTGTGAAATACAATGACAAGAAAAGGGAAAGTGGAGCTGGGGAACTCATGCTGATGCAAAATTTTCCAGATGGAATTGATGAAAAAAGCAAACAGGAAGAAGTGAGAAATTATTTCAAAGCTATTTCCAAAAGTGATAAGGTAAAAAAGCCTCAATTTCATGCTACTATTTCTACCAAGTTTCAAAATCATTCCAAAGAAGAGCTGACAGAGATTGGAAAACATTTTATGAAAGAAATGGGATATGAAAATCAGCCTTATATTATTGTTTTTCATAACGACACGGAGAATAATCATATTCATTTAGTTTCTACAAGAGTCGATAAAACGACAGGAAAGAAAATGGATGATGGTTTTGAAAAACTAAAATCTCAAAGAGCTTTACAAAAAGTTTTAGCCAAGTTACAAGGAGCAGATTTGGATAAAGAGTTAGAAAAACTTTTAAAATACAAATACGGTACGGCAAAACAGTTGGAACTTTTACTGGAAAGGAGTGGATTTAAATTTATCAAAAATAGAGAAAATGATACTGCTTTTGATATTTTGAAAAATGGAGTAAAGCAGAAAACTATTTTTGATAATCAGATAGTTTTTAGTTCCAAATCAGATTTCAAAAGAGCAAATCAAATCAAGGCTTTTTTGAATAAATACAAAGAAGTTTACTCAAACAAGGTTTTTAAGGTAATAGATAACCGAGAAGCAGAGGGAATAGAAGATGACCAGACCAAGCGAAATGCTACGCCTAAAATAGAGTTTGAAAGTGAACTGCAACACAAGATGAGAGAGATGTTTGGGATTGATATTGTTTTTCATCACAAAGACGGAAAACAGCCTTTTGGATATTCTTTGATAGACCATAAAACACAGAAAGTATTCAAAGGAAGTGAAATAATAAAGATGAATGAAATTTTTGATTTCACAGAGGAAAAATTAGATAAACGAATTTTTGAGCAAATTAAAGATTATAATGTTTTTAATGCTCAATATAAAAAAGAGTTATTGAATTATTTCCATCATCACTCCAAAAACGATGAAGCAAAGGGGATTAAGGAATTTATGATTTTTGAGAATAAAAACCAAAAAGATATGGAGGAATATAAAAAAGTCCGAGAAGAAACTTTCCAAGTGATAAGACACTCTAAACCAAACACAGACATTTCCATATTTGAAGGAGAAGATGGTAAGCATTATATCACTCATAAACAATATCATCATATACACGAATTGGAAAGCCTTGTCGGACAAACTCCGTATCAAAATTTTATAAACCCACAGACCGAACAGGTTTCTACTAAAAATATTCAAGATGATAAATTGTCTAAAGTGATAGATGAATTCTTGTTTGAAATGATGAAAAATACAGGCAAAGGGATTGACCCAGCCGAAGAAGAACGA
>CAUSDX010000012.1:0-36329 GCA_963530615.1 uncultured Flavobacteriaceae bacterium
ATCAATCTTTTGTGCCAACAAGAGGTCCTCTTGGTCAAGCGAAAAAGAAAGCGTTCGTCCCCCTCCACATTCGTAGAGCGTCACTTGCAGTTAAACCAATGCCAAGTGTAACCAAATCCTATTATATGCGCTTTTATTGTAAGTGTATTTGCCGTGTTATTTAACATCCCAGAACGAACAAATACTCGCCCATCTGCAAATAACATCGTTGTAATTACATCATCTGTTTTCGCAATAACACCAATCCCCATACCTCGCGATGCCGTTATCCCATCACCATTGATGATTTTAATATGCCTATCTGCTTCCGACTCAAATCCAAAACTCAGAGAATCAAGCTCCCCGATTCCCAAACGCCAGCCCCTCCAAAGACTATTAATATCAAATCTTACTAACCAATCTTTATTTGTCGGAAGTTCTACATCACATGTTCTCTTGGTAATCGATACCCCTATTGGTTGAGCTGTATTTTCTATAACTTTCATATTCACCCAGCCATTTTCGCTAACTTCATTAATATATTCCGATTCTCTTACTGCTATTGTATTATCTCTGAAATTTTCCTGCCAATTTCGTCCAAGTAATGGTATATATTCCACATCTTTAAGTCGTTCAATAAGAGTTCTCACCTTTTCCTCTAATTGGGTAGGATTAGGAGGAGTTGCCGTCAGCCCTGTGTAATTCACATTAAGATTTAACGAAATATTGCTCGGTACATTCATCGTATATTCCACATTATCGCTTATAGCAAGCTCCCCTCTCCCATTCACCACAATTTTATTATTAAATGAAGCATCCAATTTTTTATTCGCCAAGCCCGAAATCTGTAGCTTCGCCCCCTCAACATTCAGTGTCCTCACTACTCCCGCGGGAATGACTAAATCAGTATTGGCGATGTTTTTTCCGCTATTCTCTAAAAGTTCATCTATTTTTGTTTTGGTGTAGGTGTTGCCTTGTTTGTTACCCTCGTCTATTGTGGCGATATTAGTGGGGAATTCTCCCACACCGAGTTTTTCTTTCCAAGCGAGGACATGCTCATTGGTGAGATTGGAGGTGTCAAGATTGGCTTTGTGTTGGAGTATTTCAACATCAGCTTTATTTGCTAAAACCTCTGAAAGCCCCAATATTTTCTCCGTAGGAATACCTTCGCTCTTATGCCAATAGCTCTCCTGCCACGCCCAAAACTGCTCCTGTGTAGGCTTAGCACCCGTTACAAACCAATTTTGTAAAATATTCTTTTCTGTCATGATTTAGTTTTTGATTTGAAATTTTTTAAAATCCGATAAATTCAATGAATTTAATAATCCTATATGGGGGCATATTGTTGTGTGGTTGATTTCCACCCACACTATGAGAATCTACCGTCCTATTATTATCAATCCAGTTATCAGGATGTCCATCTCTGTTTCCACTAGCTGAGCCTCCTGCAAATACAGGAACTTTATGACTGTGGCTTGGCATTTCATCAATGGTTAAAGTGTGGGTTTTTGTTCCATCTTCTTTTCCTAATTGATTAAAATCTTCATCGTCAGGGTTCCAACCTAATGGAAAACGCCCACGCAAGTCTGTGCATTCTCGCCAACCTTCTGGAATAGGCTCACTCGCTGGTTTTCCCCAAATGGCAATGAGACCTATCGGAATCGGTGATTTTCTTGTTTCTAATGCCTTAATTCTTTTTTCAAAATCAGTTTTAAAATCCTGAATTTCTGTCGTTGGGAAAATCTTTTTAAACTCCGCCCACACAAAAGTTTTCTCTGGTGTGGAACTGCCAAATGTTGCATATTTTTTGAAGATTACAGGTTTTGTGGCTCCATCTTCAAAAACTCTGCTTTCGCTTTCTTCTTTGATAATGACAGAAGAACCTATGGCACCACCTTTGAAAGGTAAGATTTCGCCATTAAGAAAAATCACTCCATCGGCAACAGTATTTCCGAGCTGCTCGCAACCGCTGATAATAGCTTTATTTCCTGCCAAAGAGCCTAATTGATTAAAGATAGCATAAGCCGACTGCATGGCATCAAGGATGTTCGTAGATAATGGGAAGCCTCCCGTCTGATTGAAATTTATTTTGTTCATTTTGTTTGTATTTTATATCGCTTACTTGCGAGTTTGTAAAAATCAATTAATGCTCTCATTTCGTAGTCGTTGTAGTTTAATCCTGCTGGGATGAGAACAACAAAATCCACTCCCGTATCGCTATAATCGGCATCATCACGGAGGTACATTGTGCCAAGAAATCTCGGTTTTTTCTCGCCATCAGTGTAGATATATTCCCTTTTATACTGATTCCCATCAATGATTTTTATCCGCCTTTGGGCAATGTCAAATCTATCATTAAGAACCTTTCGGAGATAACAGACCTGCCCATTGTAAGCGAGGTTGTAAAGGTTTTGATTGCGGCTAAAATTAAAATCATCAACGACCTTTATCAAAGGAAAATGAAGCACTCTAAGCCATGCCAACATTCTTTCCTTCCGCAAAAAAGTCGGCGTTAATAATTCCGTTAGTTTATTGATATTTAAGTTATACCACATTTGTCTTCAATTTTTGTAATCAAAATGGTTTGTATTCAAGAAATTGCTAAATCCTGTAATCAATATTTTTATTTTTAGATCTATTAAATCAACTATGACTCATAAGATGCATATTGTCGCCAATTAAGACACGATACAGATATGGTATTATTTTTTCATTAAAATATATCAGCAAAATAAAAATCGCCGTAAACTTTTAGTTTACAGCGATTTAATAATCATTCTTGTTATTTAGTAATCGATACTATTTTACTTCTTCGAAATCAGCATCTTGGACATTGTCTCCATCAGCATTATTTCCTTGCTCTGGATTTGCTCCTTGTTGTTGCTCAGCTTGAGCTTTGTAGAGTTCTTCAGAGGCTGCCATCCACGCTGCATCTAAAGCTTCTGTTTTAGGCTTTATCTCTTCTACATTTCTCGTTTCATAAGCCGTTTTTAACTCTGCTAATGCTGTTTCTATTCCAGTTTTTTTATCTCCAGAAAGTTTGTCTCCAAATTCTTTCAACTGTTTTTCAGTTTGGAAAATTAGCCCATCAGCTTTATTTATTACCTCCGCATCTTCTTTTTTCTTAGCATCGGCAGAAGCATTTTCTTCCGCCTCTTTTTTCATTCTTTCGATTTCTTCATCAGAAAGTCCAGAAGAAGCTTGGATTTTAATAGATTGTTCTTTACCTGTTCCTTTATCCTTCGCCGAAACGCTTAAAATACCATTTGCATCAATATCAAATGTAACTTCAATTTGAGGCACTCCTCTCGGTGCTGGTGGAATATCCGTCAAGTCAAATCTTCCAATTTCTTTATTATCGTTGAACATTGGTCTCTCTCCTTGCCCTACACGAATGCTCACCGCTGGTTGATTATCTGCTGCCGTGGAGAACACCTCTGATTTTCTTGTAGGGATAGTCGTATTTGCTTCAATCAATTTAGTAAATACAGATCCCATAGTTTCAATTCCTAATGATAGAGGAGTAACATCAAGAAGTAATACATCTTTCACATCTCCTGTCAAAACACCACCTTGAATCGCTGCTCCTATAGACACCACCTCATCTGGATTAACCCCTTTTGAAGGTTTTTTACCAAAGAATTTTTCTACTTCTTCTTGGATGATTGGGATTCTTGTAGAACCACCTACTAAAATTACCTCATCAATATCAGATACAGATAAACCTGCATCTGAAAGGGCTTTTTTACAAGGCTCCATTGAGCGTTTTACTAACTCTGCAGAAAGTTGCTCAAATTTTGCTCTCGTCAATGTTTTTACCAAATGCTTAGGACCAGAAGCTGTAGCAGTGATATAAGGCAAATTAACCTCTGTCTGTGTAGAAGAAGATAATTCTACTTTTGCTTTTTCCGCTGCTTCTTTTAATCTTTGAAGAGCAATAGGATCCGCTTTCAAATCAACACCTTCTTCAGATTGAAACTCTCCTGCTAACCAATTAATAATCACATTATCAAAGTCATCTCCTCCAAGGTGAGTATCTCCATTAGTAGAAAGCACCTCAAAAACTCCATCTCCTAAATCTAAGATAGAAATATCAAAAGTTCCTCCTCCAAGGTCATACACCGCGATTTTTTGGTCTTTATGAGACTTATCCAAACCATAAGCCAAAGCTGCTGCCGTAGGTTCATTGATAATTCTTTCCACCTTCAAACCTGCAATTTCTCCTGCTTCTTTTGTAGCTTGTCTTTGAGCATCGTTGAAGTAAGCAGGAACAGTAATCACAGCTCTCGTTACCTCTTGCCCTAAATAATCTTCTGCCGTTTTTTTCATTTTCTGAAGAATCATCGCAGAGATTTCTTGCGGAGTATATTCTCTATCATCTATTTTTACTTTTACCGTGTCATTTGCTCCTTTTACCAATTCATAAGGTACATTTTTATCTTCTTGACTCAAATGAGAAAAATGCTCTCCCATATATCTCTTGATTGAGTAAATGGTCTTCTTCGGATTAGTTACCGCTTGTCTTTTCGCAGGATCACCGATTTTTCTTTCTCCATCTTCCGCAAATGCTACAATAGATGGCGTTGTTCTTTTTCCCTCTGCATTTGCAATCACTACTGGGTCTTTCCCTTCCATTACAGATACACAAGAGTTTGTTGTCCCTAAATCAATTCCAATAATTTTACTCATATTCTTTTTATTTTTTTAATTAAACTACTTTTTAAAAGATTTTAATGTCGAATCTCCCTTAATATCTCTCAACAATCATACCATAGGAGTTTTTCTCAAATTTTGTCAATTTTATTTTATGTTTGTGACAACTTGACATATATACTATTCTAAACAATGACAAAACTTTATTTTTTTTCATTATTAAAAAATAAAAAGACTCTGCTTTTTTGTTAAAACAAAGTCTTCTTATATCATACATTGTTAATCTTTGTAAAAAGAATCTATCTGATTTTTCAGTTTTTCCATCACTACTCTTCTTTTTATTTTGAGAGTTGGTGTTAGTTCACCTTTCTCAATCGTAAATTCTTCAGGAAGCAAGATAAATTTTTTAATCTTCTCAAATGAGGACTGATTTTTCTGAACCTCATCTATAATTGCTTGAAATCTACCCTTGATATTTGGCATCTCTAAAAGTCTAATTTTTTCAGAAATACTCATTTTGATATAATCTTTAAACTCATCCCACTCTTGCGACAAGGCTTCAAAATTAGGTACGATAAAAGAAGTTACATAAGGCTTTCCTTCCGCCACAATCAGTGCTTGAGATACGCTAGGATGAGTTTGTAAAGGTAACTCAATAGACTGCGGAGCAATATACTTTCCATTAGATGTTTTCATTAAATCCTTGATTCTATCTATAATATATAGATTCCCATTTTCATCTATTCTTCCTGCATCTCCTGTTCTAAAATATCCATCTTCTGTAAATACTTTGGCAGTTTCTTCAGGATTTTTATAATATCCTTTCATTACCCCCTTATATTTTACTAAAATTTCATCATTTTCACCAATTTTAATATCAACACCTTTTAAAGGAATTCCTACACTTCCATGAACATATTCTTTTGGAGGATAAGCCGTCACTGTAGCACATGTCTCTGTAAGTCCATAACCTACAATAATTGGCATTCCTATTGAACCGAAAAACTCTGAAATTTCCTTTTTCAACATAGCTCCTCCCACTGGCATAAAACTAAGATTTCCTCCTAATTCATTTCTAATTTTTTGAAAAATCAAAGACGAAAAAAATTTATACTTCAAATCTAATAAGAACGGTACACTCTCCCCTTTTCGTTTCTTTTCAGAATATTTGAAACCTACTTCTAATGCTTTTTTAAATAATTTTTGCTTGGTAGCACTCGCATTCTCTATCTTACTTAACAATAATTGATAAATCTTTTCATAAAGTCTCGGCACTGAGCACATTGCCCACGGTTTAACCTCTTTCATTGCTTGAGAAACTTCTTTGGGATTATCCAAAATCGCAACTTCTCCCCCTTGGGAAAGGAAAAAAGTAGTCCAAGCTTTCTCAAATATATGGCTCAATGGTAAAAATGCCAAAGACTTTTTCCCATGAAGATTTTCTATATTAAAAAAATCTTTATGAGCTTCTATTACTCCCTCAAAATTCTCATGGACCAAAACTACTCCCTTTGGAGTTCCCGTAGTGCCTGATGTATATAATATAGTGGAAATATCTGAAGAAGATACTGGTTTAAAGTCAAAAATATCTTCATATGTATTTATCCATTTAGGAAAATAAAACTCTTGTTCCGTAGGATTCTCCAGAGGAACTGAAGAAAGCACTTGCACCGAAGAAAATTCTTGCTTTTCCTTAATTCGTCTTATGATATTTAATTGGGTATTTTCTCCAACCAAAACAGCTTTCATTTCGGTTTGTTTAAGAATAAATTCTGTCTGTTCTTCGCTATTGGTAGCGTAAATTGGAACAGAAATTGCCCCTAGCATTTGCGTTGCTAAATCCACTAAAACCCAATCTTTGGAATTAACGGAATAAATCCCTACCTTGTCTTCTCTCTCTACTCCAATACTTTTTAGAGCATTGATAGCTTTTGCTAATTCTTCTCCAAATTCAGACCATGTCAAGGATTTCCATTCTCCATCTTTTCTAAAAGAAATAGCTGTTTTATCTGCTAATAATTGAATATTATTATAAATCAATGTAAGAGCATTCATAATTTCAGAAAATTTTAATTATGTATGCAAAGATAATATTTCATATGAATTATCCCTATAAAAAATATATTTTAAATCAAAAGATTAAACAGATTGTTCTAAAACATGCTTAAAATCTTAAAAAATAAGACTTATTTTTTATCATAAAATTTAAACATAAGTTTAATTATTTATCCTAAAATATTTCACTAACAATCTGCTTCACCCCCTCACTTTTACTCATAGAATAATAATGCAAGGCTGGAACTCCTCTCTCTTTCAGCTCTTTACTTTGGGTGATGCACCATTCCACGCCCACCTGTTTGACCTCACTATTATTTTTACAAGCATTCACTACATTGACCAAATCATCAGGTAAATCTACTTTAAAACGATGTGGCAACATACTCAATTGTCCCTTGGTAGAAATCGGTTTTAACCCTGGAATAATAGGAATAGTAATGCCTTCTTCTCGGCATTTTTCTACAAACTCAAAATATTTTTTGTTATCAAAAAACATTTGAGTAATGATATAATCAGCCCCTGCTTCTACCTTTTTTTTCAAAAACTGAATATCTTGGGTAATACTTGCCGCTTCCATATGTTTTTCTGGATAACCCGCCACTCCAATACAAAATTTGGTAGGTGATGGATGTTCCATACTTTCATCCAAATAATGTCCATCATTCATTGCTTTAATCTGATTTACCAAATCCACAGCATGGGCATTTCCTTTTGTATTTGGCTTAAAATATACCTCAGATTTTACCGCATCACCACGCAATGCCAAAACATTATCTATTCCTAAAAAATCTAAATCTATCAAGAAATTTTCTGTATCTTCTTTAGTAAATCCACCACATAAAATATGTGGAATAGCATCTATGTGGTATCGGTTCTGAATCGCTGCACAGATTCCCACAGTTCCTGGTCTTTTTCTCACAATTCTTCGTTCTAAAAGTCCATTTTCACGCTCTATATACTCATGCTCTTCACGATGATAAGTAACATTGATAAAACTCGGATTAAACTCTAAAAGTGGGTCTATCGCTTCAAAAAACAAATTGATATTCTGTCCTTTCAGTGGAGGTAAAATCTCAAAAGAAAACAACGGATTTCCCTTTGCTTTTTCTATATGTTCTATTACTTTCATAATTTATTGATTTTTTTCTATTTTTATTGTCCATCCATAAGGATGAATTCTCGCTCCTTCTTGATATAACTTTTTATATTCTTCTGACCATTTCGGACATTCTTGGCAATATGTATTTTCTTTTATTTCTTTTTGATGTTTAATCCCCATAAAAATCCCTACAAGCAATAAAATTCCTATTTTATATTTTTCTTTTTTTAATCTCACAATTCCTTTTATGAACAAGTAATACAATAAAAGATAAATAGCTATTAAATACCTGCTATGAATAATATGCCTTGGCAATTTTGTAAAATCTATAAATAAAATAATCAAAAACAAGCTTCCTATCAAAGTGAGAAACTCGACCGCCCCTTCCTTCCGCATAAAGTATTCCTATGATTAACAGTACCAAGCCTGCCAATATCACATATATTTTTCTATTGGCAAGAACCCTCAATATAGATCTCTCAAAATCTTGAATTAAATACTCTAAATTTCCATTCACTCGCCACATCAAATCACTTTGCCCCGAATAATTCAAAACGAAATATACATGCAATAATCCTAAAAAAATATACAAAATTGTCAACCCATATTTTTTATCTTTCAGCGCTGCTTTATACAATAAATAAGGCATTAACAAAAGCGACAAAACTCCATTTAATATACAATCCTTAACCCTAAAATCTGTATTTTCGTCAGTTTTTGTTCATGATATAACAAACTTACCAACAAAATCAAAGGTGTGATGAATTGAAGATTAATGGTATTTAGGAAAACTTCTGGTTGGCTCAATAAAATAAACAAAACAGAAAATAAATACCCTATTTTGACTCCCACAGAATATTCCTTTTTGTTAATCCCTGCTATTAAACCAAATAATAAAATCCAAAATAATAGAGAAACTCCTTGCGTGATATATGGAACATATTGCAAAGGGAAAAAGGTAGAAAAATATATCGTTACAGAAGGAATGATAGCATAATATCCCAATTGAGAACTCAATGCAGAACGCCACGATTCCTCAACCGAAGCTTTGAGATAAACCGTCCCTTCCTCCGCCCATAGTCTCGGTTCTTGCCAAAAATCCCAACTCTTCACCAATAACACCCCTATTATCACCAAAAGAGAAATAACAAGATAATAACTTTTTCTAATTTTCATTTTTTTCTTTTTAATTATATATACACTATTCTCATCATCATATAAAAGATACATTAAATCCTATCAACAAAAAATAATCTTTTAATCTTCGCCTATAATCCATCTGCTAAATTCGGAGCCAACCATTTTTTGGCTTTATCTAAAGAAATTCCCTTCCTTTTTGCATAATCTTTCACCTGATCTTCCGTTATTTTTCCTACCCCAAAATATTTAGAATGTGGGCTACCTAAATAATAACCAGAAACCGCTGCAGTAGGAAACATCGCCAAACTATCTGTAAGATAAACTCCAATATTTTCTTCTACTTTTAGCAATTCCCAAATTGTTATTTTTTCTAAATGGTCAGGACAAGCGGGATATCCAGGAGCGGGGCGAATGCCCTCATATTTTTCCAAAATCAATTCATCATTGCTAAAATTCTCATCAGCTGCATAGCCCCAATACTTCGTTCTCACCTGATGATGAAGATACTCAGCAAAAGCTTCTGCCAATCTATCTGCAATGGCTTTTATCATAATTGACGAATAATCATCATTTTCAGCCTCATATTTTTTAGCTAATTCTTCTGTTCCAAATCCTGTTGTTACACAAAAAGTCCCCATATAATCCTGAATACCAGTATTTTCAGGAGCTATAAAATCAGATAGCGCGATATAACTTTTTCCCTCTGCTCTTTTTAATTGCTGTCGCAAAGTACGAAAAGTATAAGTTTTATCATCATTTTTTACAATAATATCATCATTTTCCGTAGCATTTGCAGGAAATAATCCAAAAATAGCCTTTGCTGTTAATAACTTTCCATCTAAAACTTTTTGAAGCATTCTTTGTCCATCTTCAAATAATTCTTTTGCTTGTTCTCCCACAATTTTATCTTCAAAAATTTTTGGATATTTACCATGTAAATCCCAACTTTGAAAAAAAGGTGTCCAATCTAAAAATGGTAATAATTCCCTCAAATCTTGATTTTCTATTACCTTAATTCCTAAATTTTTAGGAGGAAATATTTTCTCTTCTTCCCAAACAATTTTAAATTTATTTTTTCTTGCTTCTTCTATCGATACATATTCTTTATCTACTTGCCGATTTAAAAATTTCTCTCTAAATTCTTTATATTCTGCCTTCAAATTGGCTTTATACTCTCCTGATTTATCTTCACTAAGCAATGCACTCACGATATTCACCGTCCGCGAAGCATCACCACCATGTACAACCGTATTTCTATATTCTGGATCTATTTTTACAGCAGTGTGAGCTTTAGATGTAGTAGCCCCCCCTACCAATAAAGGAAATTTCAAATTCTGCCTTTCCAACTCCGATGCCACATAAACCATTTCATCCAAACTTGGAGTGATTAGGCCACTCAAACCTATAATATCCACTTTTTCAGTAATGGCTGTTTCTATAATTTTTTCAACAGGAACCATCACCCCTAAATCTATAATTTCATAATTATTACACGCCAAAACCACTCCCACAATATTTTTCCCTATATCATGCACATCTCCTTTTACTGTTGCCAATAAAATCTTTCCGTTTGAAGATTGTGATGTATCTTTCTCTTTTTCAATAAAAGGCTGGATATATGCCACCGCTTTTTTCATCACCCTTGCCGATTTCACTACTTGAGGTAAAAACATTTTCCCACTTCCAAATAAATCACCTACCACTTCCATCCCTGTCATTAAATTGATTTCTATCACTTCCAATGGTTTAGAAGCAACCTTAAGTGCCTCCTCCATATCTTCCTCTATGAATTTATCTACTCCCTTTACCAAAGCATGGGTAATCCTCTCTTGCAAAGATAAATTTCTCCAAGATAAATCTTCTGTCTTCTCTTTTTTTACAGATTTTATAGATTCTGAAAACTCTAATAATCGTTCTGTAGCATCATCTCGGCGGTCAAGCATTACATCTTCTATCAATTCCAAAAGGTCTTTCGGAATATCATCATAAACCTCTAATAAAGCGGGGTTTACAATTCCCATATTCATTCCCGCTTTAATAGCATGATATAAAAAAACGGAATGCATAGCTTCTCTCACTCGGTCATTCCCTCGAAAAGAAAAAGAAACATTAGATACCCCACCACTCACCGAAGCATAAGGCAAATGAGTTCGCACCCAACGAGTAGCCTCAATAAAATCAATTGCATTTTTTCGGTGTTCCTCCATTCCAGTAGCTACTGGAAAAATATTCAAGTCAAAAATAATATCCTCTGCTGGAAATCCCACCTCATCTACTAAAATACGATAAGAACGCTCTGCTATCTCTATTCTTCTTTCATAATTATCCGCTTGTCCTACTTCATCAAATGCCATCACTATAGCTGCTGCACCATATCTTTTGATGATTTTTGCTTGTCTTCGGAATTCCTCTTCACCACCTTTCAAACTGATAGAATTAACCACAGATTTCCCTTGAACTACCTGCAAACCAGCTTCTAAAATTTCCCACTTAGAAGAGTCTATCATGATTGGAATTTTAGCAATATCTGGCTCCGAAGCTACCAAATTAAGAAACTTCACCATACAATATTTCCCATCTAAAAGACCATCATCAAAATTAACATCTAATATCTGTGCTCCTCCTTCTACCTGATCACGAGCAATATCTAATGCCTCTGAAAATTTTTCTTCTTTTATCAGTCGTAAAAATTTCTTTGACCCTGCTACATTAGTCCTCTCTCCTACATTGATGAAATTACTATTGATATTCACAAAAAGTGGCTCTAAACCCGATAATTTCAAGTCTATCGGCTGAAATATATCTTTTTTATCTAGATTATTTTGCATATTCTTTTTGTTTAATTCAATTCACATTCACGAGGTTTATAACTTTTTGCCAAATCTGCAATAACTTTAATGTGTGCTGGTGTAGTACCACAGCAACCGCCAATAATATTCATCAAACCTTTTTCTAAATACTCTTGAACTTGCTCTTTGGTTTGCTTAGGCGTTTCATCATATTGTCCAAAAGCATTAGGTAAACCTGCATTAGGATGAGCAGAAATACAGAAAGAAGTTTTTGATGCAATTGCCTCTAAATAAGGTATTAATTGTTTCGCTCCCAAAGCACAATTAAAACCAACACTTATCAAATTCATATGAGAAATAGAAATCAGAAAAGCATCAGCAGTTTGTCCGCTGAGAGTCCTCCCAGAAGCATCAGTGATTGTTCCAGAAACCATTATAGGAATCTTTATATTTCGCTCTTCTTGAATTTCATCAATGGCAAAAAGAGCAGCTTTAGCATTAAGTGTATCAAAAATAGTCTCCACTAAAAGAATATCAGCTCCACCGTCTAAAAGTGCTTCTGCTTGTTGTTTATAGGCTATCCTCAAATCTTCAAAAGTAATTGCCCGAAAACCTGGGTCATTCACATCTGGAGAAAGCGAAGCTGTTCTATTCGTAGGACCGATAGCCCCCGCTACAAATCTAGGCTTATCGGGAGTTAACCCCTTAAATTCATCACAAACTTCACGAGCAATTTTAGCTGATTCATAATTCAGTTCATACACCAATTCCTCCATTCCATAATCTGCCATTGCAATGGTAGTCCCCGAAAATGTATTGGTCTCAATAATATCAGCCCCTGCCTCCAAATATTCTCTATGAATACTCTTGATAATATCAGAACGAGTGATAGAAAGCAAATCATTATTCCCTTTCAAGGGCTGTTGCCAATCTTTAAATCGTTCTCCGCGAAAATCTTCTTCCGTGAGATTATACTGCTGAATCATCGTCCCCATAGCTCCATCAAGGATAAGAATACGATTTTTCAAAGCGTTATTTATTTCTATTAAACTTTTCAATTTTATTTAATTATATTCATTATGATAACAATAAAATTATTCATTATCACTATTTACCCTCACTTAATCTCAAAATATCCCCAAAAACTCCTCGAGCTGTAACAGCAGCACCTGCTCCAGCTCCCATAATCACAATAGGATTTTCTCCATAACTCTCCGTATATATTTCAAAAATAGAATCCGAACCTTTTAATTGACCCAATGCCGAATTGATAGGAACAGAAACTAATTTCACATCAAGCTCTCCTTTATCTTTACTCAAATCCCCATGAAGGTCACCTACATATCTTAACACATATCCCTGCCCTTGATTTTCTTTAATCTTTTGATAATCAATATCTAAATCTTTTAACCTTGAAATAAATTCTTCTTTATCTATTAATAAAAGATTTTCAGAAATTAATTTTTGAATATTGATGTCTTCAAACTCATTGATTAAATCTAGTTCACGAGCTAAAATCAAAAGTTTTCTTGCTACATCATTCCCTGATAAATCTTCTCTTGGGTCTGGTTCTGTGAAGCCTTTATGCATCGCCTCTCGGATAATAGTTGAAAATTTTTCATCTCTTACCGAAAAATTATTAAAGATATAACTCAAAGACCCTGAAAAAACACCTCTAATTCTCGTAATATTCTCTCCTGATAGATGCAATAATTTAATGGTATCTATCAATGGTAAACCTGCTCCTACATTGGTCTCATAAAGGTATTTTTTCTTATTTTTTTCTAAAATTTTTCTAAAATTTCTATACTCAGAAATTGACAAAGTATTAAAAATCTTATTTGAAGAAACAATATCAAATCCCTGCTCTACCAACTCTGGATAATGCTTCACAAAATCTTTACTTGCCGTATTATCTACTACAATAAGATTTTCAAACTGATTTTCTTTCACAAATTGATACAAGTCTTCTAAAGAATTTTGTGTATTGCTAAATCGCACTTTTTGTCTCCAATCACTACCAAAACCTCCTTTATTGAAAACAATATTGTGGGAATTTGCTATCGCTATAATTTTTAAATCAATTCTCTTCCTTTCCAAAATATCATATGCAGAATCTAAAATCTGCTCTATCAAAGTACCTCCTACATTTCCATGCCCCACAAGAACCAAATGCACCACTTTTGGTTTTCCAAAAATTTCCGTTTCTATAATATTTTTGGCCTTATCTGTCTGATTTGCTGCTACTACTAAATTCACACGACCCGCAGATGCCACTTGATTAAGTAACAATGGAAATATTTTATTCCTCTGAAGTTCAGTCAAAATTTTATTAAAATTATCTGCTACCAATCCAATTACAGAAAGTTGGTCTATACTATAAATTTGACTTACAATACCTTCTTTTATTTCCTTTTCAAACTCCTTTTTAAGGCACTCTACTGCATTTTCAGCTTGAGTTTCATCAACCAAAACAGATGTTCCATTCTCAATCGCTTGTTGAGAAATCACTCCCACACTAATTCCTACACCCTGCAATGCACTGAAAATCCTAGAATCAATCCCTATTTGACCTAAGAAATTTTTACCCTCAAAATTTACAATCGCCTTATTCGGATAAATGTTAATTGAATTTTCTACCATAATAATTTCCCCTATTTTATTTTTTCTATTACAAATATTTTACTCAATAATCTTTCTCAGTATACTTTCTAATTGCTCGTATTCCATTAAAAAAGCATCATGCCCATGAATGGATTTTATCTCGTGATAAAAAATATTTTCTTTATTTTTTTTCAATTTTTGATAACTATTTTTAATCTCAAATGCTGGAAAAAATAAATCCGAATCCACCGAAATCAAATGTATCTCTGCCAAAATTTTTTCAAGCCTTCCCTCATCTGCTCCAATATTCATTAAAAGATGATTCATTAGCCTATAAGCCTTAATATCAAAACGATTATACAATGCCCTTCCATGATACTTAAGCCAATCTTCTGACTTTCGTATGTTTTTCTCTTTATCTATTTCATTTTTAAAGCGAAGATTAAGAGAATCTGGCGTCCTATAGCATAACATCGCATGAATTCTTGCCTTTTGCAATGGCTCATCTTCACTTTCTAATAAAAATTTCTGAACCAAACATTGAGAATAAAGCCAATCTGTTGTTTTGAAATCAGTAGCCACAGGTACAAAAATCTCTGCTAATTTCTGTTTTTGAACGAGCATTTCCCATGCTACTGCTCCCCCAATAGATCCTCCAATTAGCATTTTTAATCTATTTATTTTCAAAGATTCTAATCCTAAAATAAATATTTTTGCAATATCACAAATTGTAAAATCTTGATAATTTTCTACAAAAAAACCATCAAAACCATTTCCTGGAATATTAAAAGAAATTACTGAAAACTTTTGTGTATCAATTACTTTACCATCACCTATTAAGGTCTTCCACCAGCCTTTATCACCTGAAACTTCAGAGTTTCCTGATAAAGCATGATTGACCATGACAATAGGAGCTGTATGTAGCGGACAACCAAAAACTTGAAAACTTAAAGGTATATCAAAAACCTTTCCCGATAAAGTCGTAAAATTCTTAATATGAATATTTTGTAGCTTATTTTCCAAATCTATTTTTATTTTAATATTGAAAATGCTACAAAAAAGTAGAAGAAAATAAAATCTCGTTATCTTTTCTTTTTATATAAGATAGAATTTAGCACCTTCTTGATATACAAGGGTTGCTAAGGCTTCATAGAGTCTAATCTCTCCACCTTTCTTGATAACATTTTCAAATGTGAATGAACTTTATTTTGTAACTGCAAATATAGCTTTTTTGAAAAAAAAATCAAATTTTTTATTATTTTTTTTACTTTCGCTAAATTATTAAAGCATAAATTTCATGACAAATACCTTAAATTCATTTTTACCAAAAGGAGCTGATAATTTTATCCACCAGTGGTTGGCTGGACATCTATGTCATATTAAAACCACAAAAGATAGAAAAAGTAAATTAGGAGATTATCGTTTATTGCCCAACAAATCGCATATAATTACCATCAACGGAAATTTAGAGCCCTTTCTCTTTTTCTTCGTTTTCACTCATGAAATTGCCCATCTTTTGGCTTTTCATGAAAAAATAAACATTCCTCCACATGGCAAAGAATGGAAAAAAATATTCCAAAAATTATTACTAGAAAGCCTTGAAATTTATCCTTTGGATTTACAACATTTAATTATAGATTTTGCCAAAAATCCCAAAGCTAATTTCATGTCAAGCCCTGAATTGGTAAAATATTTTAACAAAGAAAATTCTGATAATCAAAATTATATAGAAAACCTTATCCTTGGTGACCAATTTATTTATCAATCTTATTCTTATCAAGTAGAAGAAACGAAAAAAAAACGATACCTTTGCAGAAATATGCACAATGGGAAAAGATATTGGTTTAAATCTTGTACAAGAGTAGAAAAATTAGAAACAAATGACACATAATAACTATTGTATCATTATGGCAGGGGGCATTGGTAGTCGCTTTTGGCCTATGAGTACTGCAGAATTCCCAAAACAATTTCATGATATTTTGGGAACTGGGAAAACGATGATTCAACAAACTTTTGAGCGTATCAGACAAGTTATTCCTATAGAAAATATATTTGTCATCACTAATGCTGAATATTTAGAACTTACTCATCAGCAACTTCCTGAATTGCCTAAAAATAATATCGTAGGAGAGCCATCGATGAGAAATACCGCCGCATGTAATATTTATATGGCAAATAAAATATCTCAAATCAATCCTGAAGCAAATATCATTGTATTACCTGCCGATCATCTCATTTTAAAGGAGCAAACTTTTTGTGAAAAGGTTAAATTTGCCTTTGATATAGTTAGCCAAAATGACTATCTAGTCACTCTTGGTATTCAGCCCACTCGTCCTGATACTGGGTATGGATACATTCAATTTTCAAGTAAAGGTGATGAAGAAATACACAAAGTAAAAACTTTCACTGAAAAACCTAATTTAGAAACTGCTCAAAAATTTTTAAATGATGGAGGATATCTTTGGAACGCAGGAATATTTATTTGGAATGTAAAATCTATTACCAATTCTTTTGAAAAATATCTTCCTAAAATGGCAAAAGAATTTCAGTCTGAATCTTATAATACCGAAAGTGAAAAAGAGTTTATAGAAAAGATCTACCCTAATGTAGAAAAAATCTCTATTGATAATGGTATTTTAGAGAGAGCTGATAATGTGTTTGTTATTCCAGCTGATTTGGGTTGGTCGGATTTAGGCACTTGGACTTCTGTTTTTGAAAATGCTGAAAAGGACGAAAACCAAAATGCAAAATCTTTTAATAGCATTACTTATAATACTGAGGGTAGTATTATTAGGATTAAAAATAGGGAAAAAACTGCCATTATTGATGGGCTAAAAGACTACATTGTAATAGATACAGAAAAAGCTTTACTCATCTGTCCAAGAAACAATGACCAACTGATTAAACAATATGTAGCTGATTTAGAAAGTATAAAATAAAAATGTTCCGTTTATTATCCAAAGAAGTCAAGATGTTTTCTATTCCTATTTATATAGGATTAGTTATTTTTGTTATACTAACTACCAACAATTTTTCGTTCAGTTTTATAAACATTATTTCTAATCTTTTTGCCTTTGCAGGGATTTCTTTAGGATATATTTTATTTAATAAACTCGCTCTTAATCGACACTCGCATCTGCCTTTGTTTCTATATAGTATTTTTATTTTATCTTTTTATCCTGAAAATTTGGATATTGGTATTTCTATGGCTATTTTTATCAATTCCATTTTACTATTTTTCTTAACCGACGATAGCCTCAAATTAAGGGAAAATTCCTATTTTTTAATTGGAAACCTATTGGCCTTAAGTTTTATTTTTTTACCCAACACTTGGGCTTTATCTTTATTTGTACTAATACATATCATTGCTACATCAGATAAAATTTTAAGCAATATTGCCAAAATGCTTTGGGGTATTATCATAATTTTTTTAGGATATTTTTGCTTTATGTATAGTATTGGTTTTAAATATTTTAATCCTAATTATTTTCCTCTAATTTCTTCCGAGATTCAAACTAATTTTTCAAAATTATATTTCCTAGTTCCAATAATTACTTTTTGTATTTTAGGTATTATGGATCATTTTATAAATTTCAATAAAAAAAGCCCTCAAAATAAATTCAAATATTCTTTTATTTTGGCATTTTTATTAACACAATGTTTAATTTTAACATTCTATATGGGTGAAAATTATGAATATTTATTATTAGTCACATTTCCTGTTTGTGTGATTGTCAGTAGATTTTTAAGATTCTTAAATAAATATTGGCTTCAAGAAATAGGATTATGGCTTATCATAATTTCTTGCTTATTTTCATTTAAATTGAATACTTTTTTCCTCTTTAATTAAAATTTATGATTCAAATAGACGATAAACTTATTTCAGAAGATATATTCTCAGAAGAATTTGTTTGCAACCTTGCTAAATGCAAAGGAATATGCTGCGTAGAAGGCGATGCGGGTGCCCCTTTGGATGCTGATGAAATTGAAATTTTAGAACAAATTTACCCCAAAATAAAACCTTACCTTCTCCCAGAAGGTATTAAAGCAATAGAAGAACAAGGCACTCACACCGTAGACTTTGAAGGGGACTTAGTAACACCTTTGGTTAATAATGCAGAGTGTGCCTATGTAATTTTTGATGAAAAAGGGTATACTAAATGTGGTATAGAAAAAGCCTATGAAGAGGGAGTTATTGATTGGCAAAAACCTATCTCTTGCCATTTATACCCTATCAGAATTACTGAATATTCAGATTTTTCAGCTATCAATTATCATGAATGGAATGTTTGTTCTGATGCTTGTGCATTGGGAAAAGAATTGGGCGTAAAAGTTTACAAATTCCTAAAAACTCCGCTTATTAGAAAATATGGAGAGGAATTTTATAACACCCTATCCGAAGCCGCAGAAGAGTGGGAAAAAGAATTTGGAAATAAAAGAAGAAGGTAATTTTTCTGTAAAAAGTTGGTTATTTTAATTGGTCAAGCAATTTGAATAATTTTTCATTGATATTTTTACCATGATAATTATTAATAATAACGGCAAAAATATACTTTTCACCATCCTTTGAAGTGTGATATCCTGCATATCCTTTAGCATCTTTTATCGTTCCGCTCTTCATTTTCATTTGATTATAAATAGGCAAACTTTCTTCAAAAATAGGAAACCATTTTTGTTTTTTTGCCCAAAGAAGAGCCTGAACTTCCGCCTTTGCTGAAGCATAGTTTTGGGGAGAAAGTCCGCTACCATCAGAAAAATTTATCATAGCAGGGGAAATATTCTTTTCTTGCCAAAAATCCTTCAAAACTTTCATTCCTGAAATAAAAGATGCTTCATTATTTTTTTCCTTTCCAATGGTTTTTATTAAAGATTCTCCATAAAAATTAACACTTTTTTTCAAAAACCAATAAACTATTTGCTCCAATTTTGGTGATTGATGACTCCAAATTTCCTTGCCTTTATAAATTTTTTTATGCCCCTGTTGAACCAATTCTTGAGAGCCTGTAATGACTTCTCCCTTAAAATCAATTCCATTCTCTTTGAACCAATTTTTTATTTCAAATCCTAATTGCAATGGTGGATTAGGCAAAGCCCCTGAAACTTTTGTTACTTTTTTCATCGGTAAAAAACCATTTATGTAAGCCATCTTAGACATCGGAGCTGTATAAATAATACTTCTATCCCTATTACCTTGATATGAAATAACCTCATTTACCCACTCTATGCCTTCTAATAGATAAGAATAACCTATTATTTCTGTTTTTTCTCCTTCAAGTTTTCCTCCTTTTATATTTATCTCAAATTGATTTTCCCTCCAATTTACTCCCCAAATACCTGTTCCATAATAATTTCCTATATCATTCCAAGCCCAGCCTCCAGGAATGGTTTGAAAATCAAAATAAGTATCATCTATTATCAAATTTCCTCGTATTTTATCAATACCATAAGTTTTCAATGCTTTTAAAATACTTACTTTAATTTTTTCTGGCTTAGCTTCCTCATATCTCCAACTACCCAAAGTAGGGTCTCCATTAGAAAAAAGTACTAAATCACCTTCATTGGTATAAAGTATCTTCGTTGTATATTGATAGTCTCCCCCCAATAAATCCAATGCTGTTATTGCCGTAAATATCTTTTGCGTACTCGCTGTAGAAAGCCCATTATTTCCTTGAAAATCATATACTTTTTGTCCATTTTCTTTGGCAACATAAAAAGTCATATTTGCTGATAACATTTCAGGAGAATTAAGTAATTCCCTTGTTGCTATTTCCAATTTTTCAGCTATTTTTTGAGAGAATCCACTTATAAAAAATAGTACTAATATACCACTATATAATTTTTTCATATAATATTCATTTTTTAATTTAATTCTTTCATATACAACAATGTATCTTCTGGTAATACTTCAGGATGAAAAATCTTAATATAATCCTTTAATACCCAATCCACACGCACACTTCCCTGCTCAAAAATATCATTAGCATCTCCTTTTTGTCGCTTTGCTATACTATATATTTTTCCATTTCTAAATACTGGTAATTTCTGATAAGCAGGGTTTAAGGCCAAAAGTTCCTGTTTTGAATGATAATTTCCCAAATTCATCCAATATTCTGCCTTTTGACTCTTCACAAAAACCTCTTCAAAACTTATCGGAATAGCTCCTTTTTCTTGATTATTTCTGAATAAATATTCTGAGTTTGCATCTTTCAAATAATGAGCTACATATGATTGCCCCCCCGCCATAAACCAATGATTACCATACATTTCTCCAACAATAACCTTAGATTTTCTTTCAGACTTTTTTACTTTTTTTATTAAATTCTGATAATTCTGCTCTATTTCTGCATAAATATCTTCCGATTTTTGTTCTTCCCCCAATAACTTTCCAAATAATTTCAAATAAGCAGCTTTTTCCAAAGGGTTTTGTTCCATATAATCATCTAAAAATATAATTTCTATTCCATTTTTTCTTAATGTCTCATAAGTATTTTGAAAACTTACAATATAATTTGTAAAAATAACATCTGGCTTTAAGGAAATTATTTTTTCTACATCATACTTTTGTTCATTCCCTACTTCCTGAATTTTTCCCGAAAGTATCAAAGTTTTTATCCTTTCCGAAAATACATATTGAGTCCCTGCAATGCCCACGATTTTATTTTCTTGCCCTAATTCTGTAATAAATCCCAACAAAGTTGTATTAAAAACCATAATTTTTTGAAAAGGGATTCGTTTTTTTTGCAATCTATATTCTTTTTTACCCGATTTCAAGAAAAAAAGTTCTTTATTTTCTCGATATTGTAAATTTTCTGATATTTTAACCCAGTCTTTATTCTCTTGATTATCAGTATTATTACATGAAATTAAGAGAATTAACACCAAAAAAGTAAATATTTTTTTCATTTTCATATTCCAAAGAAAATAAAAAAGTACTATATTTGCAAAATCAAATAGGGACGCGTAGCTCAATTGGATAGAGCGTCAGATTACGGCTCTGAAGGTTGAGGGTTCGACTCCTTCCGCGTTCACTAATTCACCACTAATAGATTGCAAATCAATTTATTGGTGGTTTTTATTTTTGATAACTTATAATTTAAATAACATTACTTTCCTTTTATCAAAAAAATGGGAACACCTTATGTATTCCCATTTATCTTATTTTGCAAGGCTTTAATTTTCTCTATCAATTCTGAAAATGATAAACTATCTCCTACAATCATGTTCTGTTGCATTAGTTTGTAATCATTTTCCCATTTATGTAAGACCTCATCAGGAGGAATGATATTGATTTTACCTTTCTCATGGTTTTCAAAAGAAATTCCCTTTACATTATTCATTACTTTTCTAAAATCTGCAATAGTTTGGAACAGCTCATTATCGTTTAGAGCATTTTCTGCATATGCTGTGTGCGTTATCTTTTCCAAATCGTATAATATCCAAAACCATTACTCCATAATATTTTATTACCCTTTCTTTTCGTCTTTTTTCATCAAAAATTGCTGACACAGTAAAACCTGACAAACTGTTTTTCAATCCATCTAATTTATTTTTATTATTTTCTTTTAAAGAATTTCTAATCTCTGTTATTTCTGATTTAAACTTCCCCTCTTTAATCGCCAATAAAATATTCTCAAAATTTTGATATCCTGCCTGTTCATTATAATTTTTCCAAACATCTATTTGATAATTATTCATAATTAAAACTTTTTAAATCTTTGACTTCTTTTTAAAATTTCTTCTTCACTGAGGTTTTTATTTCTCTTTAAAAAATAGTTTAACTCTTCAAGTTCAAAATAAATTTTACCTCCATTAGGTCTATACCCAATCAACTTTCCTTTATTGTACAATCTTCTTACATATTGTTCACTCAACTTCAAATAAATGGAAGCTTCTTTCGTTGTATACATATTGTATTTTTCCATGTGCATTTCTATTTTAAAATTATAGAGCAAATGTATATAGAGTTAAACCCCTTTATAAAAAAATTAAACCCCTAAAAAAGTATCAAAAAACAACAAAAAGTATCAAGAAGTATCAAAAATTTTAATGATAATTCATTGTAAAATAGTATTTTATAAAGACAAAAACCTCATTATCAATACTTTGTAAAAACAGAGATTATTTACCAATACAAAATTTACTAAAAATATTCCCTAAGACTTCATCATTAGTAAATTCACCTGAAATTTCTCCAAGATGCTCCAATGCAGATTTCAACTCGTAGGCTAAAAGTTCCGTATGTATTTGATAAGCAATAGCTTCTTCTACTCGTTTCACAGAATCTAAAGCCTTTTGCAAAGCTTCATAATGGCGTTGATTGGTAATTACCACATTATTTTCTTCTGATTTCAAACTTTCTACAAAATTAGACAACTCTTGCTTGATTCTTTCTGCATCTGTTTGATTTTTTGCTGAAATTTCTAAGATAGAAGTTGTATAATTAGGTGATAAAACAGAACTTATTTTTTGATAAAAATCAGATTTTTCAAGACCTTTTGCTAAATCTATTTTATTTTGTAAGAGTATAATTTTCAAATCCTTACGATATATTCCTTTTACAAAATCAATCACTTCTTCTTCATTAGAATCAAACTCATCATAGAGATAAAGTAGGATTTGAGCAGTTTCAATCTTTTCCTTCGCTTTTTTTACACCAATTTCTTCGATAACATCGGTAGTTTCACGAATTCCTGCTGTATCAATAAACCTAAATGCCGTACCTTCTATATTGAGCACCTCCTCTATTGTGTCCCTTGTTGTCCCAGCGATATCACTAACTATCGCCCTTTCCTCTTTCAGAAGAGTGTTTAAAAGGGTGGATTTTCCTGCATTCGGTTTCCCTACAATTGCTACTTCTATTCCGTTTTTTATCGCATTTCCATATTGAAAACTATTAATTAAACTTGAAATCTGAAATTTAAGCTTATCTAACAATTTTACTAAAGCCGAACGGTCTGCAAATTCCACATCTTCTTCTGAAAAATCTAATTCCAATTCTATTAAAGACACAAAATTGAGCAAATCATTTCTAAGTAATGAAATTTCATCAGAAATTCCTCCTTTTAATTGATTTAAAGCTATTTTTCGTGAAGCCTCACTTTCTGAAGCTATTAAATCCGCTATACTCTCCGCTTGAGAAAGGTCTATCCTACCATTCATAAAAGCACGCATCGTAAACTCTCCTGCTTTTGCCATTCTTGCTCCATTTTTCACCAAAATCTCCAAAATTTTTCTACCAATATGTAACGAGCCATGAAAAGAAATTTCCACAGAATTTTCTGTTGTAAAAGTTTTTGGAGCATGAAAAATAGAAACCATTACTTCATCTATGAATTCTTTTTCTTCATTTTGAACATCATAAATCCAACCATAATGCACAGTGTGGGATTCTACTTTGCTTAAATCTTTACCCTTAAAAACTTTATTTACAATACTAAAAGCTTCATTTCCAGAAACTCTAATAACACCTATCGCTCCTGTACCATTAGCCGTAGCTAATGCACAAATTGTATCCTGATTCATATAGCAAAAATATAAATTTTTCAAAAAAGACTTTATAAAAAAATATCGCCTTCATTTATGGCGATATTTTTATTTAAATTTTATATAAACATGCTTATAGGCTGCTCTAAATATCCTTTTAATGTTTGTAAAAATTGAGCTCCAGTAGCTCCATCTACTACTCGATGATCACAAGCCAGAGACAATTTCATTATATGCCCTACCTTTATTTCACCATTCCTTACAATAGGTTTTTCTAAAATAGCTCCAACTGATAAAATACAAGAATTAGGCTGATTGATAATAGAAGTAAAGCTTTCTATTCCAAACATTCCTAAATTGGAAATAGAAAATGTGCTACCTTCCATCTCATTCGCTTTTAGCCCTTTATTTTTTGCTCTACTTGCTAAATCCTTCACCGAAGTAGAAATTTGACTAAAACTCATAAAATCAGCATTCTTCAAAACAGGAACCACTAAACCATCTTCTATCGCAACTGCCACACCAATATTAATATTGCCATGATGAATAATCTTATCCTCTGCCCAACTGCTATTGATTTGTTTATGTTTCTTCAAGGATAAGGCTACCGCTTTGATAATAATATCATTAAATGAAATCTTCATTTCTGAAATGTCATTCATTTCCTTTCTTGCATTGATGGCATTCCCCATATCCACCTCTACCATGAGATAATAATGAGGTGCGGTGAATTTACTTTCAGCAAGGCGTTTTGCAATGATATTTCTGATTTGAGAATTTGGAGTCTCACTGTCATCAACATTCATAAAATCAGGATAATTCATAGAACTTGAAGTATTATTAATCACTTCAGATACCTGACGAGAAGTTATTTGCAATCCTTCTACATCTCTCTTTACAATCCTTCCATGATCACCACTTCCTTTTATAGTGGTAATATCAATACCTTTTTCTGCTGCTATTTTTTTTGCCAAAGGAGAGATGTTAATTCTCTGTTGAGATTCTTTTTGAACAATGATTTTTGTTACCTCTTCTTTTTCGGAAGAATTTTTATTTTCAGAATCTTGAGATTGAGAAATATTTGCTCCATTGATAAGTTGACTAATATCTTCTCCTTCTTTACCGATAATTGCCAAAATACTGTCTACAGCCGCAGGATTACCTTCCGCTACTCCTATGTAGAGCAAAACTCCATCAAATTCACTTTCAAAATCTTGAACTGCTTTATCAGTTTCTATTTCGGCTAAAACATCTCCTTCTTTTACTTTATCACCTATATTTTTATGCCATTTAGCCACTTTACCTTCTGTCATTGTATCAGACAAACGAGGCATTGTAATCAATTCTGCCATAGTATTTTAATTCAATTTATTATAGAAAAATATTGACCATTTATTTTTCTAATTTATCTAAAAAAGGATAATCTGTTTGAGAATATACATACTTGTACATTACTTCTGTATCTGGGAAAGGAGATGTTTCAGCGAAGTTTTCACATTCATCTATAAAAATTTTAACCTTGTTTTCTATTTCCTCCAATTCATTTTCTGTAGCCCAATTATTTTCTAAAATCCTATTTTTTACTAGAAGAATAGGGTCATCATTTTTGGCCTCAGCTACTTCATCTTTAGTTCTATAAGCTTCGGCATCAGACATAGAATGTCCACGGAAACGATAAGTTTTTGCCTCAATAAAAGTTGGTCCATCACCTCTTCTTGCTCTTTCAATAGCTTCGTGAGCGACTTCAGCTACTTTTACAGGATCCATAGCATCTACGGAAAGACAAGGCATATCATACCCTAAACCTAATTTATAAATATCTTCATGATTTGCCGTTCTTTTCACAGATGTTCCCATAGCATAATTGTTATTTTCAACTACAAAAACTACTGGTAATTTCCAATTCATAGCCATGTTAAAAGTTTCATGAAGTGAACCTTGCCTTGCAGCTCCATCTCCAAAGAAGCAGATATTCACCGCCTTTCTGTCAAAATATTTATCCGCGAAAGCAATTCCTGCTCCGAGTGGAATTTGTCCCCCTACAATTCCATGACCACCATAAAAACGATGCTCTTTGCTAAAAATATGCATAGAACCACCAAGACCTTGAGAAGTTCCAGTAGCCTTACCACAAAGTTCTGCTAAAATACGCTTGGGATCTACTCCCATTGCCATAGGATGGACATGACATCTATATGCGGTAATCATGCTGTCTTTGGACATATCCATAGCATGAGTAAAACCAGCTGGGATAGCTTCTTGACCATTATATAGATGTAAAAAACCTCTGATTTTTTGTTTCAAATAAAGAGAACGACATTTGTCTTCAAATCTTCTCCACATCGTCATATCTTCAAACCATTTCAGATAGACTTCCTTAGAAAACTCCTTCATTTTTGTAGTATTTAAATTTGGCTTAATTCATTTAAGATTAAGTTTGCAAAGATAGACAAAATTTATATAAAATACTAAAATTGTTTCAGTTTTTAGCCGACTATTAATAAAAATATTCCTATTTTACAAATTAAAGAAGGGTAAAAAAATTCTACTCTCCTATAACCTAATTATATTTTTTTGTAAATCTTAACCTTATTAGATTTCATTGAGTTATCAGAAGCAATATATAGCACATACTATCTTAATTAAACTTAGTATTCTCATTCTTTATTATTTTTTTTTATTTTTGCTGCTTGTTATATAAATCGGATATTATTGATATGAAAAAATTATCGGCAACGGGGCTATTATTTTTAAGTATTATGGCATTTGCTCAAAGTCATGACAATCATAAATCCAGTGATATAGAGGTCGTTACCATTTCTAAAAAAAAGAAAAAAAAATACAAAAATCCTGCTCACGAAATCTTAGCAAAATTAGTAGAAAGAAAGCCTATCAACAACCCTGAAAATTTAGACTCTTACTCTTCTGAAAACCATACTCGTATGGAAATCATGATGAATAGTTTAGGGAATAAATTTCAGAATAAACAGGTTTATAAAGACTTAAAAAATATCATGGAATCTTATGGGAATAATACTAACCCAGAAGAGTCTGCGGTATTGCCTATTTTTATTTCAGAAAATATTTCAGATTATTACCATCAAAAAAGCTCTAATAAAACAGCAGAATTCATAAAAAAAAGTAAAGTAGAGGGTGTAGGAATAGAAGATGATACCTTATTTGCCCAGCTTATCAGTTCCACTTTTATCAAATATAATTTTTATAATAATCATATCAATGTTTTGGATAAAGTTTTCATCTCCCCCATTAATGATAATTTTGCATTATTGTATGATTATGAATTACTAGATAGAAATTATGAAGAAAACGACCAAGGTTTTTATAAAATTGCATATAAACCTAAAAGAGCTTCCGATTTAGCTTTTGAAGGAACTTTACTCATTTCTCATAGCAATTATTCCCTTTATAAAATAGAAGCAAAAATCTCACCATCGGCAAATCTTAACTTTATTAATAATATTAAAATAGAGCAAGAACTGACCGAACTTGAAGATACAGAAATATTCATGCCTATTAAATCCCGAATTTCCGTAGAGACAGCTAAATTAGGGAAAAATGGTATGGGCGGATTATTAAAATTTTATACTTCTAGTAAGAATATTAAAATCAACCAAAATTTTGATAAAAATACCTTCAAGCATCCTCTAGTTATGATGCCAAATGCCTCCCAAAATGACGAAGCTTATTGGGAAACCAATAGACATGAACCTCTCACAACAGGAGAGCAAAAAATGTATGCCACCATTCAAGAAATCAAGAAACTTCCCTCTATTAAATCCTATTTAGATATTATAGAGACAATAATGAATGGCTACTATAAAATAGGAAAAATTGAACTAGGACCTATTCTATACACTGGTGGTTATAATGATATTGAAGGCATTAGATTAAGAGCAGGATTTAGAACAACTACAGCATTTAGCAGAAAATGGGTTTTAGGAGGATATTTGGGATATGGCTTCAAGGATAATCAATTCAAATACGGAGGAAATGTAGATTATATCATCTCCCGTGAACCTTGGATACAAGCTGGGGTTTCTGCTTCTCGTGATTTAGATCAAGTAGCATTACAATATGGAAATTCTTATGTAAAAACAAGAAGCCTTTTTGATGCCTTTTCTAAAAATGGAAAAATCTCCGTGAGAAAACCTTTTTGGAAGAATAATTATCAGGCCTATTTCCAAATGGATATTCTAAACTCCATTACCCAAAAATTTATTTTTAATCACTCATCGTTTAGCCCCTTGTTTGATTTTTCTTATTTTGATGAAAATGGACAAGCTTTTCACAATTTTAAAACAAGTGAAATGATTTGGGAAACACAATGGAAACCTGGAAGAAAAAATATTCAATCAGAAAACAGAAACCAACAAATAAAATTGGCTAATAATATTTATTATCCTACCGTTACTTTTAGATTTACACATGGGATAAAAGGATTATTTGGTGGAGATTTTGAGTATAATAAATTGCATCTAAATATCAAACAAAATATCCCTATGGGGATTTTAGGGCGAGGAGAAATTTCTCTGACTGGTGGTATTATCCCCGATAAAGTTCCATATCCTCTATTGGAAAATCATTTAGGAAATGAGTTTGTATTTTATAATAAAGATGCTTTTAATATGATGAGGTTTTTTGAATTTACGAGCAATAAATATGCTTCACTACAATACACCCAAAATCTGGAAGGCTTGATTACTAATAGTATTCCTTTGATTAAAAAATTAAGCTGGAGAAATCACATTACTTTTAATTATCTCATCGGAAATTTAGATGATAAATTTAACAGCGAAGGTATATTAAACAGCTTAAACAATAAACCTTATATGGAACTAGGTTATGGTATTTCTAACATTTTCAGATTTTTAAGAGTAGATTTCACCCATAGATTAACTCATCTGAATAATACGAATGTTAATTTTACAACCAATCCTTCTAGATTCAATATAAAATTATCTGCACAAATTAAATTATAATCAAAAGTTTATCAATTAAAAAATGACAAATTACCTTGAATTTAACTTTAAAATAGGACCTCTTTATCCTTGGAATGAAATCCTTATGGCAGAGCTCATCAACATTGGTTTTGATAGTTTTACAGAAGAAGCTAATGGTATTTTAGGATATATCCCTACGGATTTATTTCAAGAAGAAAATCTTAAAAATCTCTGGTTAATGAGCCATGAAGAAGTACAAATTTCTTACACTTACCAAGAAATGCCGAACATCAATTGGAATGAAGAATGGGAAAAGAATTTCTCCCCTATCAATGTAGAGGAAAAAGTGCTTATTCGTGCAGAATTTCATGAGCCACAGAATACAGATTATGAAATTATCATTCAGCCTAAAATGTCTTTTGGCACAGGACATCATGCGACGACATATCTGATGATTCAACAAATGTTAGAAATGGACTTCTCTGATAAAAAAGTCCTCGATATGGGCTGCGGAACTTCCATTTTAGCGATTTTTGCAAAACTAAAAGGAGCAGGAAAAACCACCGCAATAGACATTGATGAATGGTCTGTAGAGAACTCTAAAGAAAATGCTTTAAGAAATCAAGTAGATTTAGAGATACAACTTGGGACAGCTGAAAATCTTGGTAAAGAAAATTTTGATATTATTTTAGCGAATATCAATAGAAATATTTTAATTTCTGATATTCCGACATATGTTTCTATACTTAATGATGGTGGAAAACTCTTGCTTTCTGGGCTTTGTTTCTTTGATGTAGAGGATATTTTAGAAGTTTGCACAGCACAAAATTTAACCCTTAAAAATAAAATCCAACGAGAAGAGTGGGTCAGCCTACTTTTAGAAAAATCTTCAATATAAAATGCAAAAAATTTTATTACCTCTATTCTATTTACCGCCTATTTCGTGGTTTTCGGTTTTTTCTGATGGAAATAACCAGATTACTTTTGAGCAATTTGAACATTTCCCAAAACAAACTTATCGAAATAGAACTTGTATTTTTGGAGCAAATGGGAAGTTGTCTCTCATCATTCCCATTCATCATAACGGAAAAAGAGCCTTTAAGGACATTGAAATATCTTATGCCGAGAGATGGCAAAATCTCCATTGGAAATCCATCAAAACTGCCTATCAATCTTCTCCATATTTTGAATATTATGAAAATTATTTAGAAAAAATATACGAAAACCAACCTAAATTTTTAATAGATTTTAATTTAAAATCTTTAGAAATTATTAATAATATTTTAAAGATAAATAAGGAATTTTCTTTAACTGAAGAATATATAAAATCTCCTGAAGAAAAGGATTTTAGAGAGTGTTTTTCGGCAAAAAAAGAAGCAGAAATGCCACAAAAAGAATATTATCAAACATTTTCTGATAAATTAGGATTTATCAAAGATTTATCCATTCTTGATTTACTTTGTAATATCGGACCTGAAAGCTATTCCTATTTAAAAAATCTTAAAAGTTATATATGAATAAATTTTATTTATTTCCATTAGTGTTTTTGGGACAATTTTTATTTGCTCAAAATTTCAGGATTTTGCCATTAGGTGTTACAGGGGGATTAGATGAAAGCAATCTATCTTCTTACCTTATCTCCGATTTTCAAGAAGAAAAATATCTTTCTTTAGATGCGGGTACGATTCATTTTGGAATAAAAACTTATTTTGAAAAAAATAATATTCAAGAAAATCCAGAAACTTTTTTGAAGGAAAAAATAAAAGGATATTTCATCTCTCATCCGCATTTTGACCATACATCTGGATTAGTTATCAACTCTCCTGATGATACTCCAAAGAAAATTCATGCAGCTGATTTTGTTATCCATGCTTTTCAAAAACATTTATTTTCTTGGGATACTTGGGCTAATTTTGCCAACGAAGGAGAAAAACCTATTTTGGGCAAATATATTTATCATAAGCTTAAAGAAAAGGAGTGGATAAATGTTGAAAACACAAGTTTGATGCTGAAGATGTTTTATTTGAGCCATACAGGAAAAAATCTAAGTTCTACAGCGTTAATTAAAAATCCTCAAAATCAATATTTCCTTTATTTGGGCGATACTGGTGCCGATAGAATAGAAAAAACAAATCAACTGAAAGATTTATGGACAGAAATAGCACCTTTTATAAAGGATAAAACTCTGAAAGGTATTGCCATTGAGTGTTCTTACAGCAATGAACAGCCAGAAAATCAACTTTATGGACATTTAACCCCTGCTCTATTGATAGAAGAAATGACAAAATTAGAAAATATAGTAAAGAAATACAACACGAATTTAACAGGATTAAACCTTATCATTACTCATATCAAGCAAAAGAAAAATGTTCATCAAAAAATAAAAACAGAACTTCATGCATTGCATGAAAAAGGGATAAATATTATCTTTGCAGAACAAGGTGAAGTCATTGATTTATAAATTTACAAATAAAATTTTTGAATATGAAAAAAGTAATTATTGCTGTCGCTTTCTTGGCGACATTCGAGTTTTCTTTTGCACAAGAAAAATCCCAAGATAATGATTTAAAAACATGGTATCATAAAGATTTTGCTACGACTAATGTTTATGGTGTTAATACTCAAAATGCTTATAATTTCTTAGAATCCAAAGGATTAAAACCAAAAACCATTGTTGTAGGTGTTTTAGATAGTGGTGTAGAAGTAGATCACCCTGGTTTAACAGAAAATATGTGGAAAAATCCAAAAGAAATCCCTGGTAATGGAATTGATGACGATGGAAATGGCTATGTAGATGATGTTTTTGGATGGAATTTCCTCGGAGGAAAAAATGGAGATGTCAATGAAGATAATTTAGAAGTTTCAAGAGTTGTAAAAAAATACAGAGATATTTTTGAAGGCAATGATTCTGCTAAAAATAAAGCAAATCAAGCAAATATGCCAGAAGAATATGAAATGTATAAAAAATCCAAAGATATTTTTGACAAAAAAGGTTCAGAGGCTAAAAAAAATTATCAATATTTTTCTGGATTTAGCGAAGCTATTCCAAGTATTGTAGCCACTTTGGGACAAAAAACATTAACACAAGAGAACTTAAACTCAATCAAAATTGACTCCCAAGAAAAACAGAGAAATATTCATATTTTGTCTGCTCTCCTTCAAGATGAAAAAAATATAGGAAAAACATCTCAAGAGGTTGAGAAAATATTAAATGATGAGATAAAAGAAGCTCTAAAACACTATAAATCTCAAGCTACCATACACTATAATGCAGATTTTGATACTAGAGCAGAATTAGTAGGTGATAATTATAATGATTATAGTGAAAGATTTTATGGTAATAATAGTTATGAAGGACCCGATGCATCTCATGGCTCTCATGTTGCAGGTATTATCGCAGGTCTACCTCATGGAGATGAAATTCAGTATGGGGTAGCTTATAAAGTAGCAAAAATTATGACTGTAAGAACAGTTCCAGATGGCGATGAGAGAGATAAAGATGTGGCAAATGCTATCAGATACGCTGTAGATAATGGGGCAAAAATTCTCAATATGAGTTTTGGTAAAGCTATTTCTCCTGGTAAAAAACATGTTTGGGATGCTCTTAAATATGCAGAAGAAAAAGGTGTATTATTGGTAAAAGCAGCAGGAAATGATAATGAAAATATAGAAATACACGAGTATTTTCCTACAAATTTCAAAAGCCAAAAAGATGAAAAACCTTTCATCAGCAATATGATTGTAGTAGGAGCTAGTACAAATGACAGTGATGCTTTAAGAGCTAGTTTTTCTAACTATAATGGAAAAATGGTAGATGTGTTTGCTCCTGGGCAAGATATATATTCCACTATCCCTGATGGTAAATACGAATATTTCCCAGGAACTTCCATGGCATCTCCTATGGTAGCTGGTGCAGCTGCTGTACTTTGGGCATATATACCAAATCTCACTCCACAGCAAATAAAGGAAGCTTTGGTAAAAACTACAAATAAATCTTCTGTAAATGCTAATACTACAGAAAATGAAAATTTTGACCAAATTTCTGTTTCTGGTGGAGTAATAGACCTTTATAAGGCTGCACAATATGCCTATGAGCATTTTTATCAACCTAACAAAAATATCAAACCTACAAAAACAAAAAAAGTAAAAAAATAATATCTAAATATTCATTATCAAAATCAAAGCACAACTTTATTAAATTAAAGTTGTGCTTTTCATATCTATTTATCATAAATTTTATTAAAATATATAAAAGTATTTTTTCTTTGTATATATTTTTTCTTAATTTTGCACATAAAATTAGAATTTTATGAAAAAATTAGTATTGAAATCTTCATTAATTTTGGGAGTACTTTTAGCATTTTCATCTTGTAAAAAAGAGCATGAAAATCACGAAAGAAAACACAAAGCAAAACATGAACATGTAAGGGAATTAGATGTAGATAAAGTAGAAATCACAGAATATCATGTTTTATCAGAAGATGAACAAAAAAAACTGTCTCCTGATGATGTAATCCAGCAATTAGCAGCAGGAAATGAGCGTTTTAGAACAGGTGTAGTTACTGCCAGAGACCACTCAAAAGCAGTTTTACAAGCAGTTGATGGACAATATCCTAAAGCCTTTGTTTTAAGTTGTATTGATAGTAGAGTACCTGTAGAAGATGTACTTGATCAAGGTATTGGAGATCTTTTTGTAGGTAGAGTTGCTGGAAATTTTGTAGATGTAGATCAATTGGGTAGTATGGAATATGCTATAAAATCAGGTTCAAAAGTAATCATGGTTTTAGGGCATGAAAATTGTGGAGCTATCAAGAGTACTATTGATGATGTTAAATTAGGGAATATTACAGAAATGCTGGCAAAAATAAAACCTGCAATTGCTCTGACAGATAAATCTTTCCAAGGAGAAAAATCTACAAAAAATAAACAATATATTCATGATGTAGCTGTTAATAATGTGAAATATACAATCGATGAAATCCGTAAAAGAAGTCCATATATCAAAGAAAAAGAAGATAAAGGAGAAATTAAAGTAGTTGGAGCTTATTACTCTCTAAAAGACGCTAAAATAGAGCGTATCAATTACGAAGTAGATGGATTAAAAGAAAATTAAAATATATTCAAATCAAAGCGAACAAATTTCTGTTCGCTTTTTTTGTTTTATATAAAATTAGAAACCTAGTAATTATTTCAGATTACTAGGTCAGTTTTTACACTAATTTCATCAGTAGAACATCATTTATTTTTTCTACTTTTATGATGTTATTTTTTGTAAGATTTTTAGTGGCTTTATCCCATTTTTTACCTGATAAAGCTGATTTTTCTTTTACTACACTAAGTTCCACTGCATCACTTTGAGCATTAAGAATATCCAAAATAACCTTTTCATCATCACTCAACTCAAAGCTTGGAGCTTTTTTCTCTGGTTTCATCTGTGGGAAGAATAACACCTCTTGGATAGATACATTATTAGTCAAGAACATAATCAATCTATCTATACCAATACCCAAACCTGCCGTTGGTGGCATTCCATACTCTAATGCACGGAGAAAATCTTGGTCGATAAACATTGCTTCATCATCACCTTTTTCAGATAGTCTTAATTGCTCTTCAAATCTCTCTCTCTGGTCAATAGGGTCATTAAGCTCGGAGTAGGCATTGGCAATCTCTTTACCGCAAACCATGAGTTCAAATCTCTCTGTTAGGCCTTCTTTGCTTCTGTGTTTTTTCGTAAGTGGCGACATCTCTACGGGATAATCCGTGATGAAAGTTGGCTGGATAAAGTTACCCTCACATTTTTCTCCGAAGATTTCATCAATGAGTTTTCCTTTGCCCATCGTTTCATCTACTTCAATACCAATGGACTTGGCAAAGGTTCTCAACTCCTCCTCTGTTTTTCCTGTAATATCAAAACCTGTAAATTTTTTGATGGCATCAGTCATAGATATTCTTTCGTAAGGAGCTTTGAAATCTATTTCATGCTCTCCGAAAGTTGCTTTGGTAGTTCCATTCACTGCAATAGCACAATGTTCTAAAAGCTTTTCAGTGAAATCCATCATCCAATTATAATCCTTATAAGCTACATAAATTTCCATAGCGGTGAACTCAGGGTTATGAGTCCTATCCATACCTTCATTTCGGAAGTTTTTAGAAAACTCATATACCCCATCAAAACCACCTACAATCAATCTTTTTAAATATAATTCATTGGCAATTCTCAGATATAAAGGAATATCCAATGCATTATGATGAGTGATGAAAGGTCTTGCGGATGCTCCCCCTGGGATAGGCTGTAAAACAGGTGTCTCTACCTCAAAATAACCAGCATCATTGAAGAACTGACGCATCGCATTGAATAATTTGGTTCTTTTCACGAAAGTTTCTTTCACATGAGGATTTACCACCAAATCTACATAACGCTGTCTGTATCTCAGCTCTGGGTCATTAAAAGCATCATGCACCACTCCATTTTCATCGGTTTTAGCGAAAGGCAATGGGCGAAGAGTCTTCGTTAAAAGAGTAAAGTTTTTTACCATTACGGTCATCTCTCCTACTTGTGTTTTAAACAGTTCCCCCTCTATACCGATAATATCTCCAATATCTAAAAGATGTTTATACACTTCATTATAAAGGTCTTTATTATCATTAGGGCAGATTTCATCTCTATTAAAATACACCTGTACACGCCCCAAAGAATCTTGTAATTCAGCGAAAGATGCCTTTCCTTGAATCCTTCTGGAAACGAGTCTCCCAGCAAGTTTTACCTTTTTCCCTTCTTCAAAATTATTTTTGATAGACTCTGTGGTGTCTGTAATCGTATATTCTTCGGCAGGAAAAGCATTGATACCCATTTGGGTCAGTTTTTCCAATTTTTCTCTACGGATAATTTCCTGTTCTGATAATGCCATATTCTTATTTTTTTATATATGCAAAAATAATGATTTTTATTCAATAGAAAAAAGTGGCATTGATGATTAGAGAAGTATTACATCAATGCCACTGGATGTTTTTATAAAAAATCTTACTGAAATAGATTATTTTTTTATCTTATTAAGAAATTCACAGGCTTCATCATTAAAGTTTTCACAGGCTTTTCGTAACCAATACACCGTTTTGCTATAAGACTTATCTACTCCTTCTCCATTATAGTAAGCAACTCCTAAATTATATTGAGCATCTACATTACCTTGCTCTGCGGATTTTTGATACCAATACACCGCTTTGCTATAAGATTGCTCTACTCCTTCTCCATTATAGTAGGCAACTCCTAAATTATTTTGAGCCACTGCATTACCTTGCTCTGCGGATTTTTGATACCAATACACCGCTTTGCTATAAGATTGCTCTACTCCTTCTCCATTATAGTAGGCAACTCCTAAATTATTTTGAGCCTCTGCATTACCTTGCTCTGCGGATTTTTCCCACCAATACACCCCTTTGCTATGAGATTGCTCTACTCCTTCTCAATTATAGTAGGCAACTCCTAAAATATATTGAGCCACTGCATTACCTTGCTCTGCTGCTTTTTGATACCAATACACCGCTTTGCTATAAGATTGCTCT
>CAUSDX010000013.1:0-33287 GCA_963530615.1 uncultured Flavobacteriaceae bacterium
GTGCTGTGCTGTGCAAAATTATACTCAGCGGATGATTTGTACAAATATTTTTGAATAAAAATCATGGTGTTTTTTAGTATTTTTAATCCCTACAAATGTATAAAATTATACGATATAAAAGAAGTATTTTTTACTAAAATTATGGTAAAAATCGCCATATCTTAAATTAAGATGTGGCGATTATTCATTATTCCAAGTGATTTTTCCGTTAAGAATGCTTTGCATATCAGGCTTTTTCTTGATGTTATCTACTTGGTGAGTAAATACTTCATCATAAGTAGGTTTAGATTTTTTATAAAGAACTCCGAAAGGTCTTGGGAAATCTATAAATTCTTCATCAAAACCAAATTTTGCTAATATTTGGGCTTTTAAGATGTTGCCTTCATCATGAATCCAGAGTTGATTTTCATTTGTATTTTTAGCAATGTCAATGATTTTAGGCTCTAAATCTTCTAAAATAATTCCTTTGGATAAATCTTTTCCAAACTTCAAAGGTTGACCTTGTTCTAAATAGAGATTTGCATCATCTTTGGTGGCTTTATTCGTAAATTCATCAAAAACTCCATCATTGAAAATAATACAATTTTGGTAAATTTCAATGAATGAAGTGCCCTTATGATTTTGGGCTTCTAAAAGCACATTTCGTAGATTTTTAGGCTCTCTATCCAATGCACGAGACACGAAAGTAGCACCACTTCCTAAGGCTAAACTTAAAGGATTAAATGGTTGGTCAATCACTCCAAATGGGGAAGATTTAGTTTTCAAACCTTGATGAGAAGTAGGAGAATATTGCCCTTTTGTCAAGCCATAAATTTCATTATTAAAGAGAAGTACATTGACATCTAGATTCCTTCTCATGAGATGAATAAAATGATTTCCTCCGATGCTTAATCCATCTCCATCTCCTGTAATAATCCATACATTAAGGTCTGGATTGGCTAATTTAATGCCCGTAGCAATAGCCGGTGCTCTACCATGGATACTGTGCATTCCGTAAGTATTCATGTAGTAGGGAAATCTGGAAGAACAACCAATTCCTGAAATGAAGACCATATTCTCTTTTTTAACTCCAATTTCAGGAAGAATGCTTTGCACTTGTTTCAAAATTGAATAATCTCCACACCCAGGACACCATTTTACATCTTGATCAGAGGCAAAATCTTTAGCAGTGTATATTTGCGTATTTTCTATTTCCATACTATAATTTTAACTATGAAGATGTTTCCATATGGTGTCTTTTAGTTCAATAAGTCCTTCGCTAGTAGCACCAGAAAAGAAAATAGGTTGTTGGTTTTTAGGAAATTCGGCAGAGATTTCTTTTTTCAACTCATCATCTAAGAGGTCAGATTTAGAAACGGAAATGATAAAATCTTTATCTAAAAGTTCGGGATTATATTCTTTTAATTCATTTTCTAAAATTTGAAATTCTTTATAATGATTTTCGGAATCGGCAGGAATCATAAATAGCAAGATGGAATTTCTCTCAATATGTCTTAAAAATCTATGTCCTAAGCCTTTGCCTTCTGCTGCTCCTTCTATAATACCAGGAATATCAGCCATGACAAAAGACTTATAATTTCTATAATCTACAATGCCCAAGTTAGGGGTGAGAGTGGTAAAAGCATAGTCAGCAATTTTAGGTTTTGCAGCAGAAATAGCGGATAATAGGGTAGATTTTCCTGCATTAGGAAATCCTACTAGCCCGACATCTGCTAAGACTTTTAATTCAAATACGATGTAACCCTCCTGTCCAGGCAACCCAGGTTGGGCATAACGAGGAGTTTGGTTGGTTGCTGACTTGAAATGTTCATTGCCCAACCCACCTTTTCCGCCGTGCATAAGAATAACTTCTTGACCATCTTCTAAAATTTCACCAATAATTTCACCGTCTTCATTTCTGGCAATTGTTCCAATAGGCACTTCTATATAAACATCTTCACCGAAACGCCCTGTTAATTGATTTTTTCCTCCTGGTTGTCCATTTTCTGCTTTTACATGACGGGTATAACGGAGAGGTAAAAGTGTCCATTCATGAGCATTTCCTTTCATGATGATATGCCCACCTCTACCACCATCACCACCATCTGGACCACCTTTTGGAATATACTTTTCTCTTCGAAGATGGGCAGAACCAGCTCCACCATGACCAGATTTACAATGGATTTTTACATAGTCTACGAAATTTGACATTTTAATTTATATAATGAATATTTATAAAAAAATAATATTGTTCACAAAGATAAGAAAATAAGTGCGTTAAATCTCGTTTAATATTAAAGAGTTAAAATATTCAATAGTTTTTTTAGTTTCTAATACATCATGCACTCTCAATATTTTTGCTCCTTTTTTAAGCATTTTTAGATGAAGATTTTGGGTTTCTTCATTGATTTCGTGGGGAGATTTATTGAGTGGTTTATAGATAAAAGATTTTCTTGAAATCCCAATAAGTATAGGATATTTACCAAAAGAAATGTATTCCAATTCATTGGTTAATTGATATTGAGCTTCAATACTTTTTCCAAATCCAAAGCCAGGGTCAAGAATAATATCCTTTACATCATGAAGATATAAATTATTAATTTTTTCAGAAAAAAAATAATTAATGTTGAGAATAATATCTTCATGATTAGTTTTTTCATGCATGGTTTCATAAGTAGAATTACCATGAGTTAAGATGTATGGAAGTTGGGTTTTTCCAGCTATTGAAAACATATTTTCATCATACTGTCCACCTGAGATATCATTAATCATATCAATGCCTTCATTATATCCAAAATCAACCACTTTACTATGAAAGGTATCCAGAGAAATAATAGTATTTGGAAATTCTTTTCTAATGAAAGGGAGTATGTTTTTTAATCTACCAATCTCTTCTAAATGAGATAGATAATTAGAATTTGGTCGGGTAGATTGGGCTCCTATATCAATAATATCAGTACCTTCACTTAGCATTTTTTCAGTTTGTTTTAAAGCTTCATACAGGGAATTAAATTTCCCACCATCAGAGAAACTATCAGGAGTAATATTGAGAATTCCCATGATTTTTGGTTGGGATAAATCTATCAGTTGACCATTACAATTCATGGAAAAAGAAGTGATATTTTTCATAGGACAAATGTAACAAACAATCATCAAATTTCTTATCTTTGGCGGATAATTTTTTAATGATGGAAAAAACAGTTCAACAGTTTACTGAGGTACTAAATATTTGTGGAAGTCTCTTTGAGAAAAAATTAACTGATTATGGTGCTGCGTGGCGAGTGCTTCGCCCGAGTTCGGTAACAGACCAGATTTATATTAAAATTAATAGAATTAGAACCTTGCAAACAGTTGAAAATCAAATGGTAGAAGAGAGTGAAGAGGAAGGGTTTATTGCCATTGTAAATTATGCGATTATAGGGCTTATTCAGTTAAATAAAGGGGTAGCAACAGGTCTTGATAATGATTCTCGTGAAGATATTTTGCAAATGTATCATAACTTTGCCATTAAAGCACGAGATTTAATGGAGAAAAAAAATCATGATTATGGTGAAGCTTGGAGAGAAATGAGGGTAACTTCTATTACGGATTTAATTTACCAGAAAGTATTGAGAACCAAACAAATAGAAGATAATAAGGGTAAGACTATAGTTTCCGAAGGTTTGGAGGCAAATTATTATGATATGCTAAATTATGCTGTGTTCTGTTTAGTTAAGATTAAAAATTAAGAAAATTCTATATAGATTTTTGTACCGATATTTAGTCCCATAAGAGAGGATGCACCATTATTTTTATTAGATTTATAAATTCCGATTTCTAATAAATTACATTCATTAAACATAGCGGCAGCATTTCCATGATAATCAAATTCTTGTTCGAAATTTGGGATAATATCTGTAATTTTTTGCACAATTTTTGTGAGATTATAGCCTCTTATTTTTATTTTAAAATTTTCAAAGCCAGCAAGGTGTTTATTGAAAAAATCTTTGTTAATATTTGTAATTGCATTTCCGAAATGATCAATATAAATAACCTCTCCAATGAGTAAGTTTTCATTTTCATTGAAGTCGGGTTTCGGAAAATAAATTTCTTTAATCTCTGTAATTTCTCTTCCTATAACTTCAGGAATTCCTCCACGAAAAAGATGGACGGCGACAGGCACAAAAATATCTATGGGAGTAAAATTTACGATATCATCAAATCTATTATTAATAGTGATTTCATAAGATTTTTCAGGTTTAATATTTTGAAACATTAAACTAAAAAGTCCGTTATCTGGTAATATAAAATAGTGTCCTCCTGCTTTACAAACTAAAAACTTCCTATCTTTGTGATAAAGGCTATCTACAGCAATAATATGAATACTTCCTACGGGAAAATGATGATAAGTATTTTTTAATATATATGTGGTTTGGATGAGATTATAAGGCTCTATATTATGAGTGATATCAATAATGGGAACACTTGGTTCTAAGCTCAAAATACTACCTTTGATGCTTGGAACTCGGTGGTCTACAATACCTAAATCTGTGGTAAGGGTAATAATTGACATACATCTATTTAAATTACAAAGATATTGCTTATTTTTGAAAAAAATAGTATTCTGTAAATTATATTAAATGTTTGAATTAAATTATGAAATCAAAAATATTGATGTGAAAACTTTTTATGGGGTTAATAATCAGTATTTTAACTTAATAAAATCTACTTTTCCTACTTTGAAAATTACAGGAAGAGATTCCTATGTTTTTGCAATGGGGAGTCGGGAGGTTTTGAATATTTTAGAGCAAAAATTGAATGACATTGTCAATTTTATAATAATTCATCATCATATTGATTTAAAAGATGTGGAGAATATTCTTCATATTAAAAGTGAGACTGAAAAACAACTTATTTTTGATCAAGATATTATTGTAAAAGGGGTAAATGGAAAAATTATCAAAGCAAAAACAACTAATCTTAAACGATTAGTAAGAGAATGTGAAAAAAATGATATGATTTTTGCAATAGGACCTGCAGGGACAGGGAAAACTTATACAAGCGTTGCTCTTGCTGTTAAAGCACTGAAAAATAAAGAGATAAAAAGAATTATTTTGACACGACCTGCTGTAGAGGCAGGGGAGAGTTTAGGTTTTTTACCTGGTGATTTAAAGGAAAAATTAGATCCATATTTACAACCGCTTTATGATGCATTGAGAGACATGATTCCGCATGAGAGATTAGAAAATTTCATAGAAAAAAAAGTGATAGAGGTGGCACCTTTAGCATTTATGCGTGGGAGAACATTGGATGATGCATTTGTAATTTTAGATGAGGCACAAAATACTACACATTCTCAAATGAAAATGTTTTTAACGAGAATGGGAATAAATGCAAAATTCATCATTACAGGAGATCCCAGTCAAGTAGATTTGCCTAAAAATCAACATTCTGGATTAAAAGAAGCGATGAATATTTTATCAAATGTAGAAGGGATTGGTTTCGTATATCTCAATGAGGAAGATGTGGTAAGGCATCCTATTGTAAAAAAAATAATTTTAGCTTATAATAATCATCAAAATCATTAAAAAAAATAAAGAGCCATTAAATATGAATGGCTCTTTATTGTATTTTTCAAGTCTTGGATTAGAAAGATCTACCTTTGATTCTTGCCTTTTTACCTCTAAGACTTCTAAAGTAGTAGATTCTAGCTCTTCTAACTTTACCTCTTTTCTCTACCTCTATTTTTTGTAGAGCAGGCATGTTAATAGGGAAAACTCTCTCTACACCTACATCACCACTCATTTTTCTGATGGTAAATGTTTTTGTAGCACCAGTTCCTCTTAATTGAATTACTACTCCTTTAAAGAACTGAGTTCTTGTTTTTTGTCCTTCTTTAATTTCGTAATAAACAGTGATTGTGTCACCAGCTTTGAACTCAGGAAACTCTTTTTTTGTAATGTACTTATCCTGTACATACTTGATTAAATCCATAATATTTTATAAAATAATAAAGTTTAACTGCTAAACAACATTCACGGCTCTCGTCAGAGGTTGATTAACATTTCGCAAAGGTATAGTTTTTTTTTGAAATTACAAATTAATTTTAAGGTTCGTAGGCTTCAAATTTTCCATTTTCGTAAAAAATGATAATTTTTTTTATTTTAGTTTTAGAATTTTGGTTATTATTATTTTCTGATAGTATAGATTCTTCTTCTAATGTTTGAGAATCGTTTATTTTTTCTTTTTCAATATTAGGAGCAGAAATATTCAATTCTGAAGGATTAGGAATTGATTTATTTTCTGCTATGGGATAGGAGGGAGAGTTGATAATGCTGAATAAATCTGTATTAGAATTTTTCTCTCTTTCATTAAAATTAATCTTACTCTCTTGAAGAGAATTAATAGAACTGATTGATTTTATCATTTCTCCTTTTCCTTCAATAATCCATTCCCATTGTATTTCAGGAAATCTATCTTTTATTTTTATGATAAAATCTAGAGAGGGTTTATTCCTCCCTGAAATTATATGAGAAATATTAGAGCGTTGAACACCTATTTCATCGGCAAATTCAGATGCGGTAAGCATAGAATATTGTATGATTTTTTGAATACGATTGTTTAATTCCATATACAAATGTAAAAAATATATTTTACACAAGTAAATACAAAAGTAAATTATCAGAAAAATAAATTGATTACAAAAGTGAATTAAAAAATACAACTACTTATATTTTAGGTAATTATATTTTTCATTATTGTAAATTAACTAAAATGATAATTTTATTTTTTTCTATCAGGAATAAAGAGAGATGCTAAAATGCTTATCGTTAAAATACCTAAAATAATCATCAAGGAATGAGTAGTTGTAAAGCCCCAATCTTTCATGTAATGATGAGCTAACATTTTTATTCCTATAAAAATAAGCAGAAAAGATAAGCCGATTTTTAGATATTTGAATTTATCTATAATTCCCGCTAATAAGAAAAACATAGAGCGAAGTCCTAATATAGCAAAGATATTAGAGAAAAATACGATATAAGGGTCTTTAGTTACAGAAAATATAGCAGGAATGGAATCTACAGCAAAGATTAGATCTGTGAATTCAATAATGATAAGTACTAAAAATAAGGGAGTTATCTTTTTTACCCCTTCTATGGTAATGAAAAATTTGTTATCAATAAATTCATCATGAACCTTAAAAAATTTCTTGCTAAATTTTATTACAGGATGATTTTTCGTGTCGATTTGTTCTTGCTCTTCTGGCTTGAACATTTTAATCCCAGTATATATAAGGAAAATACCAAAAATGTATAAAATCCAATTAAACTCAGAAATTAAAGTTGCACCCACAAAAATAAAAATAAATCGCATGATAATTGCCCCAAAAATTCCCCAAAATAAGACTCTATGATAATTTTTCTTATCTACATTAAAGGTGGTAAATATTAAAACTATTATAAAAATATTATCCACAGAAAGGGCTTTTTCTACAATATATCCCGTCATGTATTCTAAGCCTAAATTCATATTATACAATTGAATACTATGTTCAAAGTCATTAGGTATAATATCAATAGGGTGGGAGTGTTTTTCTATAGTATGTTTTAACTTTTCCATGTTATCAATTCCATGGAGAAGATGTCCATATTCTAGTAAAATAAAATAAAATACAAGAGATAAAAACACCATGAGAAAACTCATGATTCCAGCTTGTTTTAGGGAGATTATATTCGATTTTTTAGAAAAGATACCAAGATCTAAAATAAGGATACCGCAGATAAAAGTGAAAAATCCTACTAAAAATAATATTTCGTTTGACATATATGAAGTTAATTGGGCAAATATACTAAATAAAACAAAAAAGCTGTTTTTTACAAAAGTAAACACATGTATTCATTTACAAAAATAAAATAATGTGAATTACAATTGTTTTTACTCATCTGGTAATTATATTTTATTTTTTGTATTAAAGTAATGTTACATTTAACTTTATATAAATTTTATAATTAATTGATTTTAGATATATTATAATTTTTAATTAAATAAAATGTAATTAACAATAATATCCACTGACAAATTGTCAAAAGTTAATTAAGAAGGAGGTTATTTTAGTATATCAATGTAAATTAAAAATATTGTATTTTTGCATATAATTCTAAAAAATAAAAATATGCTGTTTAAGTATTTCAAAAATGTAAATTTCCCTAATCGTTATATTTTACCTCAAAAGTTATTTGATTATCTTCAAGAAAATTTTAGAGATAATATACGAGAGATTGGAAAATCAACTTTGGGAAAGTCGATTTACTTATTCTCTATAGGTAGGGGTAATGTGAATGTTTTAGCATGGTCGCAAATGCATGGTAATGAGAGTAATGCAACTCATGCGATGTTAGATTTATTAGTTTCATTAGAAAATCAACCAGAACTAAAGAGTATTTGGGATTATATTCAATTGGATTTTATTTTTATGCTTAATCCTGATGGTTCCGAAGTCTGGACGAGAAGAAATGCCTTGGATATAGATATTAACAGGGATTTTTTGAAGGAATCTAGTATTGAAATGAAATTATTGAAGCAAGTGGCATTAACGAAAAAATATGATTATGCTCTAAATTTGCATGAGCAGAGAACCGTTTTTTCCACAGATAGAATACACCCAGCCACACTTTCTTTTTTATCTCCATCAGAAAATGTAGAAAGGATACTTACTGAAAACAGAAAAAAAAGCATGGCAATTATTTCTGCTATCTATCATCAGATGAGTGAGAAGATGCCGAGTCACATAGCGAGATATACAGATGAATTTTATCCAACATCTTCTGGGGATAATTTCATGAAAGCTGGAATACCTGTTATATTATTTGAAGGGGGACATTTTGAGAATGATTATAAAAGGTATAAAACCCGAGAGTTTTACACCAAAGCTTTATTTTTTGCATTGAAAGCAATGGGAGATTTAAAAGGAGATACAAAAGGATATGAAGATTATTTTGAAATTCCTGAAAATAAGGATTCTCATCTTGATATTATTTATAGAAATGTAAAATTGAATACAGATTTTAAATGTATCTTAGATGTGGGGGTGCAGTATAAAGAGATTTTAAGAGAAGGTGAAGAAGAAATTGATTTTGTGCCTTATGTGGTGGAAGTTGGAGATTTAGGAAAGAAAAAAGGCTGGAAAGAGATTGATTGTTCAGGTAAAAAATTTGTTAGTAATAATAAATTTCCTAGATTGGATGCACCAATGAATTTTGAAATACAATAACTTTTATCAAGTAAAAAATGACAGAGCAACAAATATTAAAGAAGGTAGAGAGTTTTAATGAAAATGATAAAATCAGAGCGATTGTAGATTTTATAGAAAATCTCCCCATAGAGCAGAGAACCACGCCTGTTTTAGGAGAATTGGGGAGGGCGTATAATAATTTATATTGGTTTGATTCTACGGAGAAAAATAAAGATTATCTGCGAAAAGCAATAGAAATTTTTAAGTATATTGAGGAAGAAGAGAAAGATACTGCTATTTGGAACTATCGAATAGGATATTCTTATTTTTATCTAAATCAAATAGATGAAGCGAAAAAGCATTTTCAAAAATATGAAGAAATTTCTGGTGAAAAGGAGGAGTTTTTGGAGATTATAGAAATTAGTCAAAAATATAACATCTCGCTTGAAGAGGCTTTTGAAGGAGGGAAAGGCGGCGTGGAATACACTTTAGATAGAATATTGATGTATTTGAAGGAAAATGCATCTGATTTGGTGGAAATTTTAGATGATGGTGTAACGGATGAATATTTGCAAGAGTTTGATAATCAACATGATATTAAATTAACAGAGGGTTTCAAGCAGTTGCATAGAACTTTCAGTGGGCAGAAGCAAGAAAATCTTATTTTGGGGGAACAAAGATTTGTAGGGTTAAAGGAGGTTGCTCAAATACAGGAAGACTGGTTAAATTTTGTTAAAAAACATTACGGTGAAAATTGGCAAGAAGTAAAATTAGAAAATTTTTCTGATGAGATTTTATCTCAAAATCAATTATTTAACCCTAAATGGATTCCTATTCTTACAGGCGAATATATGCTTTGTGTAGATTTTGATGAAGGAGATGGTCAGGTAATTATGGTAAATCTCGCAGAAAAATTAGAAGATTTTGAAGTTTCTCATCTTTTTGACAGCGTAAGAGAATGGGTGGAATTTTTGGATAGGAGTTTGAAATCGGGATATATTTCTTATGATACAGAAAATCATTGTTTGAAATTTAATCAAGAAAATCAATCTTATCTTTATAAAGAGGAAGAAGTAGAGGCATTAGAAAGTTATATTGATAAAATTTTTGGTAAGTTCAACGATGTTTTTCATGAGTTAGTTTCTCCTGATATTCATTGTGATATTTATATCATAGAGCCTACACCAGAGCGTAATTATTATACTTTAGTAACGGGAGGCATGGGGGCTTATTCTATGCCTGTTTCAGAAAGTGAAAATTCTTTTGCGGAATTGGTGATTTATTTACCGCCCGATTGGAAGATTAAAAGTGCAAATGAAAAAGATTATTGGCCTATTCGCTGGCTGAAAATATTGGCTCGTTTGCCTATCACAGAGGGGGCTTATTTGGATGCTGGGCATACGATTCCTGCTGGGAAAATCATAGAGGGAACGGGGTTTGACTGTATCATGCTTTTGAATGCGACAGAAGGGAAAGATGAAGAGGGGGATTTCATTCCTGCGAAGGTTATGTTACCGACAGGAAAAAAGATTAACTTTTATACTCTCGTACCGTTATATCCGCAAGAGACTTTGTATAAACTAAATTATTCCGCGAATGAGCTGATGGATAAATTTATAGAAGCCGAAATTCCTTATCCGCCTGTGGTTGATGTTCATCGGGTGAATTCTTGTGCAGATTTCCAGCCGAAAAATAAAGAATACATTTTAGATGGAATTGCTTGGGCTTTTAATGGGGTGTATTATCGTTCGCTCATGAGCTTTTTAGAAGATGTTAAACAATATAATCTTGATATAGGAAATATTCAGGAGGGTTTTAATCCTTTTGCAACGATTTTCAAGGTTCCAAAAGTGAAGTTGATTTATGATGCCTATATTAGAGGGAAAGAGGATATTTTAGAAAATGAAACTTTGCTCAATCCTGATACTCTTCAAAAATCTTCGGAGGGGAATCTTCATTATGCAGAGATTTTGGCAGAATTATATGCCGATGATGATAACCAGTTTGGGGCGATAGATTTTTTGTTAAAAATTCATAATACTTTGTGCAATAAAGATTTAGGTGATAGAATTTTCTTTGAAGGAATTGAAATTCATGGTTATGAAGAAGATGGAACGCCTGCGATTGGACTTTTATTAGGAAGCTAATAAATTTAATTGTTCATAAAAATAATGTTCATTTAGAAAATCTATTTTGATAAAGGAAATAAATTTTATACTTTTGACCTTATGAAATTTTTTTTGGTTTTATTTAGTATCGCTATTTTTTTTACCTCATGCAGTGCGGTAAATCATGCACATGGTCATAAAACTATCACAACAGCTGGAAGTTTAAAATCAAAAAATAAAGATAAAAAGGAAAGTTTATTAACAACCAATATTCTTTCTAATGCGGAAAATTATTTGGGTGTTCCTTATAAGTTGGGAGGGATGACAAGTTCGGGAATGGATTGTTCTGGGCTTATTGTTCGGGTTTTTGGAGATAATCATATAAAGATGCCTAGACGCTCCATCGACCAAGCAAAAGAAGGAATGCATATTCATATTAAAGATGTAAGAAGAGGGGACTTATTATTTTTCGCGACAATAAACGGAAGCAGTGATGTTTCTCATATTGGTATTGTTCATACGATAGAGCAGAGTGGTGAAATAAAATTTATACATGCTTCTACGAAAAGAGGAGTGATTATTTCATCTCTTGATGAAAGTTATTGGAATAAAGCATTTTTATTTGCAAAAAGAGTAATTTCTTAATAAAAATATAAACATTAAATTTAAAATAAAAGATGAGTTTACAGACGAAAATAGAACAAGCATGGGATAACCGAGAACTACTTCAGCAAGAGGAGTATCAAAATGCGGTTCGTGAAGTAGTGAAAGAGTTAGATTTAGGAAAAATCCGTGTAGCAGAACCAATAGAAGGAGGGTGGAAGGTGAATGAATGGGTGAAAAAAGCAGTGGTAATGTATTTCCCTATTCAGAAAATGGAAACCATAGAAGTTGGACCTTTTGAATTTCATGACAAAATTCCATTAAAGAAAAATTATGCTGAAAAAGGAGTGAGAGTTGTTCCGCATGCTGTGGCAAGAGAGGGGGCATTCATCGCACCTGGGGCTATTTTAATGCCATCTTATGTAAATATTGGGGCATATGTAGATAGCGGAACTATGGTGGATACTTGGGCTACAGTGGGAAGCTGTGCTCAAATAGGTAAAAATGTCCATTTAAGTGGAGGAGTAGGAATTGGAGGGGTTTTAGAACCATTACAAGCTGCTCCTGTAATTATAGAAGATGATTGTTTTATAGGCTCAAGATGTATTGTAGTAGAAGGTGTTCATGTGGAAAAAGAAGCAGTTTTAGGAGCTAATGTAGTTCTGACAGGCTCTACAAAAATTATAGATGTGACGGGAGAAACACCAGTAGAGATGAAAGGGCGAGTTCCTGCTCGTTCTGTGGTTATTCCTGGTAGTTATACGAAAAAATTTCCAGCAGGAGAGTTTCAAGTGCCATGTGCATTGATTATTGGTAAGAGAAAAGAATCTACTGATAAGAAAACCTCTCTGAATAATGCTTTGAGAGAAAATAATGTTTCTGTATAAAAATGATAAAAACCGCTCTTGAATAGAGTGGTTTTTGTTTTTAGGGATATTTCTTGTAATGATTTAGAAATATAAATTTATATTCTTTTATCTTTGCAAAAATTAAATGAGTGAGAACAAAATTTTATCATTTCATTTCTCAGCCTAAAAATATTTATGTCGTTTATTTATTAGCTTCGGTTATTACAGCATGGAGTAAGTATATTCGTGGGGAAGAAGATTATAATAATTATTTGATATTCAAGCATGTATTTTGGCATACTTGGGAGCAGAAAAATTTGTATTTAGAATATCCTGAATTATATTTTGATAGTAATCATTACGGAATATTTTTCAGTTTATTGATTGCTCCTTTTGCGATTTTGCCTGATGCTTTGGGAGGGATTTTATGGAATTTAACTAATGCTGGTTTATTAGTTTATGCTTTTTCTAAATTACCTTTTTCAAGTGAAAAAAAAGCATGGCTGGGCTGGTTGTGTTTGCAAGAATATCTTACTGCAGCTTTGAGTTTTCAGTTTAATGTAGGGTTGGTTGCTCTCATTATTTTATCGGCTGTATACATTTATGAGCGAAAGGAGGTACAGTCAGCGATGTCTATTTTGGTAGGATTATTTGTCAAAATTTATGGAATTGTAGGCTTATCATCATTTTTTTTTGTTAAAGATAAAAAGAAATTTATCGGTTCGTTGATTTTAGGAGTTTTCCTATTTCTTGTTTTACCGATGTTTATTTCCAGTGTGGAATTTGGGCTTCAGTCTTATATAGACTGGTATCAATCTTTAACAGAAAAAAATTTGTCTAACCAAGTTTTATATAATCGGCAAGATTTTTCATTGATGGGGATTATAAGGAGAGTTTTAGGGAATCCCAATATTTCTAATTTTGTATTTTTGGTGCCAGGGATTTTGGTGTTTGGACTGCCGTATCTTCGGTTCAGGCAATATCAATATTTGTCTTTTCAAATGATGATTTTGGCTTCTACGCTGTTATTTTTGGTTTTGTTTAGTTCAGGTTCAGAATCGCCAACATACATTATTGCCGTAACTGGCGTAATGATTTGGTTTTTAATAAAAAGCAATAGATCTAAATGGGATATTGGTTTATTGATTTTTGTCATGATTTTGACTTGTTTTGGTTCTTCAGATTTATTTCCAAGGTATATCAAACAAGAATATATTATCAAATATTCCTTAAAAGCATTACCATGTTCTTTGGTTTGGTTCAAAGTGATTTATGAACTTATAACGAGTGATTTTGAAAAAGATTATGATTTAAGATAAATTATATATTCCATTAAAAATGAAAAAAATATCTATTGTCATTCCTGCATATAATGAAGAAGGAAATTTGATGCCTGTATATCAAAGAATAAAATCTGTTTTTGAGAATATGCAGGGATATAGTTTTGAAATTATCTTTGTAAATGATGGAAGTAGGGATAATACCCAGAGCCGATTAGAGGAAATGGCTTTGGATTTTCCTGAAATAAAATATATAGAGTTTTCTCGAAATTTTGGGCATCAACCTGCTGTAAAAGCAGGGATGGACTATGCAGATGGTAATGTAATAATCTCTATGGACGGAGATTTACAACATCCGCCAGAGCTTATTCCTCAGATGGTTAAAAAGTGGGAGCAGGGCTATGATATTGTTTATACCATTCGTTCTTATCCGAAAGAAATACCTTATTTTAAAAGAAAAACTTCAAATTTGTTTTACCGATTTTTATCCCAAATTTCCGATGTTGATTTAACGAATGGCGGTGGTTCAGATTTTAGACTGATAGATAGTTCTGTGGCACAAGTGATGAAAAATTTGAAAGAGGATGATTTATTTCTTCGTGGGTTGACGAGCTGGATGGGGTTTAAGCAAACGGGGATAGAGTTCGTGGCAGGTGAGCGTTTTTCTGGACAAAGTAGTTACGATTTGAAAAAGATGCTTAAATTTGCTTTCACAGGTATTACTTCTTTTAGTGTAAAACCTTTATATTTAGCAACTTATTTGGGGTTTATATTTTCAAGTTTATCTTTGCTGTATATCCCATATGTACTATATGCATTTCTCACTAAAACTGAGATTTCAGGTTGGGCATCGTTGATTATGACTATCGTATTCTTCGGAGGAGTGCAGTTAATTATTTTGGGGATTTTAGGAATTTATTTAGGCAAAATCTTTAAGCAAGTGAAAGGTCGCCCTAATTATATTATTCGTTCTAGAAATTTTTAGTAATTTTTATAATATTAAGCACAAAATAAATAAAGATGATTTTACTTTCTTTTGATATAGAAGAATTTGACATGCCATTAGAGTATAATGGAGAAATCTCTTTTGAAGAGCAAATAGATGTTTCTCGTATGGGGCTAGAAAGAATTTTGGATTTGTTAAAAAAACATAATGCTAAAGCTACTTTTTTCTCAACGGTTGTCTTTGCTGAGCAGTGTAAAGATTTAGTTAATCGCTTGTTAAGGGAAGGGCATGAGTTAGCTTCTCATACTTATTATCATTCTCAATTTGAAGTGGCGGATTTACGAAAATCAAAGGAAAGATTAGAAGAAATGTTTCTCACAGAAGTTGTTGGATTAAGAATGCCGAGAATGAGTCCTGTAGGAGAGAATGATGTATTTGATGCAGGATACATTTATAATTCATCTATAAATCCTACTTTTTTGCCAGGTAGATATAATAATTTAGGTATTTCTCGTAAATATTTTTATCAAAAAGGAGTTTTACAGATTCCTGCTTCGGTTTCTTTATTGAGAATTCCTTTATTTTGGTTGAGTTTTCATAACTTTCCTATGTGGATTTATCAGATTCTGGCGAAGAATGCTTTAAGGAAAGATGGGTATTTGAATATTTATTTCCATCCTTGGGAATTTGCTGAAATAAAAAATCCCAAATACCAATTGCCTAATTTTACCACAAAAAATACAGGCGAAAAAATGGTGGCTCGTTTTGATGAATTTTTGGCTTGGCTAAAGAAAAATGGGAATACTTTTGGAACTTTTAAGGATTTTTTGGAAGGAATAAAAAATTAATATTAAGAAGGTTATTTTTGAAAAATAGCCTTTTTTTATTAAATAAATATATATCAAAAAGTATAATTATTTATAAATTAAATAAAAATAGATGTTTTTTTTAAAATAAATATGTTGATTTTTTAATAAAAGTTTATTAATATTGCAACATTAATAAATATTTTATGAGAGTATTTAGAAAGATAACATTATTATGGGCAATTTTTATCGTTGTCTTAGTTTGGTCTCAAAAGCCTAAAATTAGGATTATTGCTACAGGTGGGACTATTGCGGGAGTGAGTACATCTGCTACAAAAAGTAATTATAAAGCAGGAGAAGTGGGGATTCAGCAACTCTTACTAGCTGTTCCTGAAATTAATACCATTGCAGAAGTGAGCGGAGAGCAATTGGTAAAAATAGGTTCGCAAGATATGAATGATGATGTTTGGTTAAAATTAGCAAAACGAATCAATGAATTGTTAAACAAAGAAGGATTTGATGGAGTGGTGATTACTCATGGAACGGATACTATGGAGGAAACAGCTTATTTTCTAAATCTGACAGTTAATAGTTCTAAACCTGTTGTAATGGTAGGAGCAATGAGACCTTCTACAGGAATGAGTGCTGATGGTCCGCTAAATCTTTATAATGCAGTAGCCGTTGCCAGTGATAAAAATGCACAAAATAGAGGTGTAATGGTGGTAATGAATGATGTAGTGCTTGATGCGAAAGATGTAATTAAAACTAATACTCTTGCGGTAGAAACTTTCAAAGGAGCAAATTTTGGGAATTTAGCTTATATCCATAATGGTAAACCTTTTTTCACGAGATTAGTTCAAAATAAGCATACAACACAATCAGTTTTTGATATTCAAAATTTGAATTCATTACCAAAAGTTGGGATTGTTTATGGGTATTCAAACGCCTCTGAATTGCCAATGAAAGCTTTGATAGATGCTAGGTTTGATGGTATAGTTTATGCCGGCGTAGGAAATGGAAATTTTTACCATAAGTTATTTGAATTAGCTGTGGATGCTCAAAAGAAAGGAATACAAATCGTAAGGTCTTCTCGTGTACCTATGGGAGCAACTACTTTAGATGCGGAAATAGATGATGCACAATATCATTTCGTGGTATCACAAACTTTAAATCCTCAAAAAGCAAGAGTTTTATTGATGCTTTCTTTAACTAAAACCAAAGATTGGAAGCAGATTCAGCGGTATTTTAATGAATATTAAGTTAAAATATAAGTTATAAATGAAAAAAATTTTGGGAGTATCCGCTGTATTATTTATGAGCGGAATGATGATGGCTCAAGAAGATGAGCAGTGGAAAGAGCATGTTAATGTCTTAAAGGAAAAATCTGATAAATTTAATGTCTATCTTAATACTCAGACGGCTTTTGAAATGTCTGATGAAAATAAAGATAGAGAAATGGCATTGGGCTTTAAAATGAATCAGTTAAGATTAGAGTTTAGCGGAGATTTGACGGAAAAAATTTTTTATAGATTGCGTCATCGTCTTAATAGAAATACAGGTCCTTCTTCACAAGATAATCTATCTACTGCTACGGATATGATGTATGTAGGTTTTAAAATAAATAAAAAAGTAGCGATTACTGGTGGTAAAATAAGTCAGTCATGGGGTGGTTTTGAGTTTGATGATAATCCTATTTATGTTTATGAATATTCTGATTTTATAAATCATATGACACCTTTTGTTATTGGAGGGTTATTAACATATATGCCTAATAAAAATCATGAATTTAATATAAATGTAACAAATTCAGGGAATAAGAAATTTAGAGAAAATTATTCTAAAGAAGATGGAACTCCTCTTGTAGGAACGGAAGATATTGTAGAAAGTAAATCTCCTTTGGCTTATATTTTTAATTGGAATGGAAATTTATTTAATGGTATTTTACAAACTCGTTGGGCAATAGGATATGAGCAAGAAGCCAAGCATTATGGAAATACTATGATAACTTTGGGGACAAAATTACATTTACCTAAGTTTTATATGTTCTTTGATTATATGAGAGCACATGAGGATTTGGATAAAAAAAGATATGCACAAGTAGTTGGAAGTAATGAAATATTAAAAAATGTAATTTATAATTCTTTTATTTATCAAGCTGTATATCAGCCTAATGAGCAGTGGAATTTTATTTTAAAAGGAACTTATGATTATGCAAGGGTAGGAGATGTTCCAGCTGGAGTTTTAGATACGCATAGAAAATCTTTTGGTTATTCTATATCGGTGGAGCATATGCCATTTAAGGGACAGGATTTGAGATTTTTCTTTACTTATGTTGGTCGTAAATATAATTACAAATATCTTGATAATTTAGATAATTCTACTAATCGTTTTATGTTAGGAATGATTTATAGAATTAAAGCATTTTAATATTAAAAAAGAGCATAACTATTTGATATGCTCTTTTTAATTTTTTGTAAATCACAAGATTATACCATCTTTCATTACTAATTTTCTATCGGTGCTATCCGCTAAAATAAGGTTATGGGTAATGATAACGAATGTCTGATTATATTTATCTCTTAAATCAAAAAAAAGTTGATGAAGAGAATCAGCGTTTTTAGAATCTAAGTTTCCTGTAGGTTCATCCGCAAAAATTATTTTAGGAGAATGAATCAATGCTCTGATAACTGCAACTCTCTGGGCTTCTCCTCCTGATAAGTTTTTAGGTTTATGATGCCTTCTATCTATAACATTCAATTCTTCAAAAAGTTGGTACGCTTTATTTTCAAAATCTTTCGGATTTTTTCCTGCAATTCTTATAGGAAGCATGACATTTTCTATGGCTGTAAATTCAGGAAGAAGTTGATGATGCTGAAAAACAAACCCAATATTTGTATTTCTAAATTTAGATAACTGGATATCATTCATTTTTAGAAAAGATTCTCCCGCTATTAAAATTTCCGTATGTTTGTTTTGAATATCTGTCGGTAAATCTAATGTTCCTAAAATTTGTAACAATGTAGATTTTCCAGCTCCAGATTCTCCAACTATAGAAACTACTTCTCCTTGATTTATTTCTAAATTTACTCCTTTTAGAACCTCTAAGTCCCCATAAGATTTGAAAATATTTTTCGCTTGAATAATCATATCATGTTATAGTATAAGTAAAAACTTCCCCATTATGAAGAAGTTTTTATTGATTATTTTCCTAAATAAGATTTAAGAATTTTGCTTCTGCTATTGTGTTTTAATCTTTTTATGGCCTTTTCTTTTATTTGTCTAACTCTTTCTCTTGTTAGGTCAAAAGTTTCTCCTATTTCTTCTAAAGTCATGGGATGTTTTCCATTTAATCCAAAATAAAGTCTTACCAAATCGGCTTCTCTCGGTGTGAGGGTTTGTAAAGCTCTTTCAATTTCTATTTGTAAAGATTCCAACATTAATTCTTTATCTGGACTAGGAGACTCTCCTGAACGCAAAACATCATATAAGTTAGAATCCTCTCCTTCGACTAATGGAGCATCCATGGAAAGGTGTCTTCCAGATTGCTTCATGGATTCCTTTACATCTTCTTCACTCATATCCAAGACCTCTGCCAATTCTTCAGGGGAAGGTGATCGTTCATTTTCTTGTTCTAATTGAGCATAAGCTTTGTTGATTTTATTGATAGAACCAATCTTATTTAACGGAAGTCTTACAATTCTTGATTGTTCTGCTAAAGCTTGGAGTATAGATTGTCTAATCCACCATACGGCATAAGAAATAAACTTAAAACCTCTGGTTTCATCATATCTTTTTGCTGCCTTCATTAGCCCTAAATTACCTTCATTGATAAGATCTGGTAAAGAAAGTCCTTGATTTTGATATTGCTTAGATACAGAAACTACAAATCTAAGATTGGCTTTAATCAATTTTTCTAGTGCTACTTTGTCTCCATTTCTAATTTTTTGAGCCAATACTACTTCTTCATCAGCTGTAATTAACTCTACTTTTCCAATTTCCTGTAAGTATTTATCTAGTGATGCGGTTTCTCTATTGGTTACCTGTTTTGTGATTTTTAATTGTCTCATTTTTTAGTCAACATTTTATAATCAATTTATTATATGAAATAATTGTGCCAAAAATTGTAAAAAATATTCAATTAATTTCTAATAAATAGTGATATTTTTAATTATTTAACTTTTTCTACTTCTGTAAAAAGTTTTTCTGCAATTTCAGCAATTTCTCCTACACCATTAATTTCCACATACTTACCTTGTTTTTTGTAAAGTTCTGCAACTTCGGCAGTCTTAGCGTAGTATTCTTTTATTCTATTTTTAATAATATCTTCATTAGAATCATCTGTTCTACCACTTGTTTTTCCTCTTTCTAAAAGTCTTTTTACTAAAATTTCATCTTCTACTACAAGAGATAGACAAATGTCTATTTGAGAATTTAGAACATCTTTTACAATATTCTCCAAAGCATCTGTTTGGAAAGCAGTCCTAGGAAATCCATCAAAAATAAATCCTTGTGTTTTGGTAGGTTTTCTCAACTCCTCTATCAGCATATCTATGGTTACTTGGTCTGGCACAAGTTCTCCTTTATCCATATAAGATTTTGCTAATTTTCCTAATTCTGTTTCATTTTTAATATTGAAACGGAATAAATCTCCTGTTGAAATTTGTTTTAGATTAAATCTATTGATAAGATTTTGAGCTTGAGTGCCTTTTCCACTTCCTGGAGGGCCAAATAATACTATGTTGATCATGATTTAATAGATGCTTTGTGGTAGTAAATTATAATTTATTTTATTTATAGTTCTTGTATTTTAATGGTTGATTCTCCCTTCTTCTAATTGATAAAGATTAGGAAGGTTTCTACCCAATTCATCATAGTCTAAGCCATAGCCTAAAACAAATTTATTAGGAATTTCTTTCGCTACATAATCAACTTTAAAGTCTTTCTTAAAAACTTCAGGTTTTAGAAGTAGTGAGGCTACTTTGAGAGATTTAGGTCTATGAGTGCTTTCAAAATATTTGAATAAACTTTCCAATGTATTTCCTGTATCTACAATATCTTCCATTAAGATGATGTGTCTTCCTTTGACATCTTTGGTGAGTTCCATCTTTTTTTGGACAATTCCTGTAGATTCTAAACCTCCGTTATAAGAACTAACTTGTAAAAAAGCAATTTCACAATTTCCGGGGTAATATTTTAGGAAATCAGAAAAAAACATTACAACACCATTCAAAACCCCTACAAACACAGGTGTTTCATTTTTATAATCTTCATAAACTTTCAGAGCAAGTTTTTTAATTACTTCTTGAAGCTCATCATGGGTAAGATAGGGAACAAAAGTTTTGTCGTGAATTTTAATACTACTCATATTTTATTACAAAATACAAAATTACTAAAAAATATTGAAAAAATATACTAAATAAGATAAAATTAATACAAATAAATTGATCAATATTTGGCTCAAAAATAATTAAAGTTTATTTTTGTATCACTAATAATTTTTAAGAAACAATAATTATGTCAACTTATGTCGTCGTAGGTCTTCAGTATGGAGATGAAGGCAAAGGAAAAATCACCGATGTTCTTTCGGCAAAATCAGATTATGTAGTTCGCTACCAAGGTGGAAATAATGCAGGACACACTGTTTATGTAGGAGATGAGAAATTTGTATTGCACCTTTTGCCTTCTGGAGTTTTACAGTGTAAAGGAAAGTGTATTATAGCTAATGGAGTAGTAGTAGACCCGAAAGCTTTTATTACTGAAATAGAAACATTAGAGCAAAAAGGAGGGAAAACAGATCACATTTTCATCAGTAGAAGAGCTCATGTGATTATGCCTTATCATATACTTTTAGATACTTACAGAGAAGAAGAGCAAGGTGGTGTTCAAATAGGAACTACGAAAAAAGGAATTGGTCCTTGCTATGAAGATAAAATTGCAAGAGTAGGGATTAGAATGATTGACTTGCTCAATCCTGAAATTTTAAGAGAAAAAATAGAGAAAAATCTAAAAATTAAAAATGCTCTTTTTGAAAAATATTTTGAAAAACCAATTTTAGATGTTGAAAGTATTTATCAAGAGTATTTAAAAATAGGAGAGAGGCTGAAAGAAAGGATTGTGGATACAGAATTAGAACTGAATGAAGCTATCAAAGATGGAAAAAATATTCTTTTTGAAGGTGCTCAAGCTCTAATGCTAGATATAGATTTTGGTACTTATCCTTATGTAACTTCGTCATCTCCTTCTACAGGTGGTGTTTGTGCAGGGGCGGGGGTGCCACCTACTGCGTTAGAAAATCTTATAGGTGTAGCAAAAGCATATACTACAAGAGTAGGAAATGGACCTTTTCCTACAGAATTAGACAATGATTTAGGTGAAAAAATCAGACAAGTAGGAGGGGAGTTTGGTGCTACAACAGGAAGACCAAGAAGAACAGGGTGGCTAGATTTAGTTTCTTTAAAACATGCTTGTATGATTAATGGAATCAATAATTTAGTGATTACCAAATTAGATGTTTTAACAGGGTTAGAAACCTTAAAAATAGCTACAAGATATAAAACAGAAGATGGTAAGATTATAGATTATTTTACTTCTTCTACTACTAAATTATATCAATATGAACCAGTTTATGAAGAGTTGAAAGGATGGAAAGAAGATATAACTATGGCCAGAAGTTATGATGAACTTCCTAAAAATGCTCAAAAATATATAGAGTTTATTGAAGAATACTTGGGGATTAATGTTTATTTAGTATCTGTAGGACCAGAAAGAAATCAGAATATTATTAGAAAAGAATTATTTTAGAATTATTATATTTTGTTATTTTTTGATATGGGAGGTATTATTTTCAATTTAATAGAAAAAGAAAAACAAAGGCAAATAAATGGAATAGAGCTTATTGCTTCGGAGAACTTCGTGTCGAATGAAGTTATGAAAGCAATGGGAAGTGTGTTGACTAATAAATATGCAGAAGGTTATCCAGGCAGAAGATATTATGGAGGGTGTGAGGTAGTAGATGAAATAGAGCAGTTAGCCATTAATAGAGCCAAAGAGTTATTTGAGGTAGAGTATGTGAATGTTCAGCCACATTCTGGATCACAAGCAAATGCTGCAGTTTATTTATCCGTTCTAAAACCAGGAGATAAGGTGATGGGCATGGATTTGTCCATGGGAGGACATTTGACGCATGGTTCACATGTTAATTTTTCTGGAATAACTTATAATCCAGTATTTTATGGAGTTGATAAGGAGTCTGGAATGATTGATTATCAACAGATGAGAGAAATAGCTTTAAAAGAAAAGCCCAAGATGATAATAGCAGGTTTTTCAGCTTATTCTAGAGATTTAGATTATGCTAAATTTCGTGAAGTAGCAGATGAAGTGGGAGCCACTCTCTGGGCAGATATTGCCCATCCTGCAGGACTAGTTGCTAAAAAATTATTGAATTCTCCTTTTAAACATTGTCATATTGTAACGACAACTACCCATAAAACTTTAAGAGGTCCAAGAGGAGGAATGATTATGTTGGGTAAAGATTATGAAAATCCATACGGACATAAAACACCAAAAGGAGAGACTAAAATGATGAGTGCAGTTTTAGATGCATCAGTTTTTCCAGGTATTCAAGGAGGTCCATTAGAACATGTGATAGCAGGTAAAGCGGTTACTTATGGAGAAGCTCTTGATAAGAAGTTTGAAATTTATGCTAAACAGGTGATAGCAAATGCTAAAGCTTTGGCTAAGGCAATGATAGATAGAGGTTATAATATTGTGAGTGGAGGAACGGACAATCATTTAATGCTCATAGACCTTAGAAATAAAGGTGTGAATGGAAAAGAAACAGAAAAAGCCTTAGTAAAGGCTGACATTACATGTAATAAAAATATGGTTCCTTATGATGATAAGTCGCCATTTATTACTTCTGGTATAAGATTGGGAACTGCCGCAATCACTACAAGGGGATTAAAAGAGGCTGAAATGGAAATTATCGCAGATTTAATCAATGAAGTGATTATTAATATTGATAATGAGCAAGTATTATCGGCAGTAAGAAGTAAAGTTAATGATTTGATGAAGGATAGAGCTTTATTTAATGCTTAATTTATTCAATGTTTGAACTTAACAAGTTACTTTTGCCAAGGTATAAATGCTTTGGCAATTTTTTTTGATTATGGAAGAAAAAAGAAAATCTTACACTTTTGAGGAAATTAAGCAAAAAATGATAAACTACTGTGTTTATCAAGATCGTTGTCATCAAGAAGTGGAACAAAAAATGCGTAATTTTTTGCTAATTCCCGAAGCAAAGGAGGAAATTTTATTATACTTAATTCAAGAAAACTATTTAAATGAAGAGCGCTTTGCGAGAAGTTTTATTAGAGGAAAATTTTATTTGAAACATTGGGGAAAGATAAAAATTAAAAATCAGCTCAAACTCAAAGGAGTTTCAGAGAAGCTTATTGATAAATCTATGAATGAAATTGATGATGAAGATTATGAAAATACGATAAAAAAACTTTTTGAAAGGTATTATTCAGGATTAAAATCTATACCTGAATATCAAAAAAATATAAAATCTATTCGTTACATAATCAGTAGAGGTTTTGAGTATGAATTAGTTAAAGATATAGTATTAGAGTAAAATTAAAATAAAAAAGCAACTTGAAAAAAGTTGCTTTTGATATTATGAATGAATTTTTGGAGCCCAAGCATTGCACAGCATATCAGGAGCTGCTTTAGTTTGATTAGGGCACTTGTTTGAAAAATATTTAATACAAGAGATGCAAGTTACTTCACTCTTTAAGCTAACTCTCATATTGAAACTATCACAAGTATGAATATTTTCTACTTTTGCTTCGTGAATTTTACAAATATTGTCCGTAGTTAAATTTTGACAATTTACACATCCGTTTACTAATCTTATTGACATAATAATGATATTTTTATAGTTAATTTCTTTTGACAAAGGTAAAGAAATAAAGAGTTAGAATTATTCTAAATAGCTGATATTGATTAATTTGTATTTTGAATGAATAAAAATAATTATAACTTATTATTTTATTCTTATATTTGTCCAAACATTTCCGGAAAAAATAGAAAAGCGTTTGCTTTTATTCTGCACACAGAAACTTGGAAAATTTCATATACCGCAGAATAAGTAGTGAAGAACGCTCACGCTTGTATAAAAACAGGTGTGGGTTTCTTCCTATTTGTTGGTATAAGGTAATCCAAGACCTCTGTGTAACAAATAGGAGTATTGAAACCTACGCCTTTTCTTTGTTTTAATTTATAATATTAACAAATTCTGTTTTAAGGTTTCGGCAGAGAATAAATTTTATTACAATGAAAAAAATATTTTTTTTCGCAAGTTTGATGTTTGGGATAGGAATTAGTGCCCAAAACACTTATTATCAACAAGGTTACACTAGAAAAGATGGAACTCATGTTCAGGGTCATTACAAAACAAGACCTAATAGCTCTAACCATGATAATTATTCTACTCAAGGGAATTCAAATCCTTACACAGGCAGTTCAGGCTCTCGAGCTATAGATTATTCACCTGATGCTTATAATTATGGAAGTGGTAATACCATTCATCAAGGACCTAGAGGAGGGCAATATTATTACAACAGTAATGGAAATAAAGTCTATGTTCCTAAAAGGTAAATAATTTCAAGTCGCTCTCTATATAAAGGGAGCGATTTTTTGATTAAATATGAAAAAAAATATAGTTGAATATTAATGATTGAACATTATTTAGTATTTTTGCGGATATTAAAATTTATATATGCAAAACATTAGAAATATTGCGATTATTGCCCATGTAGACCATGGGAAAACTACTTTGGTAGATAAAATTATTCATGCAACTAATATTTTCAGAAAAGCTGATGATTCGGGGGATTTGATTATGGATAATAATGACCTTGAAAGGGAGCGAGGGATTACAATTTTATCTAAAAATATTTCGGTTACTTATAAAGATACGAAAATCAATGTAATAGATACCCCAGGGCACGCCGATTTTGGTGGGGAAGTGGAAAGAGTTTTGAAAATGGCTGATGGAGTGATTCTCTTGGTAGATGCCTTTGAAGGGCCAATGCCACAAACTCGTTTTGTATTACAAAAAGCATTGGAATTAGGGTTGAAACCAATAGTTGTCATTAACAAAGTAGATAAAGATAACTGCCGTCCAGATGAAGTTCATGATAAAGTTTTTGATTTGTTCTTTAACCTTGATGCTACGGAAGAACAATTGGATTTCCCTACATTTTATGGTTCATCTAAACAGGGTTGGTTTAATTCTAGTTTGACACCTTCTGATAGTATTTTGCCATTATTAGATGGAATATTAGAGTATGTTCCAGCTCCAAAAGTAGAGGAGGGGACATTACAAATGCAGATAACTTCATTAGATTATTCTTCGTTTTTAGGAAGAATAGCTATCGGAAAAATTACAAGAGGTTCAGTGAAAGAAGGACAATGGATAGGATTGGCACAAGAAGGTAATAAAATAGTAAAGGGAAAGGTAAAAGAACTTTATGTTTTTGAAGGATTGGGTAAGAAAAAAGTAGAAGAAGTTTTTGCGGGAGATATTTGTGCCATCGTAGGTTTTGATGCATTCCAAATTGGGGATACTTTTGTAGATTTAGAAAATCCTGAGCCATTGAGTAGGATTACTATTGATGAACCTACATTGAATATGACTTTTTCTATCAATAATTCTCCTTTCTTTGGTAAAGATGGTAAATATGTGACTTCTAATCATTTAAGCGAGAGACTTCATAAAGAATTAGAGAAAAATCTAGCGTTGAGGGTTCAAACTACTGATGATGCTAATACTTTCTTGGTATTTGGTAGAGGAATTCTTCATCTTTCTGTCTTAATAGAAACAATGAGAAGAGAAGGGTATGAAATGACAATCGGTCAGCCACAAGTAATTTTCAAAGAAATAAATGGAGAAAAATGTGAGCCTTACGAGTCTTTGGTAGTAGATGTTCCCGAAGAATATGCTTCAAAAGTGATAGACTTAGCTACACAAAGAAAGGGTGACCTTCATATAATGGAAACTAAAGGAGAAATGCAACATTTAGAGTTTGAAATTCCTTCCAGAGGTTTGATAGGGCTTCGTTCTCAAATGCTTACTGCTACTGCTGGTGAGGCTATTATGGCACATAGATTTGTAGATTATAAACCATTCAAAGGTGCGATTGCAGGAAGAAATAATGGAGTTTTAATCTCTAAAAATCAAGGTCAGACCACTGCTTATTCTATTGAAAAATTACAAGATAGAGGGAAGTTTTTCGTTGACCCAGGGGAAGAAGTTTATGCGGGTATGATTGTTGGGGAACAGAACAAGCCTGGGGATTTAGTAGTGAATATTGTAGAAGGGAAACAGTTAAATAATATGCGTGCTGCAGGAAAAGATAAAGATGGAAGCATTGCTCCAAAGATTCTTTTCTCATTAGAAGAGTGCATGGAGTATATTCAGCATGATGAATGTATAGAAGTAACTCCTAATTTTATCAGAATGAGAAAAAAACTTTTATCCGAAGAAGATAGAAAAAGAGCAGAAAGAACTTCAAAAAGTGAATAAATTAAAAACTCCCAAATTTTGGGAGTTTTTTTATAAAATTATTTTTAATTATAAAGGGCTTACCAATTCTAAAAACCAGTTTTTTACATCTCCTTCTAAATATGGAGATATTTTTTCTTCACAAGTTTTATGGTAAGTATTTAACCAAGTTAATTCTGTTTCTGTAAGCATTTCTTTTTTGATAATATCCTTGAAGAATGGACATAGTGTTAAGGTTTCAAATCCATAAAAAGTACCGAAAGGTGTAGTTTCTATTTCTGTAACTGCTACCAAATTCTCATGGCGGATACCGTATTGATTTTCAACATAAAATCCAGGTTCATTGGAGCAAACCATACCTACCATAAGTTCTTGTGGATTCATATCCTTTCTGATATTTTGAGGACCTTCATGTACATTCATAAAGCTTCCCACACCATGACCTGTTCCGTGTGCGTAATCTTTTCCATTCAACCAAAGAGGTAAACGAGCGATGGTATCTAATTGGACTCCTCTTGTTCCTTTTGGGAATTTTGCCAATGAAAGATTGATCATTCCTTTCAAGACCAAAGTGCAATCTTGTATAAATTCTTCAGAAACTTTTCCCAAAGCTACAATTCTAGTAATATCAGTAGTTCCCTCTAAATATTGCCCACCTGAATCTATTAAAACACTACCATCATTAGTAACTTCTTTGCTTCCCTCTTTTTTTGCGGAATAATGCACAATCGCCCCATTTCCTTTATATCCGATAATACTTCCAAAACTTTCCCCCACAAAATTTTCTCCCTCCGCTCGGAAATCTTTCAGCTTTTGACCAATAGAAAATTCAGTCATCGGTTCTTTTCCTACATTATGTTTAAGCCAATAAAGAAATTTTACCATTGCTACTCCATCTCTTACCATTACATTTCTAAATCCTTCTAATTCTGTTTCATTCTTTATAGCCTTCATTAAATTACCTGGAACAAGAGCTTTAATAAATTCATTATTTTTCCCCAAAGTTTTAAAAATAAAATGGTTGCTATTAGGGGAAATTAATATTTTTTCATTCTTGAAAGTTTCTAAATATGAAAAGAAATCATCATATGGAAGGGTTTTTATTTGAGCTAATTCTAATTGTTTTTTAGCTTCGTGGTTTAATTTTTCTAAATCTACAAAAAGAATAGCATCATTTTGAGACAGAGCGATATAACCTAAAAATACTGGATTACAATCCACATCACTACCACGAAGATTAAGAGTCCAAGCAACATCATCGAGACTAGAAATAATGTGTAAAGAAGCCTCTTGCTCTTGCATTTTTATGCGAATATCATTGAGTTTTTCCTCTACTGATTTACCAGCCCATTTTAAGGGGTGAACAAAAATTTTGTTTTTAGAAGGTTTTGTTCTTTCCGTCCAAATTTCTTCTAATAAAGGTTCGTGAACTAAAATAATATTTTTCTTAGATAATTTTTGTTCTAAAAGTTGCCAATTAGCATGAGAAGTAGCGATAGCATTTACGGCAACTTTCCCATTTTCAGGAGTTTGTGAAAAAATCCAGTCAATATAGTCGGGTGTGTCATCTACCCCTTCTTTCATTAATTTAATTTCTGAATTTGCTAATTCTTGTTCAGCTTGAACAAAATATCGTCCATCAGTCCAAAGAGCTGATTTTTTATCAGTAATTACTACAAATCCTGCAGAACCAGTAAAGCCTGATAACCAAGCTCTTTCTTGCCATTCTTCGGGAAGGTATTCGCTCATATGGGGATCGGCTGAATATACAATGAATGCATTAATATTTTTTTCTTGCATCTTTTGACGCAATGCGATTAGTTTCTCTGTTGTTGTCATTTTTTTTATGAATGAAAATTTTGATTGACCAAATTACAAAAATTTTGAAAATAAAAAGCTATTTAAGATTATTATTTCTTGAAAATTAAGTAAATAACTTTGGACCAATATGGATAAAATAGTATCTTTGACAAGGAAAATTATTTTTTAATGAATATCATATTAGCATCTACTTCTACACTTTTTGAGGGGAATTATTTGGAGTATTTGAAAGAAGAAATCCAAAAACTTTATGAAGGAATAGATAATGTTTTGTTTATTCCTTATGCTCGTCCTAGTGGTATTTCTTATAATGAATATACGGAAATCGCAAGGCAATTTTTCAAAACTATTAAAATTGATATAAAAGGTATTCATGAATTTGAAAATCCAAAGGAAGCGATACAAAATGCCAAAGCATATTTCGTGGGCGGAGGAAATACATTTCTTTTGGTGAAAACATTGCATGAAAATGGATTGATGTCCATCTTGAAAAAGAATGTAGAGCAAGGCAAGCCTTATTTGGGGTGTAGTGCAGGAAGTAATATTGGCGGACTAAATATGAAGACTACAAATGATATGCCTATTGTCTATCCGCCTAGTTTTGAGTGTATGGGGTTGATTCCTTTTAATATTAATCCTCACTATCTTGACCTAAATCCAGCATTGAAACATAATGGAGAAACTCGTGAAACAAGAATCAAAGAGTTCTTGACACAAAATGATATTAAAGTAATAGGACTTCGTGAGGGGAATTGGATAAGAAGAATAGGAGATGAAATCCGAGTAGAAGGAACTCAATTAACCAGAATTTTTGAAAAGGGGAAAGAACCTTACGAAGTAGAAAGTGGTCATTTATTATAATTTTTTAAGAATGCCTATTTATAGAGAAATAAAAAATAAAAATACAACGGTTTTAATTTGGAAATATCATGAAGATGATAACTTGGAGGAGGTTATTTTTTTAGATGAGGAAACTTCTGAAAAAATTAAAAATTATCATTTCAAAAAGAAGATAGAAGTATTGATGGTAAAGAAGATATTGAGGGATTTAGTACCTGATTATCAATTATTTTATCATGATAACGGAGAACCCTATTTAGAGCCTAAAGATAAATATATTTCTATCAGTCATTCTTTCCCTTTTGCAACCGTTGCAATTTCTGAAAATAAAATAGGACTTGATTTAGAAAAAATTCAATCTAAATTACAAAAAATAAAATCTCGTTTTCTCCATAAAACAGAATATCAGTGGGTGGAAAATGAAAAAGAATTAGAATTTTTGACAATTATTTGGGCAATAAAAGAATCTTTATACAAAATACATCCAGCTAAATATTGGTCTTTTAGAGAATATTATAAGGTTCAGCCCTTTGAATTTTCTCAATCTAAAAATATTCCTTGCAGAGTTTTTGATGAAAAATATAGTGATATTTATCAAGCTGAATATCACCAAATAGAAGATTATTATTTAACGATAGTAACCAAATAAAAAAACACCTCTTAAAAAGGTGTTTTTATTTTTAATCATTAATATTCCATGTAAGACCAAATCTTAATGTATTGTCTAGTGCGGTATTAATTTTTGAAGTATTGATTAAATAGGATAAATCTAACCCAAAAGCACGGTATTTCATCCCTAATCCCACAGAGAAAAACTCTCTTCCTCCTTGTTCTGCATTTTCATGGAAATATCCTGCTCTAACATCAAAAGTATCTTGGTAAGAGTAATCTGCAGCAATGCTATACATTAAACTTTTCTTATTATTGAAGGATTTTCCCATACCAGCGATTACACTTACATCTTGTAGATTTCCATTTGCATCATATTCTGTTGGAACTAATAGCTTAGAAACTTCTGCGGTAAGTCCTAATCTATTGTCATCATTAAAAAATAAATCATATCCAGCTCCTAACCTAGCGATAGTAGGAAGTGGAGTTTTAGATGTTGAACTTCCACTGTAATCTAGTTTAGGTCCAACATTTTGAATAGCCAAACCTACTCTGGCTCTACCTTCTTTTTCTCCAAAGCTTTCCATTATAGGAGATTCATAATATCCTGCCACATCTACAGCAAAAGAATTTGCAGCTTTTAAAGTAGAGTTTGAGTTGAACCCTCCTGATAAATCAGAACGGATAAATTTCCCTGTTACAGCCATTGAAAAACTCTCTGAAAGTTTTAAGGCATAAGCTAAATCGATAGAAAATTCGTTAGGTTTTGCAGTTCCTGCTTCCTGTATTGTAGAGCCAACAAGTCTAGAAAGATCAATTTCTCCCATATTGAAGTAATATACACTTGCACTTAATGAACTTCTATTTTCTTCACCTAATTTAGTGTAATAAGAAGCATACAGTAGAAATGTATCATTAGTCAGTTTATTTAGATAAGGTGTATAACTTACTCCTACTGCAGAAGATGCTTTTGCAAAAGGGTATTTTGCAGCGTTCCAATATTGAGAAAATACATCAGATGTAGTAGCTACCCCTTGGTCTGCCATCCCTCCTGAACGAGCATCAGGTGCGATTCTAAGAAAAGGTGCTCCCGTAGTGATTGGGCGTATTTGACTAAGATTTTGAGCTTGTGCTGAAAGTCCAATCCCTAGTCCCATTGTCAATAACAATTTAGTCTTAAACTTCATGTTTTTATTCAATTAATTTTAATTTATGGGGGCAAATATATAAATTATTTTAAGATTTTTATATTTATTCTGTTCAAAATAATGTTTGTTTTAAGAATTTATGAATGTTTGCTATTAAATGATATATAAAATATAATGATTTATTGGATAATAGATAAGTTGAAAAAGTATTATGTATCATTTTTAATTTTCTTCATTTTTATTTTAATTTTTTGGTCTTTATATTTATTTTTGCAGATATTAAAAAATTTAATTAAAATGGCAATTTCAGAAAAATATAATCCACAAGATACAGAGCAAAAATGGTATAACTATTGGCTTGAGAATAAGTATTTCCATTCAGAACCGAATGAAAAACCAGCATATACCGTGGTGATTCCTCCGCCAAATGTTACAGGAATTTTGCATATGGGGCATATGTTGAATAATACTATTCAAGATGTTTTAGTAAGAAGAGCAAGAATGAAAGGATTTAATGCTTGTTGGGTGCCTGGGACAGACCACGCCTCCATTGCGACAGAAGCAAAGGTCGTTGCTAAATTGAAATCTGAAGGGATTAATAAATCTGATATTAGCAGAGAAGAATTTCTAAAACACGCTTGGGATTGGACGCATAAATATGGCGGAACAATCTTAGAGCAACTTAAAAAATTGGGGTGTTCTTGTGATTGGGAGAGAACTCGCTTTACTATGGAGTCGAAATTGAGTCAGCAGGTGATAAAATCTTTCGTTGATTTGTATAATAAAGGGCTGATTTACCGTGGTTACAGAATGGTCAATTGGGACCCCGAAGCGAAAACTAATATTTCTGATGAAGAAGTTATTTTCAAAGAGCAAAACGGAAAACTTTACTACTTAAAATACCAAGTAGAAGGCACGGAAGAATTTCTTACGGTGGCAACAACCCGTCCTGAAACTATTTTTGGAGATGTGGCGATTTGTATCAACCCTAATGATGAGCGATACGCCCACTTGAAAGGGAAAAATGTTATTGTGCCTATCGTAAATCGTGTAATTCCTATCATTGAAGATGATTATGTGGATATAGAGTTCGGAACGGGAGCGTTAAAAATCACTCCTGCCCACGATGTGAATGATTATGAAATTGGTCAAAAACATAATTTGCCGATGATAGATATTCTTGATAATGATGCGAATCTGAATGAGCATGGACTTCATTATGTAGGGAAAAATAGATTTGAGGTAAGAAAAGCTATTGCCAAAGAGTTAGAAGAAAGAAATCTTTTGCTCAAAGCTGAAGATTATGTTAATAAAGTAGGAACATCTGAAAGAACGGGAGCGGTGATTGAGCCGAAAATATCCCAACAATGGTTTCTTAAAATGTCAGAAATCGCTCAACCAGCCTTGGAAGTGGTGATGAATGATGAAATTAAATTTTATCCAGAGAAATTTAAGAATACTTATAAACATTGGATGGAGAATATCCGTGATTGGAATATTTCTCGTCAGTTGTGGTGGG
>CAUSDX010000014.1:0-32707 GCA_963530615.1 uncultured Flavobacteriaceae bacterium
TCAAAGAGCTTTACAAGAATGGACAAATTGCAACGCAGTATATAGATTTAGAAGGAAACATTGCCCACGGAATGCCATTTAATCCTAATAACTCATTATTCGGTATTGAAGGGATTACCAGTCCTTGCGGTAAGATTTTCGGGCGAATGGGACATCCAGAAAGATTTGCTGATGGATTATTCAAAAATATTCCTTCTGCTAACTATCATAATGTTTTCAAAAATGGGGTAGAATATTTTAAATAATTAAATGAATGTCTTGTATTCTTGATTGAATATTGATTATTCTTTAAGTAATATTTAAATTCATTATGGAATTTTTAATATTCTTTGTAAAAAATGTTTTAAGGGTTTGAGAATTGTTTATATTCTTTAAAGAATATTGGTTTTTATAAGTGGAATGTTATTTATTCTAAATGGAATATATAGTATTCAATCAAGAATATTTATATTTCTTTGTTTAATATTAGTTATTCTATTAATAATTTATTGTATTATTGTAATAAAATAGAAATTTGATAGTTTAATATTTAATATTCATTATAAAATTATAGATTATGGCAAAATCATACGCAGAAAAAATCATTGAAACTAAAATAATGATAGATGGATTGAAGGAGTTTAAGGATTCTTTACCTTTAGGGGTTAAGGAAAGTACGGCTAATGATTTAGAAATTTTAAGACAAAAGATAGAACAGCTTAATAGTGAGCAAGAAAGTTTGAAAGCGGAACTAAAAAAGAAAACAGAAGCGATAGGAAAGAAGTTTGAAGAGCTTGACAAGATGTATTCTGACACTAGAAAGCGAATAAAATTAGATGTAGAGAAGTCATTATGGCGTAAATTTGGGATAGAAGATAAAAGATAATCAATAATAATAAAAGAAGAAAACTTTAATACTATGGACTTAAAAAAAGAAATGCTCTATGAAGGTAAAGCAAAGCAAGTTTTTGCAACGGATAAAGTAGATGAAGTAGTAGTCAGATTCAAAGATGATGCTACTGCTTTTAACGCACAAAAAAGAGGGCAAGTAGATAAGAAAGGGCAGATGAATAATGCCATTACTACGCTTATTTTTGAGTATCTCAATGATAAAGGGATTCCTACCCACTTCATCAAGCAAATAGATGAGCGTGAACAGCTCGTAAAAAAGGTAGATATTATACCATTAGAGATGGTTGTAAGAAATTATGTGGCAGGAAGTATGGCACAGAGATTAGGTGTAGAGGAAGGGCTGAAGTCTCCTGTAACAATCTTTGATATTTGCTATAAAGATGATGCATTAGGAGACCCGTTAATTAATGATTATCATGCAATCTTTTTGGGAGCGGCGACAAGGGAGGAACTTGATGAGATGTATGCTCTTACTGGGAAAATAAATGAGATTCTGATTGACTTATTTGATAAGATGAATATCATATTAGTAGATTTCAAGATAGAATTAGGGAAAACTATGGATGGTAAAATTATTTTAGCAGATGAAATCTCTCCAGATACTTGTCGTCTCTGGGATAAAGATACTATGAAGAAGTTAGACAAAGACAGATTCCGAAGAGATTTAGGAGAAGTAACGGAGGCTTATGAAGAAATCTATCATAGATTGAAAAAGGTCTTGAATAAATAATAATTATTTTTAAAATAATGAAGGATTTAGAATATTACCGAAGAGAATATTTAGAATATTTTAAGCATCATCCTTACCACCGAAACATTCTGAAAGTAGGAAAAGAAGACATTCAAGATTCTTTAAATGAAGAGTGTGGAGTCTTTGGGCTATTTTCAGATACCCCTGTGGATACTTTTTCATTATCGCAATTTGGGCTTTTTGCTTTACAGCATAGGGGGCAGGAAGCCTGTGGGGTAGCGGTAGCTAATGAAGGGAAAATTCATTTTGCAAAGGAATCTGGGTTGGTTTTAGATGTTTTCAAGGGGATTGAAACTCCAGAAGCTTTTATGGGGAATGCGGTCATAGGACATACCCGATATACTTCTGTAAAAGATGATAAGAGCTATAATTTTCAGCCTTTTTTTGCTAAAAATGAATATGACCAGATATTTCTTTCTGTGGCGTATAATGGAGATTTGACCAATGCGAAAGAATTAAAGCAAGAATTAGAAGAAGAAGGAGTAGTCTTTAAAACTAATTCTGATGCTGAAGTATTATTACGCATGCTCCAAAAGTATTATCATTTAGGAATAGAAGAAAGTATTAAAACCACTATGAATAAAGTAAAAGGAGCATATTCTGTAGTTGGGATTACTTGTGATACATTTTTTTCATTTAGGGATTTTAATGGGGTTCGTCCTTTGGTTTTAGGGAAATTAGGGGATGGTGTTTTTGTAACTGCCTCAGAGACTTGTGCATTAGATGCTATTGGTGCGAAATATGTAAGGGATATTCGTCCTGGTGAAATGATTTTAGTGAAGAAGGGAGAGGGCTTGAAATCTGTTCAAGTAAAGGAAAATTGTGTTAATAGGATTTGTTCTTTTGAATATGTTTATTATGCTCGTCCAGACTCTATGTTAGAGGGAGTAAGTGTTTATAAAGTGAGAGAACAAACGGGCGAAAAACTTTGGGAACAAGCCCCTGTGGAAGCTGATATGGTTATAGGAGTGCCAGATTCAGGGATACCTGCTGCGATAGGTTTTTCTAAGGTATCAGGGATTCCATTCAGACCAGCTTTGATTAAAAATAGGTATGTAGGGCGTTCGTTCATCGTACCAACTCAAGAGATGAGAGAACGAATTGTGCATCTGAAACTTAATCCTATTGCTTCAGAATTAAAAGGAAAGGACATTGTGGTTATAGATGATTCTATTGTGAGAGGGACTACTTCTAAAATTTTGGTGAAGATATTAAAAGATGCAGGAGTGAATAAAATTCATTTTCGAAGTGCTTCTCCTCCTGTGGTTTCTCAATGTTCAGGAAATAATCCTCGTAGGGAAGATCTTATCGCTGTGAAAAAATCTGTAGAAGAGATAAGGGAATATTTAGGAGTAGATTCTCTGGAGTATTTGAGTGTGGAAAATATAGGTAAGATTTTGGGTTCAAGAGAGTCTTGTTGTCCTTGTGTAACGGGGAAAAGACCATTCTTATAAACAGCAAAATATCTCCTTAAATTGGGAGATATTTTTTATTTCAGTTCAAAAATCCTATTCTCTTCAGTGATGTTTTTTATAATATTTTCTGTTCTTTCTTTGTGAGTATCCGTAATAAAGATTTGTCCAAAATGTTCTTGTTTCACAAGTTCTATTAATTGAGCCACCCGAAGGTCATCCAGTTTATCAAAAATATCATCTAATAATAGAATGGGAGTTTTATTTGTAAGTTTTTTAATAAGGTTCATTTGAGCTAATTTTAAGGCAATAAGGAATGATTTTTGCTGTCCTTGTGAGCCTATTTTTTTAATACTTTCTCCGTTCATTTCAAAAATTAAATCATCTTTGTGTATTCCTTTGGAGGTGTAGGTTAAAACTTTATCTCTTTCTTTATTTTCGTGGAGTAATTGTCCAAAATCTGTTTTTAAATCAGATTTATAACTAATGGATATTTCTTCTTTTCGATTAGAAATGATTTGATAGAAATCTTGTAAAATTGGCAGTATTTCTTGGATGAAAATAGTTCTTTTTTCAAATACTTTTTGTCCAAAATTAATAAGAGGTTCATTATAAATTTCTAAACTTTCAGAATCAAAATATCTGTTTTTTTGGAAAGATTTTAATAAAGCATTTCTTTGTTGTAGAGTTTTTTGATATTGCATGAGATGAAATAGATATTCGCTATCTGTTTGCGAAATCATAGCATTCAAAAATTTTCTTCGGCTTTCAGAAGTATCAGAAATAAGGTTTTGATCATAAGGAGAAATCATTACCGAAGGTAAGTAACCAATATGTTCTGCTATTTTAGAATAAACTTTTCCATTTTTTTTGATAGATTTTCTACTTTCTTTATTTTGGATTACTTTTAGAATATCATCTTTATTTTCATTAGCGATAGTAGCTTCTATTGTAAAAAAATCTTTATCATTAGTAATATTCTGAATATCCGTGGAGTTAAGAAAACTTTTTCCTACAGATAAATAAAATAAAGCATCTAAAATATTAGTTTTTCCAACACCATTATTTCCCACAAAACAATTAATTTGTGAAGAAAAATAAAATTCTTGAAAAGGGTGGTTTTTGAAATTTTGAAGGGTTAAATTTCTGATGAACATGAATTTCTGTTAAAAATCACAAACTTACTATTTTCAATTAAAATGTAAAAATGAAATAGATGATTTTTTTGATTATAATTCAAAATATTAAGTTAAATTCGAAAAGGATTTTTAAAATTCAACTTAATATTATATATTTGCACATTAAATAAAAAAATAAGGAAATATGATATTCACGATATTGATGGTTATAACAATTGTAGTTTGTATACTATTGGCTATTTTTATTTTGGCTCAAAATCCGAAAGGAGGGGGACTTTCAAGTGCTTTTGGAGGTGCATCTTCTGCTTCTTTCGGGATTCAGAGAACCAATGATTTTATGGAAAAAGCTACTTGGACTTTGGGAATGATAGCTGTAGGGCTTATTTTTTTAAGTGTAGTACTTACGGCTAAACCTTCCGCTGTTGTGATGCCATCTGTGGATCAGCCAGTGAAGAATACTCCAGCGCCAGTTCAGTCAGAAAATACATCATCAAGTGTTAATAAATAAGAAGTGATTTTTTATTGATAGTAAGTAAGATTGTAGGTTTAAGAAAATATTTTCTTAAACCTATTTTTATGGCAATAGAATAAGTAGTAAAAAAGAAATTATTAAATTTGTAAAGAAAATTTTAGCAATGAATTTACCTGAAAATTATATTCCAATATTAATGCAAATCGCAGTGGCGTTGAGTTTTGTAGTCTTCACTTTGGTAGGTTCTTATTTTTTAGGACCGAGGAGGGTTAGAAATCAAAAGAAAGATAATGCTTTTGAATGTGGTGTGGAAGTGAAGGGAGATGCAAGGTCGCCTTTTTCTGTAAAATATTTTATGACAGCGGTTTTATTTGTTCTTTTTGATGTGGAAATCATTTTTTTTTATCCTTATGCAGTGAATTTTAAGGAATTCGGTAAGGAAGGATTTGTAGCAATTTTGATTTTTATATCAATATTTTTTATAGGGTATTTTTATGTTTTAAAAAGAGGTGCTTTGGATTGGGAAAAATAATTAAAGTATAGAAAATGTCAGGAAAAATCAAAATAGTAGATGCACCAGAAGGGTATAGTGGAGAGGGATTCTTTGCAACAAAATTTAGTGAAGTAGTGGGGTTAGCGAGAGCAAATTCTCTTTGGCCACTACCATTCGCAACTTCTTGTTGTGGAATAGAATTTATGGCAATGATGATGCCTAATTATGATTTGGCAAGATTTGGTGCGGAAAGATTGAGTTTTTCGCCAAGGCAAGCAGATGTTTTAATGGTTTGTGGGACGATTTCTAAAAAATTAGCTCCTGTTTTGAAGCAGGTTTATATTCAAATGGCAGAACCTAAATGGGTAATTGCAGTAGGAGCATGTGCGTGTAGTGGAGGGATTTTTGATTCTTACTCAGTATTACAAGGGATTGATAAAGTGATTCCAGTAGATGTTTATGTACCTGGTTGTCCACCTCGTCCAGAGCAAATTATTGAAGGATTTATGAGAGTACAAGAATTAGCAAAAAGTGAAAGTGTAAGAAGAAGAGACTTGCCTGAATATCAGCATTTATTGGAGAGTTATGATGTGTAAAGAAAAGATTTTAGAGGCATTAAAAAATCAATTTTCTGAAAAGATTTTAGAGATATCAGAGCCTTATGGATTTTTGACTTTGGAAGTAAAAAAAGAGATAATAAAAGAATTGATTTTTTTCTTGAAAAACACTTTGGATTTTGGATTTCTTACAGATATTTGTGGTATTCATTATCCTGAAAATAAAGAGAAAGAGTTGGGTATTATATATCATTTGCATCATCTTGTAGAAAATTTTAGAATAAGATTAAAAACTTTTTTTCCAAAAAAGGAAGCGGAGGTAGAAAGTATAACAGATTTATTTGCAGGAGCAAACTGGATGGAAAGAGAGACTTACGATTTTTATGGAATTAAATTTAAAGGTCATCCTAATTTGAAAGTAATCCTTAATTCAGAAGATTTAGGTTATTTTCCAATGCTGAAAGAATATCATGTGGAAGATAATACCAGAACAGATAAAAATGATAAAATGTTTGGTAGATAAAAACATAAATGATGGATAATAATTTGTCAAATATTTTGAACCAAAAAAATAACGAAGAGCAGTTTTATAAACTGAATCTCGGGCCTACGCACCCTGCTACGCATGGGATTTTTCAGAATGTATTGACGATGGACGGAGAAAAAATCATTGATGCGGAACAGACCGTAGGGTATATCCATCGTGCGTTTGAGAAAATTTCTGAAAGGCGAACTTATAGCCAAATTACCACTTTGACAGATAGATTAAATTATTGCTCTTCGCCGATAAATAATATTGGTTGGCATCTTACTATGGAGAAACTCATCGGCTGTGAAGTCCCCAAAAGAGTAGATTATATGAGAATCATCATGATGGAACTGGCAAGAATAGCTGACCATCTGATTTGTAACGGAGTCATCGGGGTAGATACAGGAGCCATCACTGGTTTTACATATATTTTTCAAGATAGAGAGAGGATTTATGATATGTATGAGGAGGTTTGTGGAGCAAGAATGACGACTAATATGGGACGAATAGGAGGTTTTGAAAGAGATTTTAGTCCGAAATTTCATGAGTTGATTAAAGATTTTATCAAGAATTTCCCAAAAAGATTTCAAGAGTTTTGTAATCTTTTGGAACGAAATAGAATTTTCATGGATAGGACGATAGATATAGGGGTGATTAGTGCAGAGAGGGCATTGTCTTATTCTTTTACAGGACCGAATCTCCGTGCTGCAGGGGTAGATTATGATGTAAGAGTAGCCGAGCCATATTGCTCTTATGATGATTTTGATTTCATCATTCCCATCGGAGTTTCAGGGGATACTTATGATAGGTTTATGGTGAGACAGCAGGAGATTTGGGAGAGTTATAAATTAGTGAAAAAAGCTTATGAAAACCTTCCTGAGGGAAATTATCATGCAGATTTATCTGATTTTTATCTCCCAGAAAAGGCTGATGTTTATACTAAAATGGAAGCTTTGATTTATCATTTCAAAATCGTGATGGGAGAGGTCAATGTTCCAGTAGGAGAGGTCTACCATTGTGTGGAGGGTGGAAATGGCGAGTTGGGATACTATTTGGTCAGTGATGGAGGGCGTACACCTTATCGTTTGCATTTCAGAAGACCTTGTTTCATCTACTATCAGGCTTATCCAGAGATGATTAGGGGGAGCATGATTTCCGATGCCATCATCACGATGAGTAGCATGAACATCATAGCAGGGGAATTAGATGCATGATTTTAATGAATTAAAAATAAGCAAAAACATTAGAAATCAACTTAAAATAAGAAAGGTTTGAATAAAAATGGGCTTCGGAAGAAAAAAATAAGCTCCGTCAGAGTTAAAAAATGATTTGGAGAATTAAAATATAGAAGGTCTTCAATAAAATGCCCTTGAAATTATTAAAATATTAAAGGGAAAAATAAAATATAAGAAATTAATAATAAAAAGCGTTTATTTTTATTAAATTTATAAAAATAGATATAGAAATAAACACCCCTAGCAGATAATGGGAAGTAAAATAGAAAAAATAGCATTTTCAGAGAAAGTTTTAGAAGAAGTAGGGAAGATTATTGCCAAGTACCCAGAGGGAAGACAGAAGTCGGCTCTCATTCCTGTGCTTCACTTGGCACAAAGGGAGTTCGGCGGTTGGTTAGATGTCCCCGTGATGGATTATGTGGCGAGTTTGCTGTCCATTAGACCGATAGAAGTCTATGAAGTGGCAACTTTCTACACGATGTTTAATCTAAAACCTGTCGGGAAGTATGTCTTTGAAATCTGCATTACTGGGCCGTGTATGCTCCGGGGGAGTGAGGATTTATTGAATCATCTTAAAGAAAAATTAGGAATAGGCGAAGGAGAAACCACCGAAGATGGACTCTTTACCATAAAATCAGCCCAATGTTTAGGGGCGTGTGGTTATGCCCCGATGATGCAACTCGGTAAGTTTTATCATGAAAATTTAACCAAAGAAAAAATAGATGAAATCATCAACCTCTGCCGAGAAGGGAAGATGGTTTTAGAATAGAAATAAAATGTAAGCTTATGGAAAATAAACATATAAAGAATTTTAAGGTAGAGAATTTCAAGAAATTTGATTCTCTTGAAGTTAAAAATGTAGGGTTAATTAATATTGTTACAGGAGATAACAATATAGGAAAAACTTGTTTTTTAGAAAGTTTATTGATTAGTTCTGATTTCATTAAAACAATAACCTATCTTCACTATACATTAAAAAGGAGAGGGTATTATTTTCCTGTAAAATATATATTAAATAGGATCGAGTTTCCTGAAGAAAATTATTTTGGTTTTATTGCAAAATCTGTTGATAATAAAATTATTTCACATATTATATATGAAAATAATGATACTGAAAGTATTGAAATGGAGTATATTTCTTCGTTAAAAATAGGTCAAAATTTGGATTATAGGGTTGATGAATTAGAAATATCATCAGATATAAAGGGATGGTTAAAGCAATATAGTAGTAAGAAAGAAAGACCCGAAGTTATGTTTTTATATTACGATGAAGTGGTTCAAAATAATTTTTATGGTTATTATCCTTTTATTTCATTTAATGTAAGTTATAGTAATGATGTAGAGGCTTATCTTAGAGAGTTAGAGCGTCTTAGAAAAGAGGAGGAAAACAAGGCAACAAGTATAACATATGATCATAAAAGAGAAGTAATTGATACTATGAACGAAATAATGGGAGAGAAAATGAATGATTATCAAGTTATAGATGTTGGTAGTCAAAAAATGTTAGGAATATCATTAAAGGATAAAAATGAAGGTAGATTTATACCGATAACTCAATTAGGTGATGGTTTTCAAAAAATTTTTAGGTATATAGTGGAAGTTATATATGCAAAAAGTATAGGAGAAAGTAGATTGATGATTGATGAAATTGACACAGGAATTCACTATTCAAAAATGTATATGTTTTGGAAAACATTTGTGCAAATAGCTGAAAAGTATAATATTCAGATTTTTGCAACAACTCATTCTAAAGGATGTATAGATGAATTTGTGAATGTTTTAAATGATAATGAAAAAACTGAATTAGGAAGGATTATATCATTACAAGAAGAGAATAAAAATATAAGAGCATATACATACACTACTAAAAATTTAGATAAAAGTTTTGATTATCGTGGGTAAAAAGAGTTTTATTTTAGTTGAAGGAATAGCAGATCTTGTATTGATTAGAGATTTCTTAAAAGTTCATTATGGCTACACTATTCCTAAAAAAGAGATAAATAGTGAGACAAAAGAAATGGTAATGATTAAGGAGAATAAAGATGAAATTAAGATTTTTCGTGCTGGAGGAAAAAATCCTAATGATACTACTATTCAGAAAATAGAGCAAACATATAATAAATATCAGCCAGATAATTTTGTTATTATTTTTGATGCAGATAATGATGTAGAAGAAGCAAAGCAATACATAATTCAGACATTTAGAGAAAAAATTTCAATAGTAGAAGATCAAATATTTTTATTTCCTAATAATCAATATGATGGAGATTTAGAGATTTTTTTAGAAAAAATAGTAGTAAGACAGGAAATAATTAAATGTTGGGATAATTTTGAAAAATGTTTGAAAAGTAAAGATAAAAAATTAACAATTCCAGTAAAAAAATCAAAAATACGCACTTATTTAGAAGTATTAAATCCTAATACTGAAAAAGGGAGAAAAGCTTGTAAAGAAGTATATAGAGATTATACAGATAATACAAAATGGGATATAGGGAATTTAGATATAGAATGTGTAAAAAAATTAAAATCTTTTCTTGATAAATATGTAAATGAGTAAAAAACTTTTACTAAAAAATGCCCATATTGAGGGGATTCGTTATTTAGAAACCTACCGAAAGCAGGGAGGTTATCAGGCATTGGAGAAAGCTCTCAAAATGTCTCCTGATGATGTTACGGAAGAAGTGAAAAAGTCGGGATTGAGAGGGCGAGGAGGAGCAGGATTTCCTGCAGGTCTGAAATGGAGTTTTTTAGCAAAACCAGAAGGGATACCGAGATATTTAGTTATCAATGCAGATGAATCGGAGCCTGGTACTTTTAAAGACCGATATTTAATGGAGTTTATTCCACATATTTTGATTGAAGGGATTATTATTTCTGCATATGCATTAGGGAGTCATACTTCTTATATTTACATTCGTGGGGAGTATTCTTGGATTCCTGATATTTTAGAAGAAGCAATTAATGAAGCGAAAAAAGCAGGATTTTTAGGGAAAAATATTTTAGGAAGTGGTTTTGATTTGGAAATTTATGTACATCGTGGGGCGGGAGCTTATATTTGTGGAGAAGAAACAGCACTTTTAGAATCATTAGAAGGGAAGAGAGGAAATCCAAGGATAAAGCCTCCCTTTCCAGCAGTGATGGGGCTTTATGGTTGTCCCACGGTGGTGAATAATGTAGAAACGATTGCTTCAGTAGTACCGATTATCAATTTAAGTGGTGAAGAATATGCAAAAATAGGCGTAGGAAAATCCACAGGAACAAAGTTGATTTCAGCTTGTGGAAATATCAATAAACCCGGCGTTTATGAAATAGATATGACCATTAGTGTAGAAGAGTTTATTTACTCCGATGAATATTGTGGAGGTATTCCTAATGGAAAAAGATTAAAAGCTTGTATCCCAGGAGGAAGTTCAGTACCTATACTTCCTGCTGATTTAATACTAAAAACAGCAGAGGGTAAAACAAGATATATGAACTATGAGTCTTTAGCAGAGGGAGGTTTTGAAACGGGAACAATGATGGGGTCAGGAGGATTTATTGTTTTAGATGAAGACCAATGCATTGTAAAGCATACCGTTTCGTTGGCACATTTTTATATGCATGAAAGTTGTGGACAATGCACTCCATGCCGTGAGGGAACGGGCTGGATGTATAGGATTATTGAAAAGATAGAAAAGGGAAAGGGAGAGCTGAAGGATATAGATTTATTATGGGATATTCAGCGGAGAATAGAGGGGAATACTATTTGTCCATTAGGTGATGCGGCGGCATGGTCAATGGCTTCGGCGATTCGGCATTTCCGTGATGAATTTGAATGGCATATCAGAAACCCTGAATTATGTTTAGTTCAAAATTATGGTTTAATATAAAAATAATAAACATTGTAAGCCTTAAAGATAATGACCGAAAGACAGGAAAAAATAAAAATAAAGGTAGATGGCGAAGAGATAGAGGTTTTGCCAAAAACTTCTATTTTGGAGGCAGTTAGGCAACATGGAGGGAAATCCGTGCCTCCTGCAATGTGTTATTATGGGAAGTTAGAAGATAGCGGAGGAAGATGTAGAACATGTTTGGTAGAAGTGAGCCGAATTTCTGAAACAGATGAGCGTTCTATGCCTAAATTGGTCGCAAGTTGTAAAACAGAGGCTCTTAATGGTATGGAAATCAAGATATTGACTTCTGAAAAAACTATGGAGGCAAGGGAGTCTGTTACGGAATTTATGCTCATCAATCACCCTTTGGATTGTCCCGTTTGTGACCAAGCAGGGGAGTGTGATTTGCAGGATTTGAGTTATGTGCATGGTAGTTGTGGAACAAGAACAGAGTTTGAGCGGAGAACCTTTGAGCCAGAAGATATTGGGCCTTATATTCAGCTGAATAAAAATAGATGTATTCTCTGTGCAAGGTGTATTTTATTGGCAAATCAATTAACGGAAGACCGAGAGCATGGAATTTTATTTCGTGGGGAACATGCAGAAATTTCTACTTATATAGGAAAAGCAATCACAAATGATTTTTCAGGGAATGTAATAGATGTGTGTCCTGTAGGAGCTTTGACAGATAAAACATCTCGTTTTGCAGGGAGAGTATGGTTTACTAAACCGATGAATGCCTCCTGCGAATGTGCAAAATGTAGTGGCAAGGTGGTTTTATGGCTTAAAGGTGATGAAATATTGAGGATTACAGCGAGGAAGGATAAATATGGAGAGGTGGAGAGTTTTATTTGTAATGAATGTAGATTTGAGAAGAAAGACTTAAAATTTTGGAAAATAGAAAGTGTAAGAAAAATTAATCGTCATTCAGTGATTTCTGTAAATCTTTATGATAATGATAAAAATAAAGAATAATTTTAATTATCTCTAAATAAATTTAACAAAATTTAATAAAAAAACAGATTGTTTAAGAGAATAATCTGTTTTTATTTTTAATAACACAAAAAAACTTAAAAATCATAAATAGTAAGAATAAAATATTATATTTGACGCCATAAAATAAATTTAATATTATAATACCAATGAAAAAACAATTATTAAGCATCATGCTTTTGGGAAGTATTGTAAGTTCTTATGCTCAAGAAGGAGCGAGAGAAATAGAAGAAGTATTTGTTCAAGGAAAGTTTTTGAATACGCCTTATAAAAAAGTAGTAGAAAATGTGGTGGTAATTTCTGAGCAAGAAATTAAAAATTCGCCAGCTCAGAGTATTGATGAGTTGCTTCAGCAGGTATCGGGTTTAGATGTGAGAAGAAGAGGAGCAAATGGTGTGCAGTCTGATATTTCCATTCGTGGAGGCTCTTTTGACCAGACACTTATTTTAGTTAACGGAATTAGAATGAATGATAGCCAGACAGGGCATAATAGCATGAATATTCCTGTAAGTATGGATAATGTGGAACGCATAGAAGTGATTAAAGGTCCTGCAGCAAGGCGTTTTGGAAATAATGCTTATTCAGGAGTAGTAAATATTATTACCAAAGCAAAAGAAGGTAAAAATGCTAAAATTTCAGCTGAATATGGAGATTTTAACACTTATGTTTTGGGAGCATCTGTCAATTTAGGGAATGGAAAGTTTGCCCAATCTCTTTCCGCAAATACTACTGCATCTGATGGTTATCGTCACAATACAGACTATAAAATAAGCAATGTTTTTTATCAAAATCAATTGAAAATTAAAAATGGGAGTTTAGGTGTTCAGGCAGGGTTTAGTGAAAAGAAATTTGGAGCAAATGGTTTTTATGCTAGTCCAAAGGCAACAGAGCAGTATGAAGAAGTACAGGCATCTATAGTTAGTATGTTTTATCAACAAAAGTTAGGGAATTTTGGATTGAAATCTAATGTATATTGGAGAAGGGGACAAGATATGTATCTTTATATTAGAAATCGCCCTGAAGTATATAGAAATATGCATTTGGGGAATAATGTCGGAGGAGAGGTTAATGCAAGTTATGAGTCAGCAATAGGAACCACAGGATTAGGGGTAGAGCTTCGTAAGGAATTTTTGGTGAGCAGTAATTTAGGGCAAAGAGATAGATTCTTGACACAGGTTTTCTTTGAGCATCATTTTTCATTATTCCAAAATAAATTATTAATTACGCCAGGGATTTCTTGGGTTAATTACGATAAAGTAGGGAATTTCCTTTATCCAGGACTAGATGTAGGATTTAACTTTAATGACCATCATAAGGTTTATGCTAATGTAGCAAGAGTAAATAGAATACCTACATTTACGGATTTATATTATAGTAGTAGAACTGAGTTAGGTAATCCGTCTTTGAAAGCAGAAAGTGCGATTTCTTCAGAGGTGGGATATCAGTTTAGAACATCTCGAATCACAGCGAAATTGAGTGGTTTTATGAAGAACTCTCATGATGCGATTGATTGGGTGAAATCTAATCTAGCAGCGAAATGGGAAGCTAAAAATATAGGGAAATTAGATTTGAAGGGGATAGAATTAGAGTTTAAGCATAACCCTGTAAAGTGGTTGAGTTATTCCGCAGGATATACATTTATTGATAATAAATTCCATGTTGATAATAATTTATATTCCAAATATGCCTTAGAAAATTTGAAACACCAATTCATCGGAAAGGCAGAATTCAAGGTAGCTGGTTTCAGTAATGAGGTGGTTTATCGTTATAATCAAAGAATGGATTTGGGAGATTATCAGTTGTTAGATAATAAATTAGCTTACAGCAGAGGAGGTTATAATGTCTATCTTCTGATAACGAACATCACGAATAGCAAGTATTCTGAGATGGGGGCTACTGTACCAGTACCAATGCCTGGAAGATGGTTCCATGTAGGAATGAGTTATAATATAGGACTTTAATTTGTTTAAAAATTGATGACAAAAAAAATAAGCCTTACATATTTTTGTAAGGTTATTTTATTGCTTTTATTTTGGGTTAGTCGGTCTCAGATTGGGACGGCTTGAATTGGTTTTAGTTCTCGCAATCCCAATTTGGGACAGTTTGTTTTAATATTCAGGGTCGTTTTCCCAATGATTTTTGATTATCTTGAATTTTTGGTGAATAGTTTTGCAATGCCCCATACCATAAAAGAAGGGATAAGCCACGCCAAATTATAAGAAGATAGGGGCAGATACTCGTTGATGCCGATATTTATCCCTAAGGAAGCTAAAAAATCAGGCACAGTGAAGATGAAACTTGTCATAACAACCACCTTGAATATAAATTCAGAGGTCCAATTTTCAGGTACGAGGTTAAGGAAAATAAGTGTAACTACGATAGGGTAAATCAGAATCAAAATAGGTACAGCAATAGCAATGATATAGTCCGTACCAGTTTGTCCTACCAATACCCCCCATAAACAAGAAATAACAATCGTAACATGAGAAGCCAAATTAGACTTGAAAATAGTTTTCATGAAGTCCGCGGCTCCTGTGATAATCCCTACAGCGGTAGTAAAACAGGCAATGCTCACACTGATGTTCAATAAATCTTTGCCAATTTGCCCCAATGTGTAGTGGCTCATACCAGAAAGTACATCCGCTCGGGAAATATCTCCAGATGGGAAATGTTCCCTTAAGATAGCCCCCGTGTAGATGAAGCCTGTATAAATAATAAATAAAGCTAAACCACTAATAACTCCAGCGTAGATGGTCAGTTTTTTCTTTTGATTAAAATCAAGTGTATTATCTATATCTAAAGATGAAATAATAACCCCTCCAATGATGATAGAAGCAATACCATCAAAGGTCTGATAGCCTTCCAATAATCCTGCACTGAAAGGATTTTCCAAAGAGGTAGGCATCATTACTCCCTCTATAAAGAACACTGCTTTGAATATAATCAGCAAGATAATCCCCAACAGAATAGGCGTGAGGTATTTTCCTAAAATGTCTAAGATTTTGTTTCGGTTAAAGCATAAATACATAACAGTACCGAAATAAATAATCCCAAACCAAAGTGAAGAAATAGGTAGATTTTTTTCAATGGCTAACTCATAAGTAACAGAGCCAGTTCGCGGAATAGGAAAAGATAAGCATACCGCATACATTAAAACCCCAATGACTAACCCGAAAATAGGATGCACCTTCTTACCGACATCTACCATTGTTCCTTGAATCTTTGCTTGGATAAAAATACCTAAAAGGGGAATTGCAATTCCTGAAATCCCAAAAGCTACGGAAACAATAGACCAATGGTCTGCTGCTTTAAGCCCTAAAAGAGGGGGAAGAATAAAGTTTCCACCTCCAAAAATCATGGAAAACATCGCAAAAGAAGTAATAAGTACTCTTTTAACGGATAAATTTTGTTCTTTCATAATTCTTCATTAAAAATAATTCGGCAAAAATAATTAAACTATTTGAAAAATAAAGAAAATGTAATTTCTTTTAATTTTTAATAATAAAGATGAATAAATAGTAATTTCAATTTGTTAAAAAATGTAAAATTGGTTGATGATTTTTATATTGATATTTTTGACCATTAACTATAATTTCTCAGCGATAAATTTAGCTGTTTTAGATTTTTTATCTTTGGCTAAATTTTCAGGAGTACCACTAAAAACTACTTCTCCTCCATGTTTCCCAGCATCAGGACCTATATCTATTACCCAATCAGCAGACTTAATAATATCAGGTTGATGTTCAATGACAATAACGGAATGTCCTAAATCAACAAGGGCTTGTAAGGATTTTAATAGTTTATTAATATCATGAAAATGTAATCCTGTAGAAGGCTCATCAAATATGAATAATGTTTTTTCATTGGTGTTACCTTTTACTAAGAAAGAGGCCAATTTTACCCTCTGAGCCTCCCCTCCAGAAAGGGTAGAGGAGCTTTGCCCCAATTGTAAATATCCTAAACCAACTTCTTGTAAAGGTTTTAGTTTGGTTACAATTTTTTCTTCCTTATGTTCAGTAAAAAAATCAATCGCTTCATTGACAGTAAGATGAAGAATTTCGGAGATATTTTTATCGTGGAATTTAATGTCTAAAATTTCTGACTTGAAACGAGTGCCATTACAATGCTCGCATTTCAGTTCTATGTCCGCCATAAACTGCATGGATACGGTGATAACACCTTCACCCTTGCATTCTTCACATCTACCGCCATCTACATTGAATGAAAAATGTTTAGGTTTCAATCCTTGAGCTTTAGCTGATTTTTGTTTAGCGAATAAATCACGGATATCATCATAGGCTTTCAGATAAGTAACGGGATTGGAACGAGAAGATTTTCCAATTGGATTTTGGTCTATGAGTTCTATATTTTTTATTAAATCTTTAGGGAATTCTACACTATCGTAATCTCCTTTTTTACCACCGATTCCTAGTTGAATTTGAATATCTTTCGTTAGAATTTCTTTCATTAAAGTAGATTTTCCAGAGCCAGAAACTCCTGAAATGACTACAAAATTTTGTAGAGGAATATTAACATTGATATTTTTCAAGTTGTTTTGTCTTGCACCTTTGATTAGGATAAAATCTTTTGCCTTTCTGCGTTTTTTAGGTGTTTTGATTTCTAATTGACCCGTGAGATATTGAGAAGTAAGCGTATGAGCATTTTTTAACTCTTGGAAATCTCCTGCAAAGACTAATTCACCGCCAAGATATCCAGCTTCTGGACCAATATCTATAATGTAGTCTGCTGCTCGCATTACATCTTCATCATGCTCCACGACAATCATGGTATTGCCTAAATCACGCAAACTTTTCAGAACTCCGATGAGGTTTTCTGTATCGCGAGAATGTAGCCCAATGCTTGGTTCATCTAAAATATAAATAGAACCCACGAGTGAGCTTCCTAAACTAGTCGCTAAATTTATTCTTTGACTTTCTCCACCTGAAAGGGTATTGGAATTTCTATTCAGTGTGAGATATCCAAGCCCTACTTTTAGTAAGAATTCGGTTCTTGCAGTGATTTCATAAAGAAGTCTTTTGGCTATTTTTTGTTCATAATTATTGAGTTTTATATTTTTTATAATGGGTAAAAACTCATTTAGAGGGAGTTCTATTAGAGATTGGATATTATGTCCATTAATTTTTACCCAAGAAGTTTCTTCACGCAGACGGAGTCCTTCACAATTAGGGCAATTTGTTTTTCCACGATAGCGAGAAAGCATCACTCTATATTGGATTTTGTATAGATTTTCTTCTAACATTTGAAAAAAAGAATCAATACAAGGGAAATTTTTATTTCCATTACCTTTCCAAATCAAGTTTTTCTGTTCTCTATTTAGTTTATAATAAGGTTTATGTATAGGAAAATCTTTATTTTGTTTAATAAAATGAGCTTTCCATTCTTTCATGGTATCTCCTCTCCAGCAAGCTACTGTATCTTCAAAAAGTGAAAGTTGTTTATTCGGTATGACTAAATCTTCATCAATACCTATAACTTTTCCATATCCTTCGCATTTTGGACAAGCTCCATAAGGGTTATTGAAACTAAAAAAATGAATATTAGGTTCTAAAAAGTCTTGACCATCTAATTCAAATTTATTAGAAAAGTTTTTAATTTGTTGATTTTCGTTATCTTGTTCTTTCAATGAGCAATATCCAAGACCTTCGTAAAAAGCAATTTGGATAGAATCAGCTAATCTTTGTAAGAAATTTTCATCTTCTTCATAGGTGAATCTATCAATGATTAAATGGATATCCATTCCGTTTTCAGGAATAAATCCAAAACTTTCTAAATCCTCTATTCCTGCGATATTTCCATTAATTTCTATTCTGACAAACCCAGCTGATTTTAAGATTTTTAAGGTTTCATTAAAAGAATTGATTTCATATCTTAAAGGAGCTCTCAAAAGAAATATTTTTCCATTGTTTTTTTTAATGAAATCAATAACATCAGATACATTATCTTTTTTTACCTCTTCTCCAGAAATGGGAGAAAAAGTGCGTCCAATTCTGGTAAAAAGTAACTTTAAGTAATCGTAAATTTCTGTAGATGTTCCTACTGTGGAACGAGGATTAGAAGAAATTACCTTTTGCTGAATAGCAATAGAGGGAGCTAACCCCTTTATATCATCAATTTTAGGTTTTTCTAATTTTCCTAAAAATTGTCTTGCATAGGAACTCAAACTTTCTACATATCTTCTCTGCCCCTCTGCGTAGATGGTATCAAAGGCAAGGGAAGATTTTCCAGAGCCTGACACACCAGTGATAACTACTAATTTATTTTTAGGAATGGTTACATCTATATTTTTAAGATTATTTAGATGAGCGTTTTTTATAAAAATTTCGTTTTTTATGTCAATCTTCTTTGCCATTATTAGAATAAATCAAATAGCAAATATACAGATTTAAGGGATTATTTTGATGATATTTTAATAAAAAAACAAGTGATATTTTTATGAATATTTTATTTTTTTGTATTGATTAAAAATTATTTTATGATTTTGAATTGAGAGGTTATTTCAAGAAATTTTCCAAGATGATTTTTCCTTGTGGAGTTAAAATACTTTCAGGGTGATATTGAACGGCATGAACATCATACACTCTGTGTTTTAGGCTCATGATAATTCCGTTTTTATCAATAGAAGTAATCTCTAATTCTTCTGGAAAGTTATCAGGATTTACTGCCCAAGAGTGATATCTTCCCACTTCTAAAACCTTGGGAAGATTATTAAAAATTTTATGCTCTTTGATTTGAGTAGCTTCCATTGCTACACCATGAAATACACTATCTAAATTCATGAGTTTTCCTCCAAAAGACTCAGCGATAGCTTGTTGACCTAAACAAACTCCCATAATGGATTTGGTAGGAGCATAGGTTTTGATAACATCTAACAAAATTCCTGCTTCTTTTGGAATGCCAGGACCAGGTGATAAAATAATTTTATCATACTGAGAGATAGCTTCTAATGAAATTTCATTATTTCGGAAAATATCTACTTTTTTACCTACGATTTGTTCTATCATTTGAACTAAATTATAAGTAAAACTATCATAATTATCTAAAACTAATATTTTCATTTGCTGAGGTTTTATTTTTGATATTTGAAACAGTTTCTTGTATGATTATTGATTAAACCTACGGCTTGTAAATAAGCGTAAATGATGGTAGTTCCCACGAATTTAAACCCTCTTTTTTTCAAATCCTTTGAGATTTCATCTGATAGTGGAGTATGAATTGGCACTTCTTCAAAACTTTGAAAATGACTAAAAATCGGCTGATGATTGACAAATTTCCAAAGATAATCAGAGAAACTTCCAAATTCTTTTTGAATTTTGATAAAAGCTTTTGCGTTATTTATTACTGATAAAATTTTTAATTTATGGCGAATAATATCTTTATTATTCATCAATTCATCTATTTTTTTATCATCGTAATTTAATATTTTTTCTAAATTAAAATGGTCAAAAGCTTTATTGAATGCATTTCTCTTTTTTAGAATAGTAATCCAACTTAGCCCAGCCTGAAAACCTTCTAGAATGAGCATTTCAAATAGTTTTTGGTCTTCATAAACAGGAATTCCCCATTCATTATCATGATAATCAATATAAATAGAAGAATCACTGCACCAATGACAACGGCTTATATTTTTCACGATGGTAAATTTTATAAGATTTTGCAGTTTAATTGATTGTGAATTTTTTGTAGTATTCTATATGAGGTTTTAATATAGAAAGTTTCTAATATTATTTTGTCAAAGTTTTTCTGATAGAATAATTAAATGAAAGATTAATCATTATGATAAGGTTTTCCTTGTAAAATAGTAGAGGCACGGTAGATTTGTTCTATAAAAAATAACCGAATCATCTGGTGGGTAAAGGTCATTTTAGAAAGTGATATTTTTTCGTTGGCTCTTTGGTAGATTTCTTCGGAAAAGCCATAAGCTCCTCCGATTAAGAAATTGATTCTTTTAATAGAAGAATTGAGCCAAAAGTCTATTTTTTCAGAAAATTGTCTGCTGGTGTATTCTTTGCCTTTTTCATCTAATAGAACAACTAAATCAGAACTATCGATTAGGTTCATAAAACATTTAGCTTCCTCTTTTTTGAATAAGTTTGGAGATAAATTTTTAGCATTTTTAACATCGGGAATGGTGATAATTTCAAAATTCCAATGTTTAGGTAGGCGAGTGATATAGTAGGAGATAAGTTGATTAATTTCTTTATCATCTGTTTTTCCGATACATATAAGATTGAATTTCATACTTTCTATTTTGTTTCAGCAAAGATAAAAATATATGAGGAGAAATACCATAAAATGCAAATAAGCCCTTTTTTGTCAGGTTTAAGCCTATCCCAAGAAGTTGAGATTGAAATAATAGAGTTAAAGTAATGAGAATAAAAATTATTACCTTTGCTATAAATACAATTACTTTATGCTTATGAAAATATCCAAAACATTTGATAAAATTCGTGTTTTTTTAGATGATATTCATATTCCTGTGCTTGATATCTCTCTTTGGGGGTTGTTAGAAATTTATGTCGGAGGGTTATTTAAAAATCAGATTATCAAACAGGCAGCGAGTATTTCTTGGAATTTCTTTTTTAGTTTATTTCCTTTTATTTTGTTTTTATTGTCTATTTTGCCTTATTTTCCACATTATAATGAGGTATATGATTATATCTTTAATGTGTTTTTGCCTCGTATTTTACCAGATAATATTCAAGAAGATATTACTATTTATATAGAAGGTACGATAACTCCAAAGATTATGGAGATTAGTAAATGGACGATACTTTTGGTGCTGTTTTTTGCAACGAATGGCACTTATTCTATGATTAATGGATTTAATGAAAATACCGATGACCAAAGGGGATTTTTGAAAGAGTATATCATGGCTTTTTTTATCACATTAGCTTTTACATCTGCTATAATTTTAACAATTTTAGGGATTTATTATGGGGAATTAGTGTTAGGATTACTTATGCCAGAATATAGGGATAATTGGTTAGCCCATAATTTAACATCAATCATTAGTTATATTTCTTTCCCAATATTTTATGCTGGGGTGCTATCGTTATTTTATTGGGTTGGGACAGTTAGAATGACCAAGTTTATCCAAGTGATACCAGGCACTATTTTAACGACAATATTATTTATGATTACTACCTATATATTTGCAATTTATGTAGGTAAATTTGCCCGATATAATATGCTTTATGGGTCCATCGGTTCCGTTATTTTATTGATGATTTGGGTTGAGGTTAATGTAGCTTTAATTTTATTCGGAAATGAATTGAACTTAGCAATAAAGAAAATACATTCGGAGAAAATTCGGAGAAATTCTATTTGTTTATAAAGAAAAATAATCCCCACAGAGAAAATTTCTGTGGGGGATTTTATATTAATTACTATTTTTCTTAGCAATATATTTTAAACATAAATAACCTAATAATCCTGCTAATATTGATGCAACTAAAATAGCAAATTTAGCTTGGTCTTGTAGATTGATTTCTTTATAAGAAAGTAAAGTAATGAAAATCGACATGGTAAATCCTATTCCTGCTAATAGACCAACGCCTAACATGTGGCTCCAAGTACTTTTATCAGGTAGGCTACTGATTTTTAGTTTTATTGCAATAAAAGAAAATAAATTAACTCCAATAAGTTTGCCTAATACAAGCCCCAAAATAATACCATAACCTAAACTTGAAAATAGTCCATCTACCATTCCTTCCTTGAAAGTAATATTGGTGTTTGCTAGAGCGAATATTGGGATGATGATATAACTGACAGGAGTTTGTAAAGTATGTTCTAACTTTTCTAAAGGAGAGTTTTCATTCTCAGTATTTTTAGAATTTGGAATCATAAAAGCCAATAAAACTCCAGCAATAGTAGCATGAATACCAGAATGATGCATGAAATACCATAAAGCTATTCCTGGGATTAAATAGAAAATATATTTTCTCACATTGAAATAGTTTAGAATTGCTAGAAAGGTAATAATTCCACCGCTATACAAGAGATAATTCCATTCAATGGTATCGGTATAAAAAATAGCAATGACAATAATAGCTCCTAAATCATCTACAATTGCTAATGCAGATAGAAATACTTTCACAGCTGTTGGAACACTTTTTCCTAACATAGAAACTATAGCTAATGAGAAGGCAATGTCAGTTGCCATAGGGATAGCCCAGCCTTTATCAAAATGAGTTCCATTATTGAATAAGGTGAAAATCATGGCAGGAACTATCATTCCTCCAATAGCTGCAAAAATCGGTAAAGATGCATTTTTAAAGCTAGAAAGTTCGCCTCCCAGCATTTCTCGTTTAATTTCTAAACCTACTAAGAGGAAAAAAATTGCCATTAAGCCGTCGTTAATCCATACTTCCACAGAATAAATTCCTAGTGGATAATGTAAAAAACTCTGAAAAATTTCTGCATTTGAAGAATTAGCAATGATTAAAGAGATAATAACGCATAATATTAACAAAATACCAGAAGATTGGCTATTGGTAAGAAAGTGCTTGAAAAGTTTAGTAATATTCATTTAGATATAATTTTTTTGAAATTTTTAGTGAGAAAATAAGTATTCTATTTTTAGAATTTACATAGGGTTTGCAAATGTAAGGAATTTTCTTGACTATAATCTTCTGAGGCTTAAAATACCAGTTATTCCTCTGAGCTGACTAAGAACTTCTTCTAATTGCTGTTTATTTTTTACTTCCAAAGTAATATTTCCTATGAAAATTCCATCAATAGAGCTAAGGGAGATACTTTTCATATCAATATTCATATTTTTAGAGATTACAGATGAAATGTCATTGATGACTCCCAGTCTATCCATTCCTTGGATTTCAATTTTAACATTATTGATAAACCTCTCAGAGTTTACCCATTTAGCAAGCATAATTCGGTAGTCATAATTTGCACGGAGATTGATGGAATTAGGACAATTTTCATTATGAACCTTAATCCCTTCATTAATGGTTAAAAAACCAAAAATTTTATCACCAGGGATTACCGAACAGCATTTTGCAAAACTATAATTAAGTTTTTCTTCATTACGACCAAAAACAATAAGGTCTAAATCAGATTTTTGGGTTTCTATAAATTCGTTTTTTTTCTTCAATAAACTTTGAAAAATATTTTTAAAAATACTTTTCTTGCTATCAGAATATCTTTTTAAGTCAGAGGTATCTAAAGTATTATCATAGAATTTAAGGAATAATTCTTGTGAAGTTTTTAGATTAAAATATTTTTGAATATTATTGATTTCATCTTCGGAAAAATTGATTTTGGCATGTCTGAGTTTCCTTTGTAAAATTTCTTTTCCCTCAGTTGCTTTTTCATTTTTATCAGAATTGAGGGCGGCTTTTATTCTTGATTTCGCTTTAGAAGTGATTACAAAATCTAGCCAATCTTTTTTAGGTTTTTGCTTGGGAGATGTTATAATATCTATTTGGTCGCCATTTTTTAGAACATAGCTGATAGGCATTAGTTTTCCATTAATTTTTGCACCAGAACATTGTTCACCCAATTGGCTGTGGACACAATAGGCAAAATCTAATACGGTAGCTCCTTTGGGGAGTATTTTAACATCACCCTTTGGCGTGAAAATAAACACCTCTTTGGCATAAAGATTAAGTTTAATATTATCTAAAAGTTCAGAAGTAGAGAGAGAATGTTGGTTTTCTAAGACTTCACGAATTTGGAGAACCCATTGTTCAAAATTTTTATCATCAGAGTTTTGGTTAAAACCTTCTTTATATTTATAATGTGCAGCGACACCTCTTTCTGCAATTTCATCCATTCGTTCGCTACGGATTTGGACTTCTACCCACTTATTATCAGGTCCGAGAATTGTTAAATGCAAACTTTCGTAGCCTGTTGATTTAGGTTGGCTAATCCAGTCTCTCATTCTGGAAGGATTACTTTGGTATAAATCTGTAACAATAGAATAAATTTTCCATGCCAAGAATTTTTCGTTCTTTGCATCAGATTTATAAATAATTCTAATGGCATAATTGTCATAAACCTCTTCAAAAGGGATATTTTGCTTTAATATTTTCCTGTAAATGGAGCTGATGGACTTTGCTCTTCCTTTGATTTTGAAATTTAGTCCTTCTTCTTCGAGTTTTTCAGAAACTAATTGTATAAACTTTTGTACATATTGCTCTCTTTTTTCTTTAGCTACAATGAGTTTTTCAGAAATTTCGTTATAAATTTCGGGGAAATTATATTTTAGCGATAAATCTTCTAACTCAGATTTAATATTGTAAAAACCCAAACGATGAGCTAATGGAACATAGATATAAACGGTTTCTGCTGCAATTTTTTTTTGCTTATCAGGTTGCATACTATCTAGCGTTCTCATGTTGTGGAGTCTATCTGCAATTTTAATAAGAATGACCCTGAAATCATTAGATAAGGTTAAAAGTAATTTTCTGTAATTTTCAGACTGAACGGAGACATTCTGGTTATTCATTACCGAGATTTTCGTTAGTCCATTTACAATATCTGCAACTTTTTTACTGAAAATTTTTTCTAAATCTTCGTAGGTGTAATCGCTATCCTCTATCACATCATGGAGTAAGGCACAAGCGATGCTCGTAGCACCTAACCCTAATTCATTTGCTACAATTTTTGCTACAGCAATAGGATGGAAGATATAAGGCTCTCCAGACTTTCGGCGTTGGTCTTTATGAGCATCTAAGGCAATTTCAAATGCTTTTTTAATAAATTCTAATTGCTCATCATTGAGTTTTCGATAGGTGTGATGGATTAAATCATTAAACTGAGCGAAAATTTCTTCCTTTTCTTTTTCCAAATTTATTGCCATAATCCTAAATTTATTTTTACGAAACTAAATAAAATAAATGGTTTTTCAAAGAAAATTATGAAATCTCATAAAACAATAAAAAAGCTATTGTCTTTTTCGTATTTTTGCAAGTCCTTAGTTAAATTTAAATATCATGAAGAAAGTGCATATACAAGCCAAAAAATTTTTTGAATTGCTAAAACTTAAAGATACATCTATGTGGGATATTTTTGCTCAAATGGTAGATGGAGAGCCTAAAGAATTACTTTTTTTAGATGAAGAAGAGAAGTTTTTATTTGCATATAAATTACCTGCTACTTTAGAAGAAATGAAGAAAGACAAGAGACAATTTTCTGAAAAATATGCAGAAAAAATCATGATGAACAATTAAAATTATATATTTTTGCATTTTTTTTAATAAAATGGGGAAGAAAAATATATTTACCGATGCTTTTGGGAATTGGTATATTTTGAAAAGGATAGTGGTTTTTATCTTTGGTTTAATTTCTTATAGGAGATTTAATGGTTTTAACAAACTAAAAATCACGGGTTCTGAATATTTAGTGGATTTACCCAAAACTAATGTACTTTTCGTTTCTAATCATCAGACCTATTTTGCAGATGTGGCGGCTATGTACCATGTTTTTTGTGCGGTTCAGAATGGTTTTATCAATACTATTGCAAATCCCATTTATATCCTCAATCCTAAAGTAGATTTCTATTATGTAGCTGCAAAAGAGACCATGAATAAAGGTCTTTTGACTAGAATTTTTAAATTAGTTGGAGCTGTAACCGTGAAAAGAACATGGAGAGCAAATGGACAGAATGTAAATAGAAAAGTAGATATGAGTGAGGTAGAAAACATTATGAAGGCATTGGATAATGGTTGGGTGATTTCTTTTCCTCAAGGGACTACTGCGGCTTTTGCACCAGGTAGAAAGGGAACAGCAAAATTGATTTTACAGCAGAGAGCGATTGTTGTTCCAATAAAAATCAATGGATTCCGTAGAGCGTTTGATAAAAAAGGTTTGAGAATTAAAAAAACAGGGGTCCAACCTACGATGGAGTTTAAGAAGCCTTTAGATATAGATTATGATCACGAGAGTGCGGAAGAAATTATGGATAAAATTATGCATGCTATAGAACAAACACCTGCTCATAATGTCTTGCATGAATATGATCAAGAATTGGAAAGAAAAAGACAAGAAGAGGAAGAAGAGAAAATAAAAAATTAAGAAAATCAATCACAAGAATAATATTTAGATGAAAATTCATTTTATCGCTATAGGAGGAAGTGCGATGCACAATCTCGCTATTGCATTGAAAAATAAAGGTTACCAAGTTACTGGCTCAGATGACGCTATTTTTGAACCTTCAAAATCTAGGCTAGAAGAAAATGGGATTTTTCCCAAAGAAATAGGTTGGTTTCCTGAAAAAATAACAAAGAATGTAGATGCGGTAATTCTAGGAATGCATGCTCATTCAGATAATCCTGAATTAATCAAAGCGAAAGAATTAGGGCTTAAAATTTATTCTTATCCAGAGTTTTTATATGAACAGTCCAAGAATAAAACACGAGTAGTAATTGCTGGGTCTCACGGAAAAACTACAATTACTTCTATGGTTTTACATGTGATGAATTTTCATCAAAAAGATGTAGATTACATGGTTGGGGCTCAGCTGGAGGGATTTGATTGTATGGTGAAAATCTCAGAGGAAAGTGATTTTATTATTTTAGAGGGTGATGAATATCTATCTTCTCCTGAAGATAGAAGATCTAAGTTTTTGCATTATAAACCAAATATAGCTCTGTTAAGCGGTATAGCATGGGATCATATCAATGTTTTTAAGACCTTTGATGATTATACCGAGCAGTTTAAGAAATTTGCGGAAAGTATTACTTCTGGAGGAATTTTAGTATATAATGAAGAAGATGGAGAAGTTGTAAATATTGTAGAAAATACTGAAAACTATTTCAAAAAAATACCTTATAAAACTCCAAAATATGAAATCAGAGAGGGTAGAGTTTTTCTAAAAACAGACTTAGGAGAAGTACCTTTATTTGTTTTTGGGAAGCACAATTTACTTAATTTGGAAGGAGCAAAATTGATTTGTCAACAACTTGGAATTATGGAAGAGGAGTTTTATGAGGCTATAATGAGTTTCAAGGGAGCTTCAAAGCGATTGGAAAAAGTAGAAAGAGAAGATAAAGGAATTTTATATAAAGATTTTGCTCATGCACCATCAAAAGTAAGGGCAACAACTATGGCTTTCCGAGAGTTGTTCAAAAAAGAAAAAATTTTTGGATTTTTAGAATTGCATACTTATAGTTCATTAAATACCATGTTTTTAGAGCAATATTCGGGAGTGTTGGATTTATTAGATGAAGCAGTGGTTTTTTACTCTGAAGAAGCACTAAAAATTAAAAGAATGGAGTCAATTTCTCCTCAAATGATAAAGGATAAATTTAATAATCAAAACATAAAAGTTTTTACGAATTTAGAAGATTTATCCCAATATTGGAAAAGTTTAGATAAAACAAAGGGAGCATTTTTAATGATGAGTTCTGGGAATTTTGGAGGATTGGATTTGAAAAAGTAAAATGGAATATAATACAGCGAAAACCAAACTTTTAATGCCTGAATATGGAAGAGTTATTCAGCAGTTAGTAGAATATTGTAAATCATTATCAACCAAAGAAGAAAGGAATGAAGTAGTAAAAGCAATAGTTGAATTTATGGGGCAAAGAAACCCTCAACTTCGTGATGAAGAGGATTATGCACATAAGCTTTGGGATCATTTATATATTTTGGCAGATTATGATTTAGATGTGGATACTCCTTATCCTTTTCCTACCAAAGAAGAGTTGAACCAAAAACCTCACAAAATGGAATATCCTTCATTGGATAATGAGTATAAATTTTATGGAAAAAGCATTCTTCAACTTATTGAAAAAGCAATAGAATTAGAGGCTGGAGAAGAGAAAGAAGCACTTATTCAGGTTATTGCGAATAACATGAAGAAATCTTATAATGTTTATAATAAAGAGCATGTACAAGATGAGGTAATCTTCCGTCATTTGAAAGAATTATCTAAGGATAGACTAGACCTTACAGGAATTAGTACTCTTGAGAAAAGTAAAATCTATTATTCCACGAATAAGAATAAGAGTAAAAACCATAATCATAGAAAAAGAAATCATCACGCACAAAAAAATAAAAGAAAATAATGACAGAAGAATTTCAAATAAAAGGAGGAAGAAAATTAAGAGGAGAAATAACTCCACAAGGAGCAAAAAATGAAGCTTTACAGATATTATGTGCGGTGCTTCTTACAGCAGAGCCTGTGAGAGTTAGTAATATTCCTGATATTAAGGATGTTAATCGTTTGATAGAAATTCTACAAGATTTCGGGGTAAAGGTTACAAAAAATGGAAAAGGAGACTTTACTTTTCAGGCAGATAATATTCATTTTGATTATATAAAATCTAATGAATTTAAAAAAGATGGTGCAAGATTAAGAGGCTCTATTATGCTTCTAGGACCAATGTTAGCTCGTTTTGGTGAAGCTTATATGCCAATACCTGGTGGAGATAAAATAGGAAGAAGGAGGCTAGATACCCATTTTCAGGGATTTGTAGAGTTAGGGGCAGAATTTTCTTTTGACGAGATAAATGGTTTATATAGCTTATATGCAAAAGAGTTGCACGGAAAATATATTCTTTTAGATGAGGCTTCGGTAACAGGAACTGCAAATGTGGTCATGGCAGCGGTTTTAGCAAAAGGAAAAACACAAATTTATAATGCTGCTTGTGAGCCATATCTTCAGCAATTATGTAAGATGCTCAACCGAATGGGAGCTAAAATAGAAGGAATAGGCTCTAATTTATTGACTATAGAAGGGGTAGAAAGTTTGGGCGGAACAGAACATGTGATGTTACCTGATATGGTAGAAATCGGTTCATGGATAGGTCTTGCTGCGATGACTAAATCTGAAATTACCATTAAAAATGTAAATTGGGAAATGCTCGGAATTATTCCTGATACATTTAGAAAATTAGGAATTAGATTAGAGCAAAAAGGAGATGATATCTTTATCCCTGCTCAGGAGGAGTATGAAATCCAAAAGTTCATAGACGGGTCTATTCTTACAATTTCTGATGCTCCTTGGCCAGGATTTACCCCTGATTTGTTATCTATTATTTTAGTGGTGGCTACTCAGGCAAAAGGAAGTTTACTCGTTCATCAAAAGATGTTTGAAAGCCGACTGTTCTTTGTAGATAAATTGATCGACATGGGGGCTCAAATTATCCTTTGTGATCCTCATAGAGCGGTAGTTATTGGGTTAAATCATACCACTCCGTTAAGAGGCACAAACCTAATTTCCCCAGACATTAGAGCAGGAAATGCCCTTCTGATTGCAGCACTTTCAGCAGAGGGGACAAGCACCATTCACAATATTGAACAAATAGACCGAGGTTATGAAAACATAGAAGAAAGACTGAAAGGTATTGGGGCAGAAATTGAAAGAATAAAAGCTTAAATAGATTAAAAATATATACAATAATGAAAACATACGCAGGTATTCCAGAGGAGAATGCAACATTTGAAAACTCAAAAGTGATGTTAGTAACTGTCCCTTATGATGGTACATCTACTTGGGGTAAAGGAGCTGACAAAGGGCCAGAATTATTCTTAAACGCTTCTGAAAATATGGAGCTTTATGATATAGAAACGAATACAGAGCCTTACTTGGAGGGCGTTTTCATGGCAGGTGAGGTTATAGAGGATTCTACTCCAGAAGCGATGACAGAAGCAGTATACCAAAAAACTAAAGAGTTACTTCAGCATGAGGATAAGTTATTCACTCTATTTGGTGGGGAGCACTCGGTGTCTATCGGTTCTATCCGTGCTGTGGGAGAGAAGTACGAAAACCTTACCGTGTTACAATTAGACGCCCATACAGATTTAAGACCAGAATTCCATGGCTCTACTTCTAACCACGCTTGTGCTGTTTTTGAAGCGAATAAGAAGCATAACTTGGTACAAGTGGGCATTCGATCTTGTGATGTGGAAGAGATGCAGTATGTACCAAAAGGGCAGTGCTTTTGGGCTCATGAAATCGCAGAAAATCCTAATTGGATAGATGATGTTTTAGAAAAAGTTTCAGGAAATGTTTATATCACTATAGATTTAGATGCCTTTGACCCTGCTATTGCACCATCTACGGGGACACCAGAGCCAGGTGGTCTGCAGTGGTATCCTACCTTAAAACTTCTTAGAAAAGTTTTTGAAAAGTGTAATGTAGTAGCATTTGACATTGTAGAGTTGATGGATTCTGCTAATCCTAAGCCATCGGCATTTTTGGCAGCGAAGTTGTACTACAAGATGTTGGCATATTACCACTTGAATAGAAAATAGTTCAGCTATTCCACGCCTTTGGAGAGATGAGAAATGTGAATGTTCATCTGTTCCAAGTCATGGGAAAGGTGAGAAAACCGAAGGTTTATCTATTCCATGCTATGGACAATGTTTTCTACGATTTGGTTAATGTAATCTATTAAAAAGTTTTCATTGACTTGGTATAGTTTTTGATAACTTTATAATATTCAATGTTAAATATTAAAAATATGGCAAAATCTTATTCTACGCAAATTATAGATGCAAAGGTAATGCTTGATGCCCTCAAAGCAAACAAAGGAAAGGTAACGAAGGTAGATGATGACTTTCTTACTGAGATGGAAAATTTAAAGACAGAGGCAGAGAAGCTTAACGGCGAACAAGAGAAGTTAAAAGCCGACTTGAAGATGAAAACCGATGCTCTCAATGCTAAGTTGAAGGCTCTTGATGAAAAGTATACTTTTGCGAAAAAACGCATAAAAGTAGATGTTCCGCAAGGAAGCTGGAGAGAATATGGTATTGATGCAAGTAAATAAAATAGGAGAGAGCGGTACAGCTGTATCGCTCTTTTTAATATAAAAACTAATGAAATTATGTTGGATTATATTAGAGAATTAGACCATCAGTTGTTGATTTTCATCAATCAATTAGGAAATACAGGTTGGGATAGTTTTTGGCTCACCATTACTAATGCATGGAATTGGATTCCGTTCTTTTTGTTGATTTTATTCGTGGTGTTTAAGAAATTTTCTCGCCGAGAGGTAAAATGGATTTTATTCTATTTTGGTCTGACTTTTTTCTTCACCGCAATGATGACATTTGGTACAAAAGAATTGGTACAAAGGCTTCGTCCCTTGCATAACGAGGAGCTTATGCCTTACTTGAGAATCATCACCACCGAAAAAGGATATAGCTTTTTTTCTGGACATACCAGCAATAGTTTTGCCATATGCACATTTCTTTATTTGGTGTTGAGAAGTGTTCTAAAATGGGCCTTTTGGGTTTATCTTTGGGCTATACCTTATGCATTCAGTAGAATGTATCTGGCGGTTCATTTTCCTACGGATGTAGTTGTTGGATTATTCGTTGGGGTTTTTACTGCAATTTTGGTTTTCTATTTAGGGTATAAAAGAAAGGTTTTAGTTCAATAGAAGTTCTTGCATTTGGGCTTTTGTGCCGTTGTAGATATTGAGGTCTATCTTCACATTAGCTCCTTCGGAAATGCCTTTTTCGGTAAATTGCCAAATCTTCCAATCATCTTCATCAGAGGGGGAGAGGACATCGTTATAATTTGCCAACCAAAGCGGATACTTATCAAATTTGCCCCTTAAATAATCTTTATAAAAATAATAATAAGTGTAAATGATGGGCTTTTTCCCGTAATGATTTTCTACAATATCCAGCCAAGTCTGGACATCTTTGAGATACTGCTCTTTGGATTTTCTTTTGGGCAGTTTTTCTATATCTAAGACAGGGAGGAAGTCGCCCGATTGTAGCTTTACATTTTTAATGTAGGATTGGGCTTGTAGTTCAGGGTCTTCATCAGGCCTATAAAAATGATATGCCCCGCGAGTGATGCCATGTTTTTTAGCCTCTTCCCAAAAATGATTGAAATGATTGTCCTTATCATTATTCCCCATCGTTGCTCTTAAAATGATAAATTCCAAGGGAATGGCTTCGTTGGCAATGGTAAGTTTATCCCAAAAAATCTCTTCTTTTCTTTGATAATGAGAAATGTCTAATCCGAAGGTTTTTCCTGCATAGGCTTCGGTAATTTTGTGTATTCTTTCTGTTTCAAGGATGGAGTTCGTCAGTGTATGATGTTTTTTACTTTTTTTGAAATAATTGGCGTAGTAGAATATGATTTGGTCTTTTTTGAAATAGCCAATAAGTAAAGCACATGAAATCAAAAATATAATGAAAATTTTCCAAAAGAATGATTCGGAAATAGTAGGTTTTTGAGATTGCTTTTTTTTAGCTTTTCTTTTCTTTTTTGCCATTCTGCGAAAATATAAAAAAAGACTAAATTTTTAGTCTTTTATTTTTTCTACCAATGCGTTTTTTTCAAATGAAATGCCCTCCCAACCAAATTTGATGAAATTTCTAATATTTTGATGATCTTCATTTTCTGGATGTTCTAAAAC
>CAUSDX010000015.1:0-32465 GCA_963530615.1 uncultured Flavobacteriaceae bacterium
CAAAGATAAAACTTTTCTACATAGAAAATATGATGAATATCATCAAAAAATTGATATAAAGAGATTAAAAAATATCATTAAAAAGCACCCAAAAATAGATTATATCCTATTTTTCCGTGCAGACTTGTATCCAAAAGAAGTAATCCAACTCTGCCGAAAAATATCTAAACAGATGATGAGTTATCAATTTGATGGGATGGCTGTGGGACAAAAAATATTAGACTATCAACCTTTTTTTGATAAAATCTTCACCTTTGATAAAAATGACCAATTGAAATATCATTTTTTGCCCCTTACGAATTGTTGGTTCTCAAATCCACATACAAACACCGATGTAGATACTGATATTTTTTATGTAGGAGTTGGCACTCCAGATAGGATAAAATATGCAACAAAAATTAGCGAATATGCCAATAAAAAACACTTGAAAATCAATGTGATATTAGGCGTTCCTAATCATGTTTTTGCCCAAAATAAGGGGGGGGTAAAACTCATACATAGCGGGATATCTTTCGAAGAAAATTGGCGAAATTTGATGCAATCCAAAGCTGTGTTAGACCTAAAACTACCACACCACGATGGACTAAGTTTTAGATTTTTTGAGGCAATGTATTATAAGAAAAAAATAATCACTGATAATGTGAATGTTAAAAATTATGATTTTTATCATCCTGATAATATTTTTATTACAGATTATGAGGATTTCTCTGGGCTGAAAGAGTTTTTAGAAAAACCTTATTACGAAATTGATGAGAAAATAGTTAATAAATATGGTGTGGAAAACTGGCTAAAATATGTTTTGGATATAGAGCCATATCAAAAAATAGAATTACCCGAATTATGGAAAGATTAATAACTATATTCACTCCAACCTACAACAGGGCCTATACCCTACCCAAACTATATGAAAGCCTAAAAACACAAACAAATCAAAACTTTGATTGGGTAATTGTAGATGATGGCTCCACAGACGACACAGAAGCATTAATAAAGTCTTTTATTGATGAAGGAATAATAAAAATCACTTATGTAAGACAGAAAAACCAAGGAAAACATATCGCTATCAATACAGGAGTAGCCTTGGCAAAGGGTGATTTTTTTATTGTGATAGATTCTGATGATTATTTATTAGAAAACTGTATCGAGACTTGTTACGCTCTTATAGAGCAAGTTAAGGAAGAAAATATTGCTGGATTTACATTTATCCATTTCACTGAAAACATACAATATGACGCCACAAAATACAATAATAAAATGTGGTTTTATAACGAAGAAGGCGAGTTCCATTGGGAACATTGGGGAGAAATGGCATTTTGCTATAAAACAAAAATTGCAAAAAAATACCCATTCCCACAATTTGAGGGAGAAAAGTTCTGTCCAGAATCTTTGATTCATCATAGGATAGGAAAGCGTTATAGAGTACTATACACCAACTATGCATTGGCAAGTGGCAACTATTTAGAAGATGGACTTTCCGCTAAATATAGTAAATTAATGGAAAACAATCCACGGGCAGCACTGCTTTCTCTTTCAGAGAAAATTGCAGATTCAGATACTGATATTCAAAAGGAAGAATGGGCAACCACTTATTGGAATATCGCCTTAAAAGCCAAGCATATACCTTGGCTTGATAGATTCCGTGGGATACCTCTCTCCCTATCATTCAAATTTTGGAAAAAACGACTATTGAGATAAGATATTTTTTATAATATCATTAAATTGATTCCCCCAATTCTCCCAATTGAGTTCCTTTTCGTACTTTGTTCGGGCGTTTTGGGATTTTTCTAATATCTGCTCTGGATGTTGTAATAATTTTTCTATTTCGTGGGCATAGTCTTCCGCCGTAGCATTTTTAGGAAGCAAAATTCCTGTTTTTCCGTTTTCAATATGAGCCGACACGCCTCCTGTATCCGTGGAAATTATCGGAAGTCCATAGCCCGATGCCTCGCAAAATACTATCGGAGTACAATCTGCCTCAGTAGGTACAAAAAGGAAATGCGAAGTCAGCAAAAAATCTTGGATTTTCTGCAAATCAGCTGGATTATTTTTATTTAAAAATGGGATAATCTCAACCCAATTTTCTTGGATATTTGGTTCGCACCCTACAATGGTAAGTTTTACATTATACCCCTTGTTTTTCAATATTTTAAGCGTTTCAAAGGCTAAAGTTCCTCTTTTTCTTTCCCAATTTACTGCTAAGAACAAGAAACGATATTCGCCATCAATCACTCTGCGAGATGGGAGATGCTCAGGAACTTCTAAATTTGCCCCAAATTTTAGGAGTTTTATTTTTTCAGTAGGGATTTGATAGTGTTTCTTAGCAAAATCTACTGCCCATTCGGAAGAGAATATGGCTACATCCACATTATTGAGTGTTTTTCTCTCTAACCAGAGTGTTTCTCTTTTAGACAAAATACCAAAACCTGAATAATATGGATAATAATTGAGCAACTGAGCTATATTGGCATCATTAAGGTAGATAATCGGTATATCCGTTTTTAAAAATGCGAGTTCACAGACTGCCGTAGGAGCAAAAAGAATATCAATATTTTGCTGTTTTATCGTTCTTTTGAGTTTTTTTGATAGAAGTAAAGCTTTGTATAAATTGATATGTTGGTTATATCCTCTATTAAATATCTTCTGCATTGATTTTTCAATGAAGGAGTATATCTTTTGCTGGCTTTCGGATAGTTGTACTACGGGTACCCACACTACTTCGTAGCCGTGTTTTAGGATTTGCTCGTACATTTTATACATCGTCCCCGACCAATTTCTCTTATCCTCCAATGGTCGAGAAGAATAGAAGCCAATGATTTTTTTTTTCATCAAGTTTAGTTTAGGCTTCAAAAATATGAATTTTTTGTATAATCTTGTCTAGTTGTATTATAATTATAATAAAAGTTGTATTGTATATTATAAAATAAGTATTTACATTTGAAGTAAAAATTACAAAAGGGTATACAATTTTTTATAATGGTAGAAAATTTTTGGGGTATATTATTGCTTAAAGTAGTAAATAATGCTGTAGGCAATAAAAAATGGATATTGTTGATTCAAGTTATAGGATTTTTTTTTAATGGACATTCTCAAGATATAAAAAATGATACAATAGAGATAGAAAAATTAGAGCTAATTGGTCATAAAAAACTCATTGAAAGAAAAGCTGATAAGTTAGTTTTCCATATAGATAATAAAATTGCTAACAGTGGAGAGAGTACCATTAATATTTTAAAATATATTCCTAATGTAAAAGTTAATGATAATAAATTAAATATTTTAGGGAGAGAACAGACACAAATAATGGTTGATGGTGTAAAGCTAAATATATCAGGAGATAATCTTATCAATTATATTAAAAGCATTGATCCTAAAGACATTAAAAATATAGAGGTATTAATGATTCCTTCTTCTAAGTATGATGCAGAGGGAAATATTGGAATTATTAATATCAAAATGAAGAGGAATAAAGAAGATTTTTGGAATTTTGGATATCATAACAGCAATAATTTTGGATATTATCATAATAATACCAATAATATTTCTGCAAATATACAGAAGAATAAAGTTTTGTTCTCTCTATCTGTTGGAAATAAATCAGGTTTAAGTAGGTATATTAATGATAATAAATATTTGTATGAAGGTAATGAAGAATGGAACAATAAAATGATATCCAAAAATGATAATATTAGTTTTTTTAACAGAATAGGTTTTGAATATAAAGTAAATAATAATTTCAATATTGGTTTGATATACAATTATTCATTAGAAAAAATAATTACACTGATGATAATAAAACACATATAGAAGGAAATATAGACTATTCTCTGATTGATAGTTCAGCAAAGAGATTTAGTAGAAAAGATATGCATACAATAAATGTGTATGGGATATATAAAGATTATGAAGAAAAGAAAACTAGTTTAGATATAAATTATATAGGGCTTAATAATCATAATAATAATTTATCTTCTACAACTTTTTATCCTTCTCATGAAGTCTCTTTCATAAAGAACAATGGGAAACAAAAAATAGGAAATTTTACGCTGACAATAGATAGAGAGGGAGATTTTTTCGGGATAAATTTGAATTATGGAGGCAAAATTTCTTATTCCAATATTCAAAATGATAATAATTCGTTACGAAATTTTAGTACTTTTAGATATAAAGAAATTATAAATGCTATTTATATAGCCTTAAATAAAAGTATAGGAAAATTGGATTTTAAGGCAGGTGTTCGTATGGAAAATACGAGTTATAAAGGAGAACAATTAACAACAAATGAAATCAATAGGAAAGAGTATTTAGAATGGTTTCCTACTTTATATTTGAATTATAAAATTAATAAACAAAACAATTTGAATATAAGTTATGGAAGAAGAATAAAAAGACCAGGTTTTTCATTGCTTAATCCTTTTAAGTGGTATATTACACCATTAGAATATACAACTGGAAATGTGCAATTACAACCATATTTTATAGATAACATAGAGTTAAATTATACATATAAGAATTGGAATTTGACCCCATATTTTTCATATATAAGAAATGGTTTTTATGAGGTAACTATATCAGATGAAAATACAAGAAATCATGCTACAATGCCTTATAATTCCTTTAATTCAACAGTGTTAGGGATAAAAAGTGATTATTCAATAGATACGAAATGGTGGACAAGCTTTAATGAAATAAGTTTATATCATGAAGATAATAGGGCAGAACTTTCGTTTTTTACAAACAGGAAGGTAAAAGGAGTAAATTTTAGTTTTTCTACAGAAAATATATTCTATATCAATAAGACAATGTCGTTTAATATAGATTGGTGGTATACTTCTAAGGGGGTAGGTTCTTTGGAGTATCAAAGTTCAGCAAATGGGTTAGATATATCCATGAAGAAAACATTGTTTGGAGGAAGTTTAGTTATAGGGTTATATGGAGTAGATATTTTAGGAAATAATAAACCAAGATATACAAGCTATACGAATAATGTAAGACAAGAATATTCTTTCTATGGAGATGGTACTCGATACTATATGTTTTCTATTACATATAAAATGGGGAAACGAAAAGTAAGAAATGGTAATCATGAATTAACGAACGAAGAAGAAAAACAGAGAATAAAATAAAAAAATAAAGATTGTGCAATCAGGAATGAAAAGTAGGAAAATAAGAAATAAAATAAATAACTCATAAAAATTATACCATATTTTGAGGTTGAACAATTTGATCGAATTTTTCACTTGTTAAATATCCAAGAGTTATAGCAGCTTCTTTTAGAGTGGTATTGTTTTGATGAGCTGTTTTGGCAATATGGGCTGCTTTTTCATAGCCAATATGGGGATTTAGAGCGGTAACAAGCATTAAAGAATTATTTAATAATTCATTGATTCTAGAAATATTAGGCTCAATGCCAATTGCACAATGTTCATTGAAAGATAGGCAAGCATCAGCTAGTAGTTGTGCAGACTGTAGGAAATTGTAGGCTATTACAGGTTTGAACACATTGAGTTGATAATGCCCTTGAGTTCCAGCAAAGGCTATGGTTGTGTCGTTACCTAAAATTTGAGTACAAACCATAGTAAGAGCTTCACATTGAGTGGGATTTACTTTTCCTGGCATGATAGATGAACCTGGTTCATTTTCTGGAATTAAAATTTCGCCAATACCACATCTGGGACCTGAAGCCAACATCCTGATATCTTGAGCTATTTTGAATAATGAAACTGCAATTTGTTTTAATGAACTGTGGGTTTCTACAATGGCATCATGGGAGGCCAAGGCTTCAAATTTATTAGGAGCAGTAACGAAAGGAAGTTGTGTGAAATCTGAGATATATTGAGCTACCATAACATCATAACCTTTTGGGGCATTGATTCCTGTTCCTACTGCAGTGCCTCCGAGAGCTAATTCTCTTAGATGCTCAAGAGAGTTTCTTAAAGTTTTTAAACCATAATCTAATTGAGAAACATAGGCGGAGAATTCTTGCCCAAGAGTGAGTGGTGTGGCATCCATAAGATGGGTTCTCCCAATTTTAATAATATTTTGAAATTTTTCTGATTTTTCTTTTAGAGTATCTCGTAGTTTTTCAATGGAAGGAATCGTTGTATGAACTATTTTTTTATAAGCGGCAATATGCATTGCGGTAGGGAAGGTGTCGTTTGAGGACTGAGATTTATTGACATCATCATTGGGATGAATAAAAGTTTTTTCTCCTAAAATGCCTCCTGAAAGAACATGAGATCTATTGGCAATGACTTCATTAATATTCATATTGGATTGAGTTCCAGACCCAGTTTGCCAAATAACCAGAGGAAATTGGTCATTCAATTTATTATCTAGTATTTCATCACAAACTTGAGCGATTAAATCCCTTTTTTCAGAGGAAAGTACTCCCAATTCACAGTTAGTAAATGCAGCAGCTTTTTTGAGATAGGCAAAACCTTCTATAATTTCTTTTGGCATAGAGGCTTCTTCTCCTATTTTAAAATTATTCCTTGAGCGTTCTGTTTGGGCTCCCCAATATTTGTCAAGGGGAACTTTTACTTCCCCTATTGTATCTTTTTCTATTCTAAAATTCATTTTTATAGATTTTAATATAATGCAAAAATAAATAAAAAAGAGTACTCAATCAAATGAATACTCTTCTTATTGGGTGGCTGACCGGGATCGAACCGGCGACCTTCAGGACCACAATCTGACGCTCTAACCAACTGAGCTACAGCCACCATTATTAACTGGTGCAAAGATAGTGAAATTTTTTAAACTACCAAACAATTCCATCAAAATTTTTAAAAGCAATTAATCTTTCGCTAGTAAAACCTTCGGCATAAGACACTCCACTTAATCTTCCCAAATCTTGAGCTCTATATGTGATGCTTTCTAAAAAATCTTTGGTAGCAGTATGAGTAATAGGATCTTTAGATTCTGGATTAAATAATTGAGTTTTATAAGCTTTGCATACTTCTATTTTTTTATCCATAAAATCAGATATATCTACTACGAATTCAGGTTGTATATTTTTCCATTGAATGTAATGGAAAATATGTTTCGGTCTCCAAGCTTCTTGGTTTTGACCATTATATTCAGTATTTATTTTTCTTAATCCTGCTAAAAAACAAGCATCAGAAGCTAATTTAGCTCCTTTAGCATGATCAGGATGACGGTCATTCCAAGCATTGCAGAAAACAATTTCGGGTTTATATTTTCTAATCATTTCTACAATACGCATTTGGTATTCTCGACCATTATTAAGAAAGCCATCATCCATTTTTAGATTTTCACGAGCTGTTAATCCTAAAAGTTCTGCTGCATTGGCTGCTTCATTTGCTCTAGTCTCTGCAGTTCCTCTAGTGCCTAATTCTCCCTGAGTTAAATCTATGATAACTACTTTTCTGCCTTCAGAGATTAGTTTTAATAAAGTCCCTCCACAACCAAATTCTACATCATCAGGGTGTGCCCCTATGGCTAATACATCTATTTTCATATTATTTTTGAGTATTTATTTTTACAGTTCTAGGAAATAAAAAGTAAGGTTGAAGCCCTTCTTTATTTACAATTTTTTGCCCAATGCTAGTACAAGAGTATCTTATAAATCCATTTGCTAAACCAAATTTTTCTTCTCTAGTGATGAAATATAATAATTTAGTCAATGGATATTCCTGTGATTTTAATGTTTTTTTATTGGGTAAAATTAGGGAATTATTTACTTTTATTGGTAAAATCTTAATATTTTTCTTTGATTCATCTTCTCTATTGGGATTACTGATAGTATTATAACTAATCACACCAATATGATTAGGATATTTATCTAAATTTTTAATGATATTATTATTCCCTTTTATTGGTAAAAAATAGGTCTTAGACTCATCAATATTCAATTTTTGAATAATAGCGTTAAAATTACTTGTATTTTTCCCATCAATAATTAATCTTTTTTCTTCGGAGAGAATCATTTCTTTTATCTCTTCCAAAGTGATAAATTCTTTTGGATTATTCTTATTAACCACAAAGCAAACCGCATCGGCTGCAAAGAATGAAGGTTGCCAAGGAATTTGGATATTGATGTCCCAATATTCTCGTTCTTTTTCGGTAAGGTCTCGAGACATTATGATAAGATCTACTTTTCTATTAAGTAAATTTTCTAAAGCCTTATCTTCTTTATTTACTGAAAGTTTGATTTTTGTTTCAGGATAAGCCTGTTCATAACGATATGAAAGTGCTTTAGCAATATTCATATAGGCATCATCATATTGTAAAGTAATTTCTCCTTTATTATATAAATTAGCCTCTTTTTCGGAAGTTTTTTTTTCATTACATGAAAAAAGCAAAATACTTCCTAATATCCATATGAGTATTTTATTGACCATTATTATTTTTTTTTCTTAAACGAATGATAGCTCTTGCAATTCTGAATAATCCATATAAACACAACAACACCCCTAGAAAATTAGCCATCATAGGGTCTAGCTTGACTGCAAATGTTTTAGTAGTAATTACAAAAATACCTACTATAATATATAAAACACCGATAATTAATGATAAACTATTAAATAACATGGGACAAATATAACAAAAAAAGAGAAGTAAAAAATACTTCTCTCTTTTTATATAAGAATAAAAATTACTCAAATTTCATTTTTAAAGGGAATCTAAATCTAGAACGAACACTTTGGTTTCCTTTTTTACCTGGCTTCCATTTAGTTCTGATAGATTTAATCGTCCTTTCAGCTTCTCTGTTGAAATCAGAATTTGAACCAGTTGCTTTAACTTGAGAGATAGAGCCATCTACTTCTACTACAAAAGATACTGTAGTTGTCAAAATACCTTCTCCCTCTACCGCTTCTGTATCAAAGTTTTCTTGAACTCTGCGTCTAAATCCGTCAATACCACCAGCACTAAACTCTGCCTCTACATCCACTTCAGTGTGGATTATTTTGGTATCTACGGGCTTATCAACAACTTTTGTTCCTTCAATCTTTTCCTGATTGCCTCTACCTCCTTCTACTCCTTTTGGTTGTGTAGGTTGGTTAGTTGTAACTGCTACACCTTCTTGAGTTTTCGTTCCGATAGCTTTATCTTGCATTTCCTCTTTTGTAGGTGGAGGAGTTTCATGTTTTGCATCTTGTTTTGGCTCAGGAACTACATTCTGTATTGTAGCTACAGGCTCACTAGTTGGAGGAGGAGCTAAATCTTCCAAACTTTGAAGTTGTTCTTCTTTAGGCTGTTCAAAGATTTCTTCCTCTTCAACCTCCTCTTCTTCTGAGAGATCAGGAGTATCTACATCTTTAATACTAAGATCTACATTTACCTCTTTCACTTTTTCACCTTCTGTAGCCTTCATATAGATGAAAGGTAAAACAATTGCTGCCAAGAAAAATGTAGTCCCAATAAAGAATGCTTTTGTCAAAAGTCCTTTATAACTTTTTCTTAAGTCATAGGCACCATATTCTTTATTTCTATTTTCAAATACGAGCTCTTCAAAGTCTGCGTATTTATTTCTTTCGTCTGCCATAGTTCTTAGAATTTAATTATTTTACTTTTTGGTCATACACTGCCTTTTCAAAAGGCTTCACTTCAGAGATACCAAAGTGTTTGCTCCCTGTAATTTCCATTTCATCTAAAATATCTACGAAATGTTTATAACTAGCATCTTCTAGCGGTTTAATGATAACCGTAAAAAGTTCAGGCTTTTTAGCTCTTCTTTTTGCTTGATCTATGACTTTTTCTACTCCGTCTTTATCATAAGTCGTTGCAATCAATGTTTCTGTATTTAGTCCAGAAGCATCTTTTTGGTGATAGAACAAGTTATTATCCTTACCTATGATAAATGTAATGGAGTTTGATAAATCAATTTCAGGAGTTTGAACTTTTTCATTCGGTTTTGGTTTCGCAGGAAGACCTAAATCCATGATATTAGGTTTCGTGAAAGTAGTGGTAAACATAAAGAAAGTAATCAATAGGAATCCCAAATCCACCATCGGCGTCATATCTACTCTTGTAGATTGTTTTTTGGAGCGTACTTTTCCTCCTTTGTCGCCTTTATCTTGTACTTGTACTTCTGCCATTTTTGTTATTCTTTATTATTACTCTTCTGTTGTCACCAAAACGAACTTATAAAACTCAATATCTCTCAATCCTTCAAATAAGACTTTGAATTTATCATAAGATGCATCTCCATCACCTTTTACAGCGAGTTTTACACCACTATTTATTTTCTGACTTATTTGTACCCAATCTATCAATTGCTTGTTGACACTATCTAATGGAATAGTTCCACCTTTGTAGTTTTTCCTTTGTTCTTCTGGAAGTTGTAAATAAGCTTTCATTTGAGACATAGGAACTCCTACAAACTGAGCATTTTGAAATGCTTCTACCTCTGATTCTGTGAATTCCACTTTATGTTTTTCACCCATAGCCTCTAATAACTTAACTCTATGTTCTGGGTTATGAGTTGGTGAAAAAAAGTATCTTCCGTCTTTAGTTACACTAATAGTCATTGTATTGTCTCCTTCCGTTAATTTAGATTTAGAGATAGAAGAAGGTGTTACAATGTCTTCAACATCAGGTTGTTTGAACTCTGTTGTTAAGATAAAGAAGGTAAGAAGCAGGAACGCAACATCACACATCGCAGTCATGTCTGTAACTACTCCGTGTCTTTTTGGTTTGATTCTTGCCATTTCTTATTTATATTTATAATTAAACTTCTTGTATTTTTTAGTAGCTGATTATTTTTGAGTTTCAGCGAAAGATTGTTGGATAGACATAGCTATTTCGTCAATCTTGAATGTCATTCCATCAATTTTAGAAGTAAAGAAGTTATAGAATATAATAGCTACGGCAGAAGTTCCAATTCCTAATGCGGTGTTAATCAATGCTTCTGAAATACCGATAGATAGTGCAGCTGCATCAGGAGTACCACCACCAGAACCTAGAGCGTAGAATGCGTTAATCATCCCCATCACCGTACCTAATAATGCGATAAGCGTAGCTACAGTACCTAATGTAGAAAGAATTGTCATGTTCTTCTCCATCATAGGCATTTCTAATGTAGTTGCCTCCTCAATTGATTTAGAAAGGGCAGCCATTTTTTGTTCTTTATTTAATTGAGTTTCTTTTGTTAATGCTTGGTAAGAAACTAAAGCTTCTTTTACTACATTTCCTACAGAACCTTGTTGTTTATCACATTCTTCCTTAGCTTCTTCTAATTTGTTAGCTTTTAATAATTGTCTGATTGTTAAGACAAAATTTTCAAGATTCCCAGCTCCTTCAGCTTTCTTAAGAACGAAGAAACGCTCTAAAGAGAATACCAATACAGTAAGCATACACATTACAAGCACATGTACTACAGGACCTCCTAAATAAATCATACCGATGATAGCATTAGGTGTAAGATCTTTGGTAGGGACATCGTTAAACATTACAGATAGTCCAGAGAGATCTTCATTTTTGAAGTTACTTGGATTACCGAACACAAACAGGTAGATACACCATGCAACGATGTATAGGATAGGTAAAACTAAAACTGGGCTAAGACCACCCGTTTTTCTTGCAACTACTTGTTGCTCCTCTTGGTTTGAAACATTCATTTCCATAATATTAAACTAAATTATAAAATTAAATTTTGAGAGCGTAAAATAAAGGTAAAAAAATTGATTATGCAAATTTATTTTCGTGAAAATAGTATTTTTTCATTAAAAAATAGTGTTTTAATAGGAAATATAAATTTTTTAATGGTGAAATATGTGATATAAATAACCACAAAAGAAACACATGAATATTGTAAATCTTTTGTGGTTGGAAGAATACCAATGAATAATTATTTTATTTTAGAAGACAATATTGATGATTTTTTTTGGGATAATAATAGATTTTTTTACAGATTTACCTTCTAATTGTTTTAGAGTTCGTTCATCTTTCATGATGATTTCTTCTATTTGAGGTGCTGTAAGATTTGAAGGAAGCGAAATTTTAAATCTCATTTTTCCATTGAAACTAACAGGATATTCTATTTCATCCTCTATTAAATATTTTTCGTTTAGTTCTGGGAATTTGACATGTTCAATAGAAGAGCTATATCCTAAAATTTGCCAAAGCTCTTCACAAATGTGTGGAGCGTAAGGAGAGATGATAATAGCTAATGGTTCTAAAATTGCTCTTTTATTACATTTTAATTTTTGTAAGTCATTGATGGCAATCATGAATGAAGATACCGATGTATTGAATGAAAAATGTTCAATATCATATACGACTTTTTTGATTAAAGTGTGGAGAATTTTATACTCTTCTTTGGTTGGTTCTTCATCTGAAATATTGATGTTATCTCCATCAAAGTAAAGATTATAGAATTTTTTCAAGAAGCCATATACTCCTGAAAGTCCTTGAGTATTCCAAGGTTTAGATTGTTCCAAAGGTCCTAGGAACATTTCATAAAGACGAAGGCAATCAGCTCCGTATTCTTCACAAATATCATCAGGATTGACTACATTGTACTTGGATTTGGACATTTTTTCCACTTCTCTCTCTACAATATATTTACCATTTTCTAAAATGAATTCCGCATCTTTGAACTCTGGTCGCCATTTCTTTAATGCTTCGGTGTCAAGTTCATCATTACCGATAATCATAGAAATATCCACAGGGATTTTTTGGGTGTCGTAGTCTTTTGCTAAGTTCTTAGAAACAATTTTGTTGGTGTTATTTATTCTAAAAATAAAGGCACTCATTCCCAAAATCATTCCTTGATTAATCATTTTTTTGAATGGTTCATCATGAGAGATATATCCTCTGTCTTTAAGGAACATGTTCCAAAACCTAGAATAAAGCAAATGTCCTGTGGCATGCTCACTACCGCCGATGTATAAATCTACTTGCCCCCAATAATCAGAAATGGCTTTATCACAAAATGCTTCATCATTGTGATTATCCATGTATCTTAAAAAATACCATGAACTTCCTGCCCAGCCTGGCATTGTGGATAATTCTAACGGAAAAACAGATTTGTTGTCAATTAAATCACAATTAACAATCATTTGTTTTTCAGTGTCCCAAGCGTATTCTTTGGCATTGCCTAACGGAGGCTCACCATCTTCAGTAGGGAGGTATCTTTCCACTTTGGGTAATTCTAAAGGTAGTGCGGAAATTGGAAGAGTATAAGGAATGTTATCTTTATAATAAACGGGGACAGGTTCTCCCCAGTATCTTTGTCGAGAGAAAATAGCATCTCTTTGTCGATAATTAATTTTTGTTTTGCCAATACCTGATTTTTCTAATTCGGTAATGATTTTTTGAGTGGCTTCTTCGTAGTTTAAGTCGTTAAGAAAATCAGAATTTTGTAGTTTGAAACCGCCTCTTTCGGAATAAGATTTTTCGGAAATATCTTTATCAAATACATTAATAATAGGTAAATTAAAATGTTTTGCAAAGTTATAATCTCGTTCATCGCCTGAAGGAACGGCCATTATAGCTCCTGTGCCATATCCTGACAAAACATAATCTCCAATCCAAATAGGAATAGGCTGTTTAGTAATAGGGTGTTGAGCATAAGCTCCAGTAAATACGCCAGAAATGGTTTTTACATCGGACATTCTTTCTCTTTCTGAACGCTTAGAAGTAGCCTCAATATAGGCTTCTACTGCTTCTTTTTGTTCTAGAGTGGTAATTTTTTTTACCAATTCATGTTCTGGAGCTAAAGTAAGGAATGACACTCCAAAAATAGTATCGGGACGAGTGGTGAAAACTTCTATTCCTATTTCGTTGTTTGCTTGGAGAGGGAATATGATAGAGGCTCCAGTAGACTTACCAATCCAGTTGCGTTGAGAGTCTTTTACAGCATCAGACCAATCTAAATGCTCAAGCCCTTGCAATAGCCTTTCGGAATAAGCGGTGATACGCATGCTCCATTGGGTCATTTTTTTTTGATAAACAGGATAGCCTCCTCGCTCAGATTTTCCGTTAATTACTTCATCATTAGCTAAAACAGTGCCTAATGCAGGACACCAATTGACCATAGTTTCTGCACGGAAAGCTAAACGGTAGTTAAGTAAAATTTCTTGTTTCTTTTCAGTTGAATAGTTTTTCCAATCTTCATTAGAGAAAGATAGAGATTCATTTTGAGCGGCGTTTAGATTTTTTGTTCCAAATGTTTCTAAATGTTTTTCCAAAGTTGTGATAGGTTCAGCTTTATCTGTCGTATTATTATACCAAGAATGAAAAAGCTGAATAAAAATCCATTGAGTCCATTTGTAATAAGAAGAATCAGAAGTTCTTAATTCTTTGTCCCAATCAAAAGAAAAACCTATTTTTTGAAGTTGCTTTTCATATTGTGAAATGTTTTCTTCGGTGGTGATGGCTGGATGCTGACCAGTTTGAATAGCGTATTGCTCTGCAGGAAGACCAAAAGAATCATAACCAATAGGATGTAAAACATTGAATCCCTGATGCCTTTTATATCTAGCGTAAATATCTGATGCGATGTATCCCAATGGATGTCCTACATGTAGTCCTGCACCTGAAGGATAGGGAAACATGTCCAAAATATAATATTTAGGTTTTGTTTGGTCATTAGAAGTTTTGTAAGTTTGGTTTTCTTGCCAAAATTTCTGCCATTTATTTTCTATTTCTTTGTGATTGTAAAACATATTTTATTATTTTATTTTTAATGGAAATTTTAGAACATTTCGTTTGTTTCCTTCATTATCTTCTTGTGTTTCTGTATAAATTTTTCCTGCCAAAACAACTTCTCCTCTAAATGTATATTTTCTAGATACCAATTTTTCAAAGAGATAAGCTTTTATATCTAGTTTTTCTAGATTAGCTAAAGTTTTGTTTTGCATAAAATTAAGTTTTTGATCTCCCTTTAATCCCATTCCAGTATAATGTAGCACACCATCAATCCATTTATCCTGATATGGATTTCTATCTTGTGATTGAGTTTGATCAGATACTAAAATAAGGGTATTAGTTCTATTGCTTTTTCTCATTCCTCCTTGTGGCCCGCACTTAAATACTGCACATAATTCTTCATTTGTAAGTTCTTCACCTAATAAAATTTCTGAATACACATCAAATTGTTTTTCCATCATAAGTCTTTTTAAATAAATATTTTAACATTTTAAAGCAAAAATCTTCTCAATTACTTTTTTGTGTTTGATATCATTCTTCTGTTATTTGTTTTGATTCTCAATATTTAATATTGTTCTTTTAATAAATCTATCTCAATCTTTATTGGTAGCAAATTTAAGGTTTTGAAATGAAAAAATCCTCTTGATTGGAGAGGATTTGATGATAAACTTCAAATTATTTTTTCTTTTCAGATAGTTGTTTCTCGTATTCTATGAAATCAGTAATAGTTTTTCTTGCAACTCCACTTTTCACAGCAGCTTTTGCAACGGCTGTGGATACTTTGGAGAATAATCTTTTATCAAAAGGTTTTGGAATGAAATATTCTCTTCCAAACTCCAGTTGTTTTAGGTTGTAGGCTTGTTTTACTTCTTCTGGAACAGGTTGTTTAGCAAGTTCTGCAATTGCATGAACAGCAGCAATTTTCATCTCTTCATTGATGTCTGTCGCGTGAACATCTAATGCTCCACGGAAGATGTAAGGGAATCCAAGAACATTATTTACTTGGTTCGGATAATCGCTTCGCCCAGTTGCCATGATTACATCTTTGCGAGTTTGAATGGCTAAATCATAATCTATTTCAGGAGTAGGGTTGGCCATAGCAAAAACGATAGGATTTTCTGCCATTGTCAATAAAGTTTCTGATTGTAGAATATTGCCTTTGGATAATCCTACAAAAACATCAGCACCTTCTAACGCTTGTTCTAAATTATTTAAATGGGTATCCTGAATAAATTCTAATTTTTCGGCGGTAAGGTCGGTTCGGTTTTTATTGATAATCCCTTTGCTATCGCACATGATGATATTTTCTTTTTTCACTCCAAGCTCAATGTAAAGTTTGGCACAAGCGATAGCGGCAGCTCCAGCTCCATTGATGACCATTTTCACTTTATCAATGTCTTTTCCTGCGATTTCTAATGCATTGATGAGTGCTGCAGCGGAGATAATCGCAGTTCCGTGCTGGTCGTCATGCATTACAGGGATATTTAATTCTTCTTTTAATCTTTTTTCTATGTAGAAAGCTTCTGGAGCTTTAATGTCTTCTAAATTGATTCCGCCGAAAGTTGGGGCGATAGCTTTTACAACTTCTACAAATTTATCAGGGTCTTTTTCATTAACTTCAATATCAAATACATTGACATCGGCGAATATTTTGAATAAAAGACCTTTGCCTTCCATTACTGGTTTTGAAGCATCAGCACCGATGTCACCCAGACCTAAAACGGCAGTTCCGTTAGAGATTACTGCCACAAGATTTCCCTTACCTGTGTAGTCATAAGCTTTATCTTGGTCTTTTTCTATTTCTAAACAAGGCTCAGCAACGCCTGGTGAGTAGGCTAAACTTAAATCTTGCTGAGAAGAATGATGTTTAGTTGGGATAATTGCAATTTTTCCTTTAGGTGCTGCTTTATGATAATCCAGTGCTGCTTGTTTGAAAGCTTCAGTTTTATTGTTATTTGACATGTTTTCTATTTTTATTTAATGATGTAATTTTTGTGGTATTCTACAAGATTAATGATAGGTTTTTGAACGATAGTTCCGATGTTTAACTTATAGTAAGATGCAACAGATTTTAAAATATCTTGGTAAATGTAAGCGATAGACCCCACAAAATTTATTTCTGAAGAAAGACATTGTGAATAAGGTAAGACATGATATTCAAAGAATTTTTTCATTTCTATATAAATCATATTCTGAAAATAAGGATGTTCTTTTCTATTGGCTACAAATCTATTAAAATCAGCAATGTAAGTATTTACACGAGGGTGTTTGTATATAATTTGAACTAATTCTGCTGCGGAGAGATTATTGTATATTTGGTCAAACTCTTTTTCTAAATCAGAAGGGAGTTTCTTCATAAATCTATCCCTTAAAAGGTTTTTGCCAAGATTCGCTCCACTACCTTCATCGCTTAAAAGATGTCCTAATGAAGGGAGTTCTCTATGGATGGTTTTTCCATCAAAATAACAAGAATTAGAACCTGTACCGAGAATACATACAATAGCAGGTGTTCCTTGATATGCCGAATAAGCCGCTGCTGTTAGGTCTTCTTCTATAATAATCTCTGCATTTTTAAAAAACTTTTTTAATTCTGTAGCTAAAATCTCTTTATTTTTGCTAAATCCACAACCCGCTCCATAAAAAAATAATTTTTCTACTTTATTTTTAATAGGAAGTAAATCCCCATTTTTTAGAAGCTCTTCTAAAATTAGTTCATGTTTTATTACATTGGGGTTAAAACCAATGGTATTGGCTTTTAGAATTTCATTTTTATTTTGGTCTAGAAGTACCCAATCACATTTTGTAGCACCTCCGTCTGCAATTAAAATCATAACAATGTTTTGTGTTTTTTAAGAGTGCGAAATTAAGAAAAAAAAATGAAAGGGTTTTTTCAAAAAATTAGTATCATGTTTTAGGTGAATGAAATTAAAAGATTAAATTTGTGGCAGTTTTCAAATAATGAAAAAAATCATTTTAGGGCAGAAGCAAGTTTTACTTTTTGTGTTTGCTGGTGCGATGAGTGCATTGGTAGAGATTTTAATGATGAAAATTTTTAGTCAGACAATTCCTATATTTTTTGACCAAGAGACAGATTTTCATGGAATTAAATATCCTTTGAGTAATGTGCTTTCTACTTTTTGTGCTATTTTATTTAATTATTGGTTAAGTGTTAGATTTGTTTTTGAGAGAGGAAAGCATGGGAAGAAAAGAGAGTTTTTCTATTTTATTATTCTTTCGGGGATAACTACATTTTTAAGTTTGAGTATTTTTCAGATTTTTATCAATTTTATTTTTTTGACTCCAATTGATTTTAAAATTTATACTCTGAGTCCTATTATTTTGAGTAAGGTAATGGCGATAGGAATAGTTTCTATTTTGAATTATGTCGTGAAAAAAAATATTGTTTTTAATGGGTGATTTTAATTGAGATGAAAGTACTTTTGGTGTATCTTTGGAGAATTTGGTTTGTTGTTTTAGGGATATTGGTGGGGCTTCCTATTTTTCCGTTTCTTTATTTTTTTGCAAGAGACGAAAAGTATTCTCGGCAGTGCTATGGGTTGATGAGATTTTGGTGTATCTGCATGTTTTATGGAATGGGGTTTCGTTATCAACTTATTAAACAAACAGAACAAAAAATTGAACAGAAACAGCAATATATTATCATTGCAAATCACACTTCTATAATTGATGTGTTGTTACCTTGTATATTATTTCCTAATCATTTTTTATGTTATGTAGGAAAGAAAGAATTGGAGAAAATTCCAGTTTTTGGAACGATTTTTAAGAGAATTTGCGTAAGTGTTGATAGAAGCGATGCACAAAGCCGTGTGGAGGTTTATGTAAAATGTGCGGAGAGAATGAAACAAGGGAAGAGTATCGTGATTTTCCCTGAAGGAGGAGTACCCGATGATACTTCTATCATTTTAGATAATTTCCGAAATGGGGCGTTTTCTATGGCGGTGCAGCATCAGTTTCCGCTCGTTGTTTTTACTTTTTTGGGACTGAAAGAAATGTTTCCGTTTGATAATAGAAAGGGTTTTCCAGGGAAAGTGAAAGTTGTTTTGAATGATATTCTTATTCCTGATAAAGATATGGAAATATTGAAGAGAATATCTTGGAATTTAATAAAAGAAACTTTAGATAATAACAAAACAAATTAAGTTTATGAAAAAACAAAAGCAGCAAACTACATGGTCGCAGTTCATTCCATTAGTGAGTATTTTCTTTTTTTGGGGCTTTGTAGCAGCAAGTAATGATATTTTGATTCCTGTTTTTAAGAAAAGTTTTACCCTTTCTCAATTCCAGTCTATGCTTGTGAATAATGCTTTTTATGCGGCTTATTTTGTCGGGGCGGTCGTGTTTTTTTTAGTTTCAATGAAACGAGATGTATTGCAGATGTTTGGATATAAGAGAACCTTATCTTTGGGGCTTTGTATTTCAGCTTTGGGAGCATTTTTGTTTGTTCCTGCAGCTTATATGGAGAATTATTGGTTGTTTTTAGTGGCACTATTTGTTGTAGGTTTAGGTTTTTCTGTCCAACAAATTGTAGCTAATCCATTAGCGATAAAAATGGGAAGTAAAGAAACAGGAGCTTATCGTCTTACGATGGCAGGAGGCGTTAATTCTTTAGGAACTACAATAGGACCAGTTGTTCTTGGAATTGCATTTTTTGGTGTAGAGCCAAGTAAAGATACATCATTAAATTTAGATGATGTGAAATTTCCATTTGTGATTCTTGGGATAACTTTTATTTTAGTTGCTTTGTTTTTAATGATGTCTAAAATAGAAAACCCAGATAAAAAAGAAACGAAAGAATCTCAAGAGAAATTCAATGTTTTTCAATATCCTCAATTGTTGTTAGGAATGTTGGCTATCTTCTTGTATGTGGGAGTGGAGGTTTCCATTGTGAGTAATCTTCCAGCTTTGCTTCATACAGATGATTTTGGGAATATTTTGGAAGAAAATTTGGCTCCTTTTATTTCTTTGTATTGGGGGAGTTTAATGATTGGGAGATGGAGTGGAGGAGTGAATGTTCTTGATTGTTCAAAAAAGACTAATATATTACTAAAGTGTCTTATGCCTTTTATTGCATTTGGAGTCATTATTATTGTGAATGTGTTGAGTGGTAAGGATATTTCTTCATTTTTTATTTATCCTATTTGGGTTTTAATTTTTATTATAGCAAGTTTTTTAGGTGGAAAAACTGCAGGGCAAACGCTAAAAGTTTTTGGAGTTGTGGGGATGTTGATGATGGTAGGAGGATTGGTTTATCCTAATCCTGAAATTGCTAAATATTTTTTCATTTCGGGAGGGTTATTTTGCTCAATTATGTGGCCTGCAATTTTTGACCTTGCGATTTCTGGTTTAGGTAAAAATACCGGTAAGGCATCTTCTTTCTTGATTATGATGATTTTAGGGGGCGGTATCGTTCCTCTTATTCAAGGAAAGATTTGTGATTTTAGTGTAGAATATCCAGAAGGCATTTGGGGGATTTCCTATGTGCGTTTTTCTTATGTAGTGCCGTTATTGTGTTTTGTTTATTTGGTATTTTATGGATATATCGTTCCTAAAATAATTAGGAGAGAAGAGTAAAAGGAAGATATAATATGAATTTTTTGGCTCATTCTTTTCTTTCTTTTTCTGAGGAGCAGTTGGTAGGAAACATGATTGCAGACTTTGTGAACAATAGAGAAGTGAAAGATTTTTCTGAACAAATTCAGTCTGGTATTCGGCTTCATCGTGGGATAGATACCTTTACGGACGTTCATCCTGTTGTTCATCAAGCAAAGAAATTTTTTAGTCCAAAGGTACGGCTGTATGCAGGTGTTTTTGTAGATGTAAGTTTTGATTATTTTTTAGCGAATGATGTTCGGATTAAAACTCGTGAAGAGTGGAAAAAGCATTCTCAAGAGGTATATGTTGTTTTAGAAAAATACAAAAGTGTTTTGCCTGATAGATTTCACTTGGTTTTAGAACGCATGAAAAAAGATGATTGGCTTTATAACTATCGTCATGAGTGGGGGATAGAGTTTAGTTTTCGTAATGTAGTAAATAAAGCCCAATATTTGGATAAAGGAACAGATGTTTTTCCTATTTTCATGGAGAATAAAGAAGAATTGAAGCGGTACTATGATGTGTTTTTTCCTGAGATACAAGAGTTTTGTAAGAAATATCAAAAGAATATCCAGCCTTTCTAAAAAATCCTTGATGATTTCTATCGTTTTTTATTTATCTTTGCCGACTTAAAGTTCTTTGAAATGTTAGGAAGAAGACAAATACGAGAAAAAATCATTCAGACCCTTTATGCTTATCAGCAAAATCCCATTAACCAAGGGGTATTAGAGCGAAATATGATCGCTAATTTGGAGAAAATCCAGAATCTTTATGTTTATCAGCTTAATTTTTTAGTTTCTTTAAAGCATCTTGCAGAAAATCAAATAGAAATAGGGAAAACTAAGTTTATCAAAACAGAAGCAGACCTCAATCCTAATCAAAAATTCGTTAAAAATAGGGTTTTAGACCTATTAGAAAACAATGCTGAGCGGTTAGAATTTACTTCTAAACATAAGAATTTGATTTGGGATATTCATGATGAGTTGCTTATTAAGACTTATCAAAAAATCATTACAGGGAAACTATTTCAAGATTATATGAAGAGTTCGGAGATTTCTTTTGATGAAGACCAAAAATTTATTGGGAAGCTTTTCTTGAGATATATCGCAGAAAATGATAACTTTCATGATTGTTTTGCGTCAATTGAATTATCTTGGGCAGATGATTTTCATATTGCTAACTCCATGGTGCAGAAGACTATAGGCTTTTTGAAGGAGAGAGAACCTTTCCATACTTTACTTAAAGTATTCAAAGAAGATAATGAGGGGATAAAAAATGGAAAATACCATAAAGATGAAGAGGAATACCATGGAAATAGAGAGGGATACGAGAGTGATAGAGACTTTGCACGAAAATTATTAGTAGAAACGCTTAATCATTGGGAGGATACTGAGAAAAAATTAGAAGATAGGCTTGATAATTGGGAGATAGATAGAATCGCTTTGATGGATAAAATTATTTTAGTAACGGCTTTGACGGAATTAGACTATTTTCCTTTAACTCCTTCTAGAATTATTCTTAATGAGTATATAGAAATTGCAAAGACTTTCGCTACAGAGAGGTCTCAGGTATTTGTTAATGGACTTTTAGACCGATATGTTAAGAGTAAAAATAGGCCATAGACCATTATTTAGATAAATAGTATTTGATATGAAAAAAGTAGTTTTAAGTTTCATGATATTATCTGCAGTGTTATCTTGCAAAAAAGATGAGAAAGCAGACCTACTACCAGAGCATAAAGAAGAGATTGTGAGCCATCAAGTCATTTCAGAGCCGATGACTACTGCAAGTTTTGCCAAAGAAGAGCATGATTTCGGAGACCTTAAAAAGGGAGATATCGTTCAATACACTTATGAAGTTATCAATACTGGAGATAAACCTCTTGTGATTTCAAGGGTACAGCCTGCGTGTGGATGTACAGCTCCGAATTATACACAAGAGCCCATTGCTCCAGGGGAAAAAGGACAGATTACCCTAAGTTTTGATTCGAAAAATTTCTCGGGAGCAGTAGTGAAAACCGCTCATGTCTATACCAATACGGAAAATTCTCCAACGGTATTAAGTTTCAAAGCAAATGTTCAATAAATTCATAAATAATATAAACATGGAAATTTTACAGCAATTTGCTCCGATGATTCTGATTTTTGTGGCGTTTTATTTCTTAATGATAAGACCACAAATGAATAAGCAAAAGAAAGAAAAATTATTTCAAAATAGTTTGAAGCCAGGGCAAAGAATAGTTACTACTTCTGGTATTCATGGAAGAGTTTTTTCAATAGAAAAAGATGGGATTGTTATAGAAACATTATCTGGAAAACTGAAATTTGAATTAGCTGCTGTTTCCAGAGAATTAACTCTGAATAGATACCCAGAAGATAAAAAAGAGGAAAATAAATAATAATTAAAACTCCAGCATCTAAAAAGTGTTGGAGTTTTTTTATAAAAAAATCAAAAATATTTTGTTTATAATATAAACTATTTTATATTTGTAGTAAGTTTAATAGTTAAATAATTGAAATTATGGAAAATTTAGAACCTAAAGATAGCTTGGCTATTATATCCGCTATCATTAGTGAGAGACAGCAAAAGTACGAACAGAACGGATTGGTTTTTATATTCTGGGGAATACTTATTGCCGTGAGTGGAATTGTAAATTTTATTACTAAAAGCCCTTTAGTTTGGGGAGTATTGATGCCGTTATCAAGTGTGATTACTTCTGTTTATTTTTATATTAAGGGGAGAAATAATGTTAAAAAAAGAAAATCAAAAGATTGGGTATCTTTTATTTGGTTAGTGGCAGGGATTTGTGCGATGCTTACAGGATTTAGTGTTTCTTATCATTTGATAGTTACTATCGTTTTCCTTCCTTTTGTTTTTGCAAGTTTGGCGGTTTCATTACAATTAAAAAATAGACTTTGGTTGGTAACCTCTTTGATTTCCTTAGTATTATCATATTTACCTCTTTATGTGGAAATAGGTTGGTATTCTACTTTGGTTTCTTCATTGATAGGAATACTTTTATTTTTGATACCAGGGTGTCAGTTTTATTTTAATCATAAAAGACAGAAAGATGTTTGATGATTTAGATCCTTTATTGCATTCTCAGTTGAGGTTAGCAATAATGTCTTTATTGATTTCTGAGGAGAGAGTAGATTTTACTCGGATAAAGGAGGTTACCAAGGCTACTTCTGGCAATGTAAGTGTGCAGATACAGAAGTTAGAACAAGCAGGGTATATCTCAGTGAAGAAATCATTTAAAGATAATTATCCAAATACAGAGTTAAGTCTTACCCCAAAAGGTTTAGATGCATTTGAAAAATATGTAGAAGCACTTAAAATATATCTTAATCTAAAATAAAAAAAACTACTTTGTATTGCATAATAATTTATTTTAATTATATTTGTATCGAGAAGCTGATAAATATTATACATTTATGAAAAAACAGATTGTATTTCTATCGCTTTTGGTTGGAGTATTGGGGTATTCTCAAGAAAATTCAAAAGCAAAAACCTCTGAAAAACAAATAGAAGAAGTTACTTTTAAGAAAACGAAAAAGGCAGTGGAGCAGAAGGCCGACCGCACCATTTTTGATTTCTCAGAACAACCGAATCTTAATACAGGAACGGCTTTGGAAGGAATTAAAAAATTACCTGGTCTGATGAATTCTGAATTGACAGGAATGGCATACCAAGGGAAGCCTTTGGCGGTGTATATGGATGGCCGACCGCTAAATATTACCAGTAAGGAGCTGAATGCTTTTTTGGAGGGACTTCCTGCGAGTTCTATTGATAGGATAGAAGTGATAACGAACCCTGGTGCGGAATATCCTGCGACAGGTGGCGGAGCGATTATGAATATTATCACATCAAGGTCGGCTAAAAGTTATTTGACGGCTACCTATTCAGGGAGTTATTCATTCTCTAATTATGATAAATATCGTAATAAAACAAACCAATCCATATTGTTAAATTCTAAAAATAAATGGTTCGGTTGGCAATTAAATACAGGAATGAACTATAGAGAAAGTATAGAGAACTCTATCATAGACGATATTTCTAATATATCTTCTGATGGTATTTATAGGGGATATTTTGTAAGAACAGCTTTATCTTTTGATTTAGGACAAGATAGATTATTACTTAATTATAATCTTAATCATAATAATGGAGATGTTGATTCTCGTAGTTTTGGGAGTTTAGCAAGAATGAATTATCATCAACAAGATGCATCAAAGACAAAGAGGTTGAGACAAGAAGGAGTGATTACTTACCAAAAAAGATTTGATGATGCTGGGAAAAAGTTGGATTTTAAGTTGTCTTATGTAAATTCAAATAATGATTTTGAACAAGATAATTTATTTTTTGTTTCAGGAGGAGTATCTTCTACATTACCGAAATATGTTACGAGTTCTGATGCGAAAATGGCAGAATTTAGCGTTAATTACTCTCAAGATATCAATCTTTTGGATATGGGTAAATTGATTTTAGGAGGGCTTTATGAGAGATTGGATTATGATACGGAAGCTTATGGTATTAGGAATTTGGATTATCAGAGACAGACTTTATCATCTTTTGCAGAGTTACAAACGACTAAAGGAAAATTTGATTTTATTTTAGGAGTGAGAGGTGAAGATTATGATATTAGTGGGGTTACTTATAATGCTCAAAGAGGGATTTATGATGATTTGAAAGCATTTAGAAAATATAAAATTTTCCCTAATGCGAGTGTGCAGTATAATGTTAATAAAATGGTCAATGTAGCTTTGAATTATAATAAAAAAATTACATTACCAAGTATCAGTAGTCTTAATCCTAATGCGAGTGATTATACTAATGGTAGTTTTCGTAATACAGGAAATGCTTTTCTTCAACCGACGATTTATGATAATGTAGGATTTAAAGTTTCAGCGTTTAATTACTTGTTTTTGAGTTATGATTTAGGATTTGTTCGTGATATCGTCTCTCAAAGAGTTACTCGCCAAGGGGATGTAGTTTCTATGATAAACGCTAATATCCCTTATCACAGAATACATGATATCGCCATGGGATTCCCAATTCCGCTGGATATATTTAAGAAACCAATGAAGGAAATCATGAGAGCAAATCCTGATAAGATGAATTTCTTATACTTCGTAACGGCTTATAATCTACAAGATATACCAGATGTGAAGGACAAACCTTTGTGGTATTTTAATACGAATGGGCAAATTTTATTGCCAAAGGATATTAAATTAAATATAAACTATACTTTTATACCGAGAGGAGCTGGATATTATTATTTTACAAGTGATTCTCCGATGTCTCATCAGTTAGATTTAACTTTATCTAAAAAATTTATGAAAGACAGATTGAGTGTTTCTCTCTTTGCAGAGGATATATTTAATACGAATTATGGGAACTTTTATTCAAGAGCTCAAGTCCCAAATGTGAGAATATACATGAAAGAGGATACTCGTATATTCGGGATTTCTGTAAATTATAAAATTCCAACTAAAAATAAATTAGCAAAAGAAAATTCGAATCTATTGCTAGAAAATAAAAAAGAAGAAAGTGGAGGTGGGTTAATTTCAAAATAAATAAAAAAGGCTGTTATTATTAACTAACAGCCTTTTTTATTTTAGTTCAAATCAAATGCTACACCTACTTGGAAGTTAAATTGATTATTTAGATAATCATATATTTTGGGGCTACTATTGTATCTTGCAATAGGGAAACCGATTTCTGAATAAATACCTACACCTCTTTTAAAGAAGTATCTTGCACCCACATGAGCTCCAAAGTTTTTAAGGCTTAAATCAAGTCCAGGGTAGAGATCTATTTGAGAAGGAATATTTAGAACTCTGCCTAAATGAACATTAAAACGCCCTTTAATGTCTATTCTATCTCCAAATTTAGCCTTTTTCTCTCCAACCAACTTAGCTGAAAGAAGATATCCAGCTTGTACCCCTACGGAGATGCTCTCTCCTAAACCATAATCTGCTCCTGCGGAGATGCCCGTTCCTCCATCTTGGAAATTTACACCAACATAAGCTCTTTGATCATCTCTCCCAGTGAAAGATTCTTGAGCATAAAATAATGTAGTAGTTGCTAAAAATAATCCTGAAATGATTTTTTTCATATATCTATAATTTTTGACAAAAATAAAAATATTTTTAAAATTAAGAGAAAAAAGATAGAGTAATTAGTATTTTATCAAGATTTTGGATTGTAATCTATGGTCGTAATAGGATAAGGGATATTTATATTATGTTCTCTGAACTTGTATAATATATTCATTCTAATATCGCTTTTTATTTGATTGATACCAAAAGGATTTTTAACCGAAAAATATAATTTTAAATTTAGTGAGGAATCGCCAAAATCTACTAATCTTACATAAGGTTTGGGCATATCTGAAATATTAGGGTTTTCTTCGGCTGCGGAGATAAGAAGTTTTTGAGCAAGTTCTACATTAGTGTCATATGATACCCCAATATCTATGGCAAAAGAGTTAAGATTGTTGGAAGAAGAATAGTTGATAAGTTCATTTTTAGTAAGTGTGGAGTTTGGAAATATAATAGTTCTATAATCAGTGGTTTGTAGATGAGTAGTTCTCATTTTGATATGGGTAACTTTTCCCATGACTCCATCAATGTCTAAAATATCACCTACACGGATACTTCTTTCAAATAAGATGATAATCCCTGAAATGAAATCTAAAAATAGATTTTGCAGCCCTAAACCTATCCCTACTAAAATTACACTAGACCCCATCAAAAGAGGAGAGATATTGATCCCTAAAATATTCATTGAACTAAAGAAGCTAATGATAATAACGAGATAATAACTTACTTGATGTAGGGCGTATTTTGTTCCTTGATCAAATCGCTTGGATTGGTTGAGGTGTTTTTGAATGAATTTTTCTACTAAAAAAGCAATAATAAAAATACTCATTACTTCCAAAATTTCATAAACATAAAGATGAAAATGATGAATATTAATAACTTTGTATTCTAAAAAAGCTCTTAAATTTTCCATTATTTTAAAATGATTATTTAGTTAGTGTTATTTTATTTCTGAAATTACATTTATTGCTTCTTTCAAGTAAATGTCTTTTCTAAGATTTTTTATCCAAGATTCGCTTTTTTGTTTGAATGCAGTATCTTTTTTGGTACGATTTTCTTCATCGCTATGAAGCGTGAATTTAAGTTGATTATCATATTTAGATAAGAGTTTGAATTTTTTAATATGTTCTTTTCTGTTTTTCATGAGCTCCATAAATTTTGTTAGATTCAAGGCGATTTTCTCTTCTTTATCTAGTTTTTCTCTCCATAGGGCAGATTCTTGTAATAGTTGGTAAATATTGTCATTCGCTAATCTTTTTTGGCTGTTATTTAATAATTTTTGTAAATTTAGAGAATAACTAGAAGAGAAATTCGCGGTTGGGATTTGATCCCAAGGTAGAGCATTTTCCTTATATTTTTCACCAATTTCTGCATAAGTAAAAAGCCCTTTCATAGGAATATCGGCATCTACTCCTTTTAATTGAGTTGATTTTCCATTAATTCTATAAAATTTTTGAATGGTTAATTTTAAGGAACCAAAATCATCACTCGTTCTCATGAATCGATTAAATTCAATGAAAGTCTGAACAGTTCCTTTTCCATAGGAATGTGGAGATCCGAGAACTACACCTCGCTGATAATCTTTTACAGCACCAGCTAAAATTTCAGATGCAGAGGCGGAAAATTCACTTTGCATAATGAGTAACGGTCCGTCCCAAATAGGAGTGTTTGAGCGATTTCTCAAGATATCAATTTTACCACTGCCATCTTTTACTTGTACTACAGGACCGTTTTTTATAAAAAGTCCCATAATATCTACTACCTCGGTGAGAGCACCACCTCCATTACTACGAACATCAAGGATTATACCTTTAATATTTTTAGCTTTAAGTTTTAGGATTTCGGCTTTCACATCATCGGAGGCGTTTCTGCCATTAGGGTTTTCAAAATCAGCATTAAAACTTGGTAAATAAATATACCCAAATTTATCTCCATTAGGATTATTAATGACGATACTTCTTGCAAAGGTGTCTTCTATAGATACCTCCTCACGAATGAGTTTTACTTCTTTAATGCTTCCGTCTTTCTTTTGTAAGGTTAGTACTACTTCTGTATTTTTTTCTCCGCGAATAAGTCGTACTGCTTCATCTACAAGCATTCCTACTACATTGGTATGTTCTTCGTTAGGTTTGGCTTTTACCTTTAATATTTTATCCCCTTCAGAAATTTGTTTTGACTTCCAAGCGGGAGCACCTACTACCAGAGGTCCCATGTATAGATAGCCTTTTTTCTCTTGAATTTGGGCTCCTATTCCTATTACTTTTCCTGCAAAATTAGTGTCAAAATCTTCTTTGTCTTTGGGAGAAAAATAGTTGGTGTGTGGGTCAAAAACTTCAGTATAAGCATTCATATATACACTGAACCAATCCATTTTTTTTCTTTTCTTAAATCTCTTAAAAGTGTGAGAAATAAGTTCTTTAATTTCCTCTGTAGCTTTATTTTTCTTTTCCTCCAAAGAAAGAGTTTTTACATTAATGGTATCTTTTAGACGATGGGTAATGACAGAATCTCTTTTTTCTTTTTGAGCTTCTTCCTTGCTGGTCATAGTCTCTATTTCTTGAAGGATATTATACTTGATGTATTTTTTCCATTCGTCATAAAGTTCTTCTTTGTTGGCAGGATGTTTTTTAAGTTTAGGTTCAAGTATAAATTCTTCATCTTCATTAAGATTAATAGGTTTGCTGAAGATATCTTGTGTCATTTTATCAATCTCATCTACACGCTCATATAGGCGGTCTATGGTTTGTTTGTAGAAAATCAAATCCCCTTTATTAAGATAATCATCTAAAAGATTTCTGTGTTTAGCAAACTCATCCATATCAGACTGTAAAAAATATTTTTTTGTAGGGTCTATGGATTCGAAATAGTTATTATAAACTTCTTCAGAATAGGCATCATTGATAGGCTTAGGGGCGTAATGAAAAGATAGTGCGTTCTTGACATTTATCATAATGATATGCATTTTGTCATCATCATTTTGAGGTGAATTAAAGCAAAACATCAATGACATCAATGGGACGAAAAGAAGAATTTTATTCAGTTTTGAAAATTTTTGAATCATAATTTAATGTGAAAATTTAATTTTGAAACATCAAATTTAAGACCTTATTTTCAAATCTCCCTAATTTTTATTTATTTTGTTGAAAATTTTAAGAAAATTATGCAGACAAAAGATAAAAAACCTCTGATTTTAGTTACCAATGATGATGGTATTACAGCCCCAGGAATTCGTAAATTAGTAGAAATTATGAATGAGATAGGAGAGGTAGTGGTAGTGGCACCTGATTCTCCACAAAGTGGTAAAGGTCATGCGATTACTATTAACTCTACACTTATGGTAGAAGAAATAAAAATGGACGGACTACAGAGAGATTTTGCGTGTAGTGGAACGCCTGTGGATTGTGTGAAACTAGCTCTTGATAAGGTTTTGACACGCCGACCAGATTTAGTAGTTTCGGGAATTAATCATGGTTCTAATTCTTCTATCAATGTGATTTATTCTGGTACAATGTCCGCCGCTGTTGAGGCTGGAGTAGAGGGACTACCTGCAATTGGCTTTTCTCTATTGGATTATAGTTTTGAAGCTGATTTTGACCAGGCGAGAGATTTTATCAAAGAAATAGTATTGAAGACTTTAGAGAATCCAATGCCAGAGGGAATAGTGTTGAATGTTAATATCCCTAAATTAAAAAAGGAAGAAATTAAAGGAATTAAAATTTGTAGACAAGCTAAGGCTAAATGGGAAGAAAATTTTGATGAAAGAATTAATCCGCAAGGTAAAAAGTATTATTGGCTTACAGGTTATTTTAATAATATGGATGATGGGACAGATGCAGATGAAACAGCCTTGATTGATGGATATATAAGTATTGTTCCTGTGAAATTTGACCTTACAGGGTATGAATATATGGATAGGTTGAGAACGATTTATTAAATATAATTTATAAGTTTAAAAAAGTAGTTTTGAAACGAATTTTATCTGGGATTATTTATTGGGCATCAAAATTGCCTTTGAGGATTTTGTACATCTTTTCAGACTTAATATTTGTTTTGAATTTTTATATTATAAGGTATCGTAAACAGGTGGTGTATGAAAACCTTAAAAAAGCATTTCCAGAAAAGTCAGAACAAGAAATTTATAAAATTCAGAGAGAATTTTTTGTTAATTTTTCTGACTATATTGTGGAGATGTTGAAAGCTGTTTCTATTAGTGAGAAGGAGTTGAAAATTCGTGTTCAGCATATTAATAAGGATTTATTTTTCCAAGTAAAAAAGGAAAAAAAAAATACGATATTATTAGCAGGGCATATTTTTAATTGGGAATGGATGAATGCTTTGGCTACTATGATCCCTCAGGAAAATTGTTTTCCTGTATACAGGAAAATTAATAGTGGTTTTTGGGAAGAAGCTGTAAAAGGGATAAGAAATAGATTTGGGAATAAGTCATTGACTTCAGATGAGGTGCTTCGGCATATTTTGAGAACACCAATAGATGGCAACTCTATCTATATGTTTATAGCTGACCAGTCTCCCTTTCGTGAGGATATCAATTATGGACTAAATTTTTTGAACCAAAAAACGCCTGTTTTTATTGGTTATGATAAAATTTCTCAAAAATTAGATTTTGCATTTATCTATTGTGAAATGAAAAAGGTGAAGAGAGGGTATTATCAAGTTAATTATCATAGAATTTTACCTGATGATGATAAGTTTAAGGAATATGAAGTGGTAAGAAAATTTCATAAAATGTTGGAAGATACGATTAACAAAAGACCAAGTAATTGGCTTTGGTCTCATAAAAGATGGAAAAATCAAGAGAGAATAAAAAAATATGAACCTTAAATGAAAAGGGTTGCAGTTGCTATATTAAATTGGAATGGAAAACATTGGTTGGAAAAATTTCTGCCCAATGTTTTGAGATATTCGAATCAAGCACAAATTTATATAATAGATAATGCGTCTAATGATGATAGTATAAATTTTGTTCAAGAAAATTTTCCACAAGTTAAAATTATTTCTAATAAAGAAAATTTAGGTTTTACCGAAGGATATAATCAAGGCTTAAAGCAAATTGATGAGGAAATTTATTGTTTACTCAATTCCGATGTAGAAGTCACAGAAGGATGGTTGAATCCTATTTTAGCTTTATTTGAAATGGATAAGGATGTTGCAGTAATCCAACCTAAGATTTTAGACTATAACAAGAAAACCCATTTTGAATTTGCGGGAGCTGGAGGTGGTTTGATTGATAATTTGGGGTATACTTATTGTAGAGGACGGCTTTTTGAAAGTATTGAAGAGGATTTAGGACAATATGATGACGAGACTCAAATTTTTTGGGCTTCGGGTTGTTGCTTTTTTATTCGTAGAGAAGATTTTTGGCAAGTTGGTGGTTTTGATAGTAATTTTTTTGCCCATCAAGAAGAGATAGATTTATGCTGGAGATTAAACAATTTAGGACGAAAAGTTTTTTATACAGGGAAATCTTTGGTTTACCATGTAGGAGGTGGGACACTTAACAAGCAAAATCCACGAAAAACATTTTTAAATATTAGAAATAATTTATTGATGTTACTAAAAAATCTACCATGGAAGTTCGCAATATGGGTTATTCCATTTCGTCTATTTTTGGATTTTTGGGCTGCTTTATATTTTGGATATCGAGATGGAAAGAAGCACTTTTGGGCTGTATTCAAAGCTCATATTAGTTTCTATATTTATGCAATAAGAACTATTAGATTGAGAAGTAAGATACAAAAATCAAATTATTATTATTCCAAATACATTGTGTTTCATCATTTTCTATGTAATAAGGGTTGATTTTCCATACATTTAAGATAATCTCACTTTTTTACTTTTGGTTATACCCTTTATATTATATCAAATTCTTTGAATATTACAATATATAAGTATAGTTAGAAAAATATATAAACAATAATGTTATCTTACAAATGTGTATGTAAAAATTATATAAAGCAACTTTTTATCTCTTTCCTTCAGCCCCTAAGGGAAGATTGTGATTAATAATAGGTGTCTTGTAGTAATTTTTTTTTCTATTGACAATCAGTTATTTGTTGTTTCATGGGCAATAAAATTGCAAAAACATTTTGTGGTTAATATTAGAAGTATTAT
>CAUSDX010000016.1:0-30916 GCA_963530615.1 uncultured Flavobacteriaceae bacterium
TAAAATTTTATTGAAAAAGTGTTTCCCAAAGAAGATATATATTCAGCAAAATAATGATAATAGAGATACACCACGCTGAAAATCTTAAAATCCGACCATTTACAAATTCGCCCATCTTCAATTTGTCGGAAGTAAATGCAACCAATGGCACTACGGCAAAACTTAATTGCATTGAAAGTATCACTTGGCTTAATACTAATAGCTCGGTCGTCCCCTTTTCTCCATAAAATAAAGTTACCAAAAAAGCAGGAACTACAGCTAATGACCTTGTAATCAATCTTCTAAACCAAGGTTTTAATCTTATGTGGAGGAATCCCTCCATTACTATTTGCCCTGCAAGAGTTCCCGTAAGTGTAGAATTTTGTCCTGAAGCTAATAAAGCTACAGCAAAAACAATACTTGCCAAACTTGTACCTAATATTGGTGAAAGAAGTCTATGAGCATCGTGAATATCCTCAACATTATGATAACCAAAATGATGGAATGTAGATGCCGAAATGATGAGAATAGCTGCATTGATAAAAAAGGCGACAAATAATGATAATGTAGAGTCTATTGTAGCGTATTTTATAGCCTCTCTTTTGCCTTCGGTATTCCTCTCATAATCACGAGTTTGTATAATACTACTATGTAAATATAGGTTATGAGGCATCACCGTAGCTCCCAAAATACCAATAGCAATATAGAGCATCTCAGGATTAGAAATTATTTCCTTTTGAGGAATCGTTCCCTTTAAAATAGGAAATAAATCTGGGTTACTAAGGACAATTTCAAAACCAAAACATCCAATGATTACCAACATTAGTGAGCCAATAACAGCCTCTATATAGCGGAAGCCTTTGGCTTGTAGTAGGAGAATTAGCAAGACATCCACCATTGTGATGACAATCCCCCAAAGTATAGGAATGCCAAACAAAAGATTGAGGGCAATGGCAGAACCAATTACTTCGGCCAAATCACAAGCAGCGATGGCTATTTCACAAAATATCCAAAGAAAAAAATTAACTCTCGGACTAAAATGGTCTCTACATGCCTGTGCTAGGTCTCTTTCGGTGACGATTCCTAATTTCAGTGATAGATGTTGTAATAGAATAGCAAATATATTAGAAATAAGAATTACTGAGAGTAGTGTATAGCCGAATTTAGTTCCTCCAGCAATGTCTGTTGCCCAATTTCCAGGGTCTATATACCCCACGGCAACCATCATTCCAGGTCCCGTAAAAGCAAGTAGTTTCCTAAACGGACTTGCATTTTTAGGGATTTTTATTGATGCAAACACCTCTGGAAGCGAGTTGCTTATTCTTTTCCTTCTCCATGATTGTTTTTCCATACAGCAAAGATACGAAAGTTAGATTGAACTAACAAATATTATTGATAATTATATATTATTTTATGTTCATTTTTATAAGCTTCATCTACGAGTCTTTTATATAGTATTGGGTCTTTTTCTAATTCATCAGGGGCAAATTTTCGGTATTCTTCTAATCCCCAGTCTATTTTACTTTTTCCACTTCGATTTGCCGCCTCACGCCGTGCGTCTATAGAGCAAAACATTACAGGAAACAATAATTTACAAGTAGGAGTAAATAACGGAGACATCATTAGAACCGAGAAAATAATACGAAAAGTGGAAGTAATCCACGATAAAAGTGATTGTATTACTAATGCACAGGCTTTAGAAATTAGAAATAAAGTAATTGAAATAGGTTCAGCCCTTGCACTAAATAAAAAAATCACTAATCAAAAGGCTTATGGCAGTGTATATAGTGCTTTGTATAAAAAATTTCAAATTCATAAATACGATTTACTCCCAAAGGACAAATTTGATGAAGTAATAAAGTGGCTACAAAAAGAATATGCCATTTATGCGATGCCAGTATTAAGAAAAGAGGACGACGAAACTTGGAGAAAAAAGAAATATACTTCCATCAATACAAAGTATAGACAATTAGGAATGACAAAGGAGGAATTTTATATTTATGCAAATGAAGTTTTAGGATTGAAAAAGTCTTTTAGTTCAATGACTGAACTCAGCAAAACCAGCCTTGAAAAATTATATAAAAAGATTTGGGCAAAAACCAAAAAATAAATTTAGCCCTTGTAAAAATATTCAAACATCTTTACAGAGGCTAAAAATTTATTTTTCATTCAAGAAAGGGTAAGAAAAAGGGTAAGGTTTTTTTAGATATTAAAAGTAAAGAAAAAAAGCAGATGTTTTTTGTCTCATTTTTTCCAAAACTCCCTAAAAATAAGGGTTAAATGATACTTGGTTATACTTTGGGAGCTGTTTTTTAGCAAAAAAAATGATACTAAAATTATAGCAAATGATACTAAATAATCCGTTTAAAACCTTCATTTTTTTGGATTTTTTATAGTTAATTATTTAATTTATAGCATTTTATATCATATTCTTACTTTTTTTTACTTTTAGTATAGCCCCCTAATAATTAAAATAGATTACCTCATTTTAGATAATCTATTTAAAAAAATAAAACAATAAATATTATGAAAAGATAATATAATTAGTATCCTTGTTTTGCTTGTTCTATCATTTTTTCATTAGCCGTAATGGCAAATTCTACTCTTCTGTTTTTAGCTCTTCCTTCTTCTGTTTCATTCGTTGCAATAGGTTCGCTTTCTCCTAAACCTTTTGCTGTCATTCTACTTCTTGAAATACCAAGAGATGTTAAATAATCTACTACGGCATTTGCTCTTTTTTCGGATAAAGTCAAATTGTAAGTATCAGAGCCCTTACTGTCCGTGTGTCCGTAAATGCTTATATTAGTATTAGGATTATTTTTAAGAACTTCGGCTAATTTATCCAAATTTCCTTTGGCGGTGCTTGTCAATACAGCGGAATCAAATCCAAAATTAACCATTGTTTCGTTGAAAGTAATTTTAATACCTTCATTGACTCTTTCCACCTCTGCACCAGGTAAAGCGGTTTTAATCTCTCGTGCTTGTTTGTCCATTTTATTTCCGATAACACCACCAGCGACCCCACCGATAATCCCTCCTAAAACAGCTCCTGTCGTTCCATTACCTCCTTTTCCTATGTTGTTTCCTAAAATTCCTCCTAACACCGCCCCTGCTGTGGTTCCGATAGCGACACCTTTTTGGGTATTATTTGCATTTTGTACAGTTTGACAGCTAGTAAAAATTAATAAACTAGAAAATCCTAATGCAATGATATTTGTTTTATCGAAAATATTCATGATTTTTTATTTTGTAGATGAAGATATTTTTTCAAAATTATAATAAACTTTTAATATTTCCCCTTCAAAAGGAATATTTTGAACTAAAGTAAAGTTATTTTCTTGATGATTTTCTAACTGAAGAACATAGCCATCAATTATATTTTTAGCTTTTACATTCTGGATTAATTTTTTGAACCTAAATTCTTTATTTTTTGTTATTTCAAATATAATATTTTGTGTTATACTTGGGCAATTGTCATCTCCTATAACGGTATAGCTTCCAGAATCATTATTGGGAACTAATTTCCAAATGCTTTTTTCAAAGCATTTTATATCAATACCTTCATCAAAAGGTTTAATTTTAAATTTTTTATTGTCATAAATTATGGAAGAAATTTGCCATTCTCCTTTCAGCTTATACAAAGAAGTTTCCCGAATAGGAGTATTTTTTGTTGTTGCTGAATTTTGAGAATTACAAGAAGTCATCAATGATAAAGATGCGACTCCAAAGGAACATGCTAATAAGATTTTTTTCATAGTATGTATATTTTATTTTGTTAGATTTATTAGTATAAAAATTATGCCAAATTCATATTCATAGTATTTTTTCATGTTTTTTATGGATAATTGAAGATAATATGATGCTAATTTCATACAATAATAGCAGTGGTATCGCTGCAATAAACATACTAATAACATCGGCAGGAGTAATGATAGCTGCAATAATTAGAATAAAAATTATAGCATGTTTTCTATATATTCTCATAAAATTTGGAGTTAGAATTTTTAACATACTGAATACATAAACTAGTATTGGAAAAAGGAAAATAAATGCCATACCAAAAACTATCGTAAGAAAAATGGATAGATAATCAGATAAGTCATAACTTAAAATAATCTCATTGGAAATTCTATAAAAATAACTAAAATTAATAGCAAAAGGTAGGATAATAAAATATCCACATAACGCACCTAAAAAAAATAAGAGCCAAGTTCCATTGATGATGATTAAAGAATACTTTTTTTCATTTGGTAAAAGAGCAGGGCTGATAAACCGCCATAATTCCCAAATAATGTAAGGAAATGCACATAATATCCCTCCGAAAATCGCAATAGAGATAGTAACATTTACTTGTTCATATAATTTTCTTACCTGGATAGGGAATTTTTCGGGAAGAGAAAAACTTTCTGTGTCGGAGATATTTTGGGTGAGATTATTGATTAACTTTATAGTCGGAAAGTCCGACTTAGACGGATAAAAAATAATTTTATCCATTACCCATTCTATGTTATATCCGATAAAAAAAGCAAGGAATATTACAGCTAAAATTATTCTTATAATATGTCCCCTTAACTCTCCTAAATGCTCTAAAAAAGACATTTTTTCGTCGTTCATGAATAAAAATTACATTATGTTAAACGATTCCTTCATCTAATAATTTATGTAAATCAATAATTCCAAAATATTTTCCTTGATTTGTAACGATTAATTGCCCAATATTATTTTCTTTTAATAGTACTAAAGCTTCTTTCGCTAAAGCCTCTTTTTCGATAGTTTTAGGATTTTTACTCATAATATCCTTGGCAAAAATATTTGAAATATTATCCTTTTCTGAGAGCATTCTTCGTAAATCTCCATCTGTAATTACTCCAATAATTTTTTCATTTTCTGTTACAGCTGTGATGCCGTGTTTAGAGCTACTGATAGATATAATAACCTCTTTAATCGGTGAATTTTCAGATACTTCTGGTTTGTTTTTAGAAAGGAATTGTTCCACTTTTGCAGTAAGGTTTTTGCCTAAAGCTCCCCCAGGGTGGAATCTAGCGAAGTCTTCACCTTTGAAGTTGTTAAGTTCCATTAAACAGATCGCCAAAGCATCTCCTAAGGCGATTTGATTAGTAGTAGAGCTTGTTGGTGCAAGTTGATTAGGACAAGCTTCTCGGGAAACAGAACTATCTAAAACGATGTCAGAAAGCTCAGCTAATTTACTGTTGAGATTTCCTGTCATACCGATTAAAGCAGAAGAATAAGATTTTAAGAAAGGGAGCAGATTAACAATTTCCGGTGAGTTTCCAGAATTAGATATACATAAAACGATATCATTTTTTTGTAAAATTCCCAAATCTCCGTGTATCGCTTCGGCTGCATGAAGAAATTGAGAAGGAGTTCCAGTAGAATTGAGTGTTGCTACAATTTTGTTTCCAATATGAGCACTTTTTCCAATTCCTACAACAACCAATTTCCCTTGAGATTTATGGATAATATTGACTGCTTTTTCAAAATTTTCGTTCAGTCGATTTTTTAAGGATTGTAATTCTGTAATTTCTGTGGAAATTGCATTTTTTGCAATTTCAAGTAAATTTATTTTGTTCAATTTAATTCTTTTTTAGTAATTTTACATTTCGCATTTTGATTAATCTCAAAATAGGAGTCATTTTGACTTCAAAAGTAATAAAATAAAATTAAATATTTTTTAATATTAATTTTTTTCTTACCTTTGGTAAGGTACAAATTACAAGAATAAATTAGAAAAAATGAGTACAAAAGACATGAATTTATCGGATTCTTTGAAGAAGTATTTTGGATTTTCTACTTTTAAGGGAAGGCAAGAAGATATTATTTCTACATTACTGGAGGGGCGAGATGTTTTTGTTTTAATGCCAACAGGAGGGGGGAAATCTCTTTGTTATCAGCTACCCGCTTTGATGAGTGAGGGAACTGCTATCGTGGTGTCTCCGTTAATTGCATTGATGAAAAATCAGGTAGATGCAGTCAATGGGCTATTTTCAGAGGAAGGTATCGCACATGTTTTAAATTCATCTTTGAACAAATCTCAAACTAAAACAGTGATGGAGGATATAAGGTCTGGTAAAACTAAGTTACTTTATGTAGCACCAGAATCACTGATAAAGGAGGAATATTTAGATTTTTTGAAAGAAGTAAAAATCTCTTTCTTTGCCATAGATGAGGCTCATTGTATTTCAGAATGGGGACATGATTTTAGACCAGAATATCGTAATTTGAAATTGATTATTGATAGAATAGCAAATGTTCCAGTGATTGCATTAACTGCAACAGCAACTCCAAAAGTGCAAGATGATATTCAGAAAACTTTAGGAATGACAGATGCTGTAGTATTTAAGGAGAGTTTTAACAGAGCTAATTTATTTTATGAGGTAAGACCCAAGGTAGATATTGATAAAGAAATTGTAAAATTTATTCACCAGAATAAAGGAAAATCAGGAATAGTTTATTGTCTTAGCCGAAAAAAAGTAGAAGAATTTGCACAACTTTTACAGGTCAATGGTATTAATGCTTTGCCGTATCATGCAGGACTTGATGCAAAATCTAGGGTTGCTCATCAAGATAAGTTTTTGATGGAAGATGTAGATGTGATTGTAGCTACCATAGCTTTTGGAATGGGGATTGATAAACCAGATGTGAGATTTGTAATTCATTATGATATTCCAAAATCATTAGAGGGCTATTATCAAGAGACAGGGCGTGCGGGTAGAGATGGTGGAGAAGGGCATTGTTTGGCTTTTTATGACCCAAAAGATATTGATAAATTAGAAAAATTTTTGGCTCAAAAATCAGTTTCTGAAAGAGAAATTGGAATGCAATTGTTGAATGAAGTAGTAGGTTATGCGGAGACCTCTATGAGCAGAAGACAATATTTGTTATATTATTTCGGGGAGGAGTTTGACCCTATTCATGGAGCAGGTGCGAAGATGTGTGATAATTCTGTAAATCCGCCAATGTTGAAAGATGCTTCCAAGGATTTAAGATTAATTTTAGAGCTAATTAAAACTTTAGAAGAAAAGTTTCGAGTAAAGGATTTGATAGCTGTTTTGATGGGGAAAGAAAATCCTACGACGAAGTCTTATAAGTTGGAGAATTCTCCTTATTTTGGTAAAGGTAAAGAGCATACGGATAATTATTGGAAGTCTATTTTAAGACAGGCTTTGGTTCAGACTTTTATTAGAAAAGATATAGAAACTTATGGAATTCTTAAATTGACAGAAAAAGGATTAGACTTCTTATCAGGAAAGGAAATGGAGTTCAAAATAGCAGAGGATAGAGAGTATGATTTAGAACAGGTAACAGAGCAGGTTCAGGTGCAGTCAGGTGGAGGATTAGATGAGAATTTATTTAATCAATTAAAAGATTTAAGAAAAAAAGTAGCTAAAAAGTATGGTGTTCCTCCTTATACCGTATTCATGGATCCTAGTTTGGAAGATATGACAATGCAATATCCTACTACGATGCAAGAAATTGCAAAAATCTATGGTGTTAGTGAAGGAAAAGCACGAAAATATGGAGAGGAATTTGTGAAATTCATTGCAAAATATGTAGAAGACAATGATATAGAACGAACTCAAGATATGGTGCTAAAACAAGTAATGAATAAATCTAATCATAAGGTTTTTATCATACAAAGCACGGATAAAAAAATAGATTTAGAGGACATTGCAAGAGCAAAAAATTTGACAATGGATGAACTTCTATCCGAGATGGAAAGTATTGTTTATCAAGGGACAAAATTAAATATAGATTATTATATAGAAGAGAATATAGATGAAGATTTGGTAGAAGAATTTATGGATTTTATGAGTGAGTCTGAAAGCGATAGTATGAAGGTGCTTTGTGCAGAGTTTTCAGATGATTTAAGCGATGAAGAGATTAGAATGCTTAGAATAAAATTTATTAGTGATGTAGCAAATTAAACCAATTTTCATCTTGAAAAAAATATAAAATAGATTATGAATCCAAAAGTATTAGAAGAAAAAATAGAGTTATTAAGGTGGATTATTAACCTAAATGATGAACAGGTGATTAAAAATTTGGTAAATTTCAAGAATGAAATTTTCGGAGTTCCATTTGTGGAGCAGTCATCGTGTTCTTTTGTAAAACCTGGCTATCAAGCAGGAGTTGGGAGTAACGATCCGAGACTTAGTCCTAATTATTTGAAATTCGGAGGTGTAAATAATGGCTTTGAGGCCCAATTTGAAGAAGCATTATCATTAGAAGAAGCTAAGGAACAATCAATAAAAAAAGTATCAGCATGGTGGAGAGATTAAATATTGTATATAGCAGAAAATTTATTCAAAGTTTGGATAGTCAGTTAAATATACTTTTCAGAGAAGGGATTCTGAATAGAATAGACAGAGCAGAAGAAATGGTAGAGGAAGTGTATGATTTCGTAGAAAAAAATATAGATAAAAGTATAGCTACTCCTGAAAAATTGGAAAGTTCTGGAAAGAAATATTTAAGATATATCATTGATGAAAATATAATTTGGTTTTTATTTTTTGACCAAGAAGGAGATAGAGTGGTTATGACTCATTTATTAAATAATCAATCTCCTGAATATGCTGGTTTATAATAGTTTATGATGACGAAAAAATCGGTCATGTTTATTCTGCCCAATTTACATACAGGAGGGGCTGAGCGTATTATAACCACGATTAGTAATCATCTATCAAGAGAAAAATTTATTCCAAGTATTCTCCTTTTCCAGAAAGAAGGAGGATATTTGGATTTTTTGAAAGAAGATGTTGAGATTATAGAAATTAAAACTTCAAGCATTCGAGCTTCTTTATTCCCTATTTTAAAAACGATTTGGAAGAGAAAACCAGACATTGTTTTTTCAGGGTGGGGAGAGATTTCGGCATTTTTGTCGCCATTTATTCCGTTATTTAAGGGTATTCAGTTTATTTCTCGTGAGACGAATGTAGTTTCTCAGCATGTTACGAGAAAAGAAATCCGATTTTTTTATAAATTTTACAATAATTTTGATAAAATCATTACCCAAAGTGATGATATGACGGAGGATTTGCTGAGTAATTTTCATATTAAAAAAGAAAAAATATTCAAGATTAATAATCCTGTGGATTTTGATTTTATTAATGAACAGTTAGATATTTCTCAGCGACCAAAGGATTTTGATTTAGAAAATAAGCATGTGGTTGCTATAGGAAATCTTTCTCAAAGAAAAGGATTTGATAATCTTTTGAAGGTTTTTTCTCATTTGAGAGAAGAAAAAATCAAGCTCCATATTTTAGGTGATGGGAAAGATAGAGATTTTTTATATCAAATGAAAGCGAATTTAAATTTGAAAAATGTAATTTTTCATGGACAGCAAAAAAATCCTTATCAATACCTTAAATATGCAGATTTGTTTGTGCTATCTTCTCGATATGAAGGATTTCCAAATGTGCTTTTGGAGGCGGGTGCATGTGGAGTTTATGCTCTTGTGAATAATTGTCTCGGAGGGATTAATGAAATTATCTTACCGAAAATTAATGGAGAAATTTTTGAGATTATTCAACATGAAAATTTTGCAGAGAAAATTAAATTTACCTTAAAGAAGGATATGAATAAAGAAATGATTATTGATTCTATCAAAAATCGTTTTTCTAAAGAAATTATTCTGAAGAAATATGAAAATGTTTTGAAATAATGATAAAAAATCATTGCTCATCACATTTAAAATATTATATTTGATACTGCATTAATTAAGAACAGTAAATTATGACTAAAAAAGTCTTTGGAGTAGGATTAGCGTTATTCTCAATAGGAATGCTGATGTCACAAGAAATGGAAAGTAAAAATCTTCATGCAGAAGAAAAAAAAGTACCTTTAAAGTTACATCATGCAGAGCCTTTATACATTGATTTAATGAGAGATTTGGGGGCAAGAAAAGGAGAGAGTGAATGGAATATAGCGACAGGAATAAGCAAGGAGGGAGATTATTATAAATTGAGTCCATTAGTGGAATATGAATGGGCGGTAGCTGACAGATTAGGTTTGGAGGTAGAATTGCCGTTCACAGTTTATTCATCAGCTAATAAGCAACAAGTAAAATCACCAGGTACTAAATTGGAAGGTATTAAACTATCTGCCCAATATACTTTTTTAGTAAATGAAAAGTATTATACATCCATGGCGGTAGGGTATATTAACGAAATAGAGCTAAATTCATTTAGAAACTATGGCGGTAAAAATAAATTTTTCACGGGGAATGTTTATAATCCTTTTTTAGTGGTAGCAAAAGGTTGGGGTAAAGAGCATAGTTTTAGTACAATGGTTTATGCGGGACCTCAATTTATTCATCATTTTGGTAGTGATCATGTAGAAACAGATTGGCAAATCAATACCAGTATTCATTATTTAATTCCAAATACTAGAAATTTTATAGGTTTAGAGATAAACAAGAATGTTAATAAAGAGAGATTTAGTATGGTGCTAAGACCACAAATGAGAGTAGCATTAAATAATAGTACTGTTTTAGGGATGTTGGTTGGAGTCCCTACAAATACTAAATATGAAGGTTTTAGTGGTTTTATAAGATTAATTTATGAACCGCCTCATAAGAAAAAGAAATAAAGAAGATAAAATCCTGCAATGTAAAAGAGTAGGATTTTTTATTGTTTATAAAGATAAAATTTATATCTTCGCCTAATAAAATAAAAATATGAAAAAAGAGTTATTTTATTTGTGTAATTTGCTGAAATTTTGTATATTGCATAGAGAAACAGCACAGCACAGCACAGCACAGCACAGCTAAATAATATTAGATTAAGTGAAAATAAAAAATCCTTATTGCAAGCGTTTTGTTTGCAATAAGGGTTTTTTGCATTAAAAAATGGAAAAATTATTTTTTGACAAACACATATTTAAATAATTAAAAAAATATATCATTATGTTATTTAAGAAGAATAGAAGTAATTTAAACGAGTTTAATGAGAGAGCCTCAAAAGCAATGGATGAAATTAGTAATGAAACAAAGAAAGCCGATGAGGAAAATAAGAAAATATTAAAAAATACAGCAAAGATAGGAGGTGGGTGTATGGTATTAACCATTGTAGGGGTACTTGTGATTTTAGCATTAATAGTTTATTTGATAAAAAATTAATAATTGTGATTAAAGAACTTATAAAAGAAGCGTTTGGAGGTTTTAATGGTGCGGAAAATGTATATACAGATTTTGAAAATGGGCATGTGGGGAAGGTAGGTGATATGTTTTCTTTGGTGAGAAGAAAACATAAGATAGAAACAAATGAGCCTATTTATGTGATTTTTTATTTAAAGATATTTGTAGAAGGCGATTTTTTTATTAGTGCGAGAGATTATCATTTTTCTTGTTGTATAAGAGAAGAGGGGATTAGTTTTGCAGGAGCAGTAGAAACTAATGGCTGGGTTAAAGAAAAAGATGCATATTGGTGTATATCTTGGGATGAAATAGGAAAGGTGATATTAGACGAATATAGAGAAGAGGATGGTAGGAAATCTAATTCATATAATATACCAAATGATTTTGTATGGAAAATATATAATGTTAAAAAAGTTCATAAAATATATTATAAATCTGGTGATTATGTAAATGTTCCTTTATTCTATGTATCTATAAAAGGTTTTGATGATGCTGTAAATAATTTTCTCGAGCTTAAGAATAAATATGATGAAGAACTAGATAAAGAAACAAGAGATATTTACTTAGAAATAGATAAATTGTTTGAACAAAATGATTATGAAGGGGTACTTCGTATAATAGAGGAGAATAATTTATGGGATAGTTCAAATTATTATTACCAATTTAGAGGTATAAATTCTCTTTTAGGGTTAAATAGAAAATTGGAGGCGGATAGAAGATTTTTAGCTTTTGAAAAAGACTTTTTATCTATTGATGAAGAAGAATATAGAGAGAATAATGATAATTATGATAATCTAAAAAATTATTATCTTTTTACAAAGGCTATCAAGGAGGAGTATGAACAAAAGTGGTATGATGCTTCGGTTACTTGTTCTTTAATGAAGGAATTAGGGATAGTAGATGAATTAACTTTGAAAAAGGGTATGGAACAGGACTATACCAATTATGTGCAGGGGTTTGAAATGCTACCTTATCAGGAGAGAAAGGTTATTACAATGACCAATACAGATCATTTGTTCAAGTCAAATAATTTGACTTTATTATGGATGAATAACCTCCCTTCGGAAATAAAATTCCCAATTACTCACCCTAAAAAAGACCATACTTATATTTGCCATCCTTATGATGATAGATTATATCTTCCTATTGAAGATTATGAAGAGGTACTACTTAATGATAGAATTAATGAATATTGCTATCTGATGCAGTGTCTTGGTGCTACTACTATTAGAATTCAAAATAAAAAAGAAGAAAGCCTTAATGAAGATAGGGAAAGTGCTCGTAATATACATGGGGAAGGTTCATATAAAATGTTAGAAGCAAGTGGAAATTATGAAACTAATTCTAAAAAGGGAGAAGGCAGAAATAGTAAATATACTTTTGCAAGAGAACAACATTTTAATCCTTCTAAAAAACCATATATTCCTGATGGTTTGATTTGGTTTCCTCATGAAGTTTCTTGGCAGAGATTAGCGACACAGAGAATGTCAGGTGGAATTTTGAAATATAGTGAGAGTGTTTCTTCCTCTGAAAATAGGGTAGTTACATCTAATGAACTTCAAGATATTAATGCAGAAATAAAAGTTTTATTTGCAAAGATGAAAGGGGGGATAAAAAGAGAGAGTAATTATGAAATTTCTATGAATGAAGACCAAGAATGGGAAATATTTGTAGAATTTAAACCTATAGAAGAGTTTGATGCTAGTATGGATTTCTTGGATATTGCAGAAACAGTACAGATAGAAGAAGTGGAAGGATTGCCAGAGAGTATCTTTACAGAAGAAGAAAAGCAGTATATGGATGAGGTAAGGTATATGCTAGAAGATGATGATAAAATAGATGAAAAAGAGAGCCGTCTCTTGGAAAGGTTTAGACAGAAATTTAATCTTTCAGAAGATAGAGCAAATGAACTGAAAAATATATTGTTATCTGCCGTAGATTTGAATAGTCAAGAATTAGAATATTTAAAAGAGTATGAAACTTTTATTCAAGATGGAGAAATTAAAGAAAGAGAAAGACGATTATTAAATAGAGTGGCTAATCTTTTGGGAATTTCAGAAGATAGGGCATTGGAGATAGAAAATAAATATAATATTAAAAATCAATAAATTATGTCAGCGTATTTATGGAGAGTAGTAGCTGTAAAAGATACGGCTAAATTGGCTAAAGGAATGAGCGTAGAGATTGTAATAAGAAATGCGAGTAGAAAGCCAAATCAAAAAGAAGTATTAGAGGCGTTTAACCAAAGGTTTGGAGCAGGAACGGCACCCAATGGAACTAGTTTGACGAATTTCCAAATAGAAAAAGTTTAATACTTTCAATGAGATGATAAAAAAAGCAACTTTACATAAAGTTGCTTTTTCCTTTTTTTAGTTAAATAAACAAAGTTTTCAGATATTAAAGCTTAAAAAATTCTTATTTTTACCAAAATTTTTTAAGAATGGTTTTAAGTAGAATCTGGAGTGCATTTATCATCATTGCGGTGTTGGTTGCTAGTTTCAAGTATATATTTTCGGATAATTATAAAGCAATTTATAATGACATGGTCGTAGGAAAGGCGGGGGACACGGTAGCAATTGCCACTCATAAAATAGAGCATTTCTCTCCTATGATAATGCAAGAACTAAAAACAGAAAAGACCTTAGAAAAGGATAAAATCCATTATCAATACCAAGAAAAAGAAGAAAAAGTAAAAGTTTTCAGAATACAAGAGGCAAGCGGTATCATAGGCACGGCATATACAGCTGTGGAGATATGTTTGGGACTTATTGGGATTATGACTTTATTCATGGGGTTCATGAGTATTGCAGAAAAGGCAGGAGGTATCAATCTTTTGAGCAGAATGATACAGCCTTTCTTCTCAAAATTATTTCCAGAAATTCCAAAGGGACATCCTTCTTTTGGGTTAATGATGCTTAATTTTAGTGCTAATTTATTAGGATTAGATAACGCTGCTACACCATTCGGACTGAAAGCAATGGACAGTTTACAAAGCATCAATCCTCATAAAGAAAAAGCAACGAACGCCCAAATTATGTTTCTTTGTCTTCATGCTAGCGGTTTGACTTTGATTCCTGTGAGTATTATTGCTATGCGGTCTTCTTTGGGAGCAGAAACACCTACGGATATTTTTTTACCAACAATGATGGCTACTTTTTGTGCCACGATGGCGTCAATGATTATTGTTTCTGTGAAACAAGAAATAAACCTTTTACAGCCCGTTGTTTTAGCATACATCGGAGGGATTTCAGTGATTGTTGGGGCACTGGTTTTCTTCTTGGTAAAACTTAGTAAGGAGGAGTTGGACGGAGTGAGCAAACTCATCTCAAACGGATTGATATTATTGATTTTCTTTTTCATCATTTTGGGTGGAATGTATAAGAAAATTAATGTTTTTGAAGCGTTTATTGATGGGGCGAGAGAAGGTTTTAATACCTGTGTGAAGATTATTCCATATTTGGTGGGAATGCTGGTAGCGATTTCCTTATTAAGAACAAGCGGAGTGTTTGATTTGGTAATTAGCGGAATGAAATATTTAGCTGAGATAGCAATGTTGGATACTCGTTTTATCGATGGACTTCCTACGGCACTGATAAAACCGCTGAGCGGTTCTGGGGCGAGGGGCATGATGGTGGATACCATGACCACTTTCGGAGTGGATAGTTTTCCTGCTCGTCTTTCAGCCGTTTTGCAAGGAAGTTCAGACACTACATTCTATGTAATTGCTGTATATTTTGGAGCGGTGGGAGTTAAGAATACGAGATATACAATTCCTTGTATGTTATTCGCTGATTTAGTGGGAGTTATATCTTCGGTATTATTAGCTTATGTATTTTTTGGATAGAGAAAGAATTATTTTTTTAGAGATTAAAAAGGGATAAAACGGGATAAAATACGAAAAAAGTTCAAACAAAATATCTAAAAATTTAAAATTATCAGATTGATTGTTTTTATAGCTTTTAATTGCTTTTTAAGATATTTGATAAATACTTTTGTTTTGGGGTGAATTTCGTAGGACGGTATAATTTTTCTTTATAAATTCCTAAATGCTCTATAGGAATTATATCTTATTTTCTTATTTTTGGAGAGATGAATCAGTATATTTTTGATTTGGTAGAAAACACCAGCCGAAATATTTTTTTAACAGGAAGAGCAGGAACAGGAAAAACTACTTTTCTGAATAATTTTGTAAAAAAAACTCGTAAAAAACATATTATTTTAGCTCCTACTGGTATTGCTGCAATTAATGCAGGAGGGGTTACCATACATTCTATGTTTGGACTTCCATTAAGAGCTTTTGTCCCAACAATAGAAAGGATTGATACGAATTTAGCGAATAATATTGCTGATTTATTACCGCATTTCAAATATCGAAAAGATAAATTAAAACTTTTAAGAGAGGTAGAAATTATCATTATAGATGAAGTCTCTATGCTTCGGGCAGATGTGTTAGATATGATGGATTTTGCATTAAGAAGTGTTCGCCGAAATCAATATAAATTTGGTGGAGTTCAAATACTTTTTATTGGAGATTTATACCAATTACCTCCCGTTATTAGAGAGGAACAAGAATATATTCTTCGTCAATATTATAATTCTGAATTCTTTTTTGATGCCAAGGCTTTGGAGGAAATAAATTTATTAACTATTGAGCTTACAGAGGTTTTTCGTCAAAAAGATAAGGAGTTTTTAGACTTGCTTAACGCAATTCGTGATAGTAATATTCAGAAAATAGATTTTGATTTATTAAATGAGAGATATTTTCCTGATTTTGAACCTAATAAAGAGCCTATTATTCATCTTTGCTCACACAATAAAATGGCAGATGAAATTAATCGTAAAAAATTAGATGAACTTAAAACGCCTTCTTATGTCTATAAAGCATCTGTTTATGGGGATTTTAAGGAAAGTCAATATCCTAACGAAGAAATTTTAGAATTAAAAGTTGGAGCTCAAGTTATGTTTATCCGAAATGATAGTTCTGCAGATAAGAAATATTTTAACGGAAAATTAGCCGAAATTTCTCGTTTAACAGAAGATAAAATATATGTAATTTTAGAAGGAACTGAAGAAGAAATAGTTCTTAGAAAAGAAATTTGGGAACAAAAAAAATATACTCTTGGCACAGAAAAACAGATAGAAGAGGAGATTATTGGTAGTTTTGAACAGTATCCCATTCGTCTGGCTTGGGCAGTTACTATTCATAAAAGTCAAGGATTGACTTTTGATAAACTAATCATAGATGCAGGAAAAAGTTTTACTTCTGGACAAGTTTATGTAGCTCTTTCTAGATGCAGAACTTTGGAAGGGATTTATTTGAAATCAAAAATTACTCCCGATGTAATATTTAGTGATAAAAGAATTTCTACTTTTCAGGAACATACTAAAGCGAATGATAAAATAAAAGAAATTTTAGAAACGGAAAAATATGATTATTGTATTAAAAAAATATTGAAATACAATAATATGCATTGGTTTTATAATTCTTTAGAAGATTGGTACAAAACAGCTCTAAAGATGAAAAATTTGGATCAAATCCGAATAAAAGAAATTTATATTTCATTAAAAAATAATATTACTCAACTTATTGATATTTATATGAAATTTGAGAAAGTTTTATTGTCAAAAACAGAAAAATTTACTCAAAATCAAAATGATTGGGTTGATATAGAAAATAAAGCTAAGGGAGGGGTAAATTTCTTTTTCGATAAAATAAATGAGCAGATATTTGAGCCACTGAAACAATTTTATTCTATCACTAAAGGAGAACAGGGCTTGAAAGAACATAATGAAATTCTTAAAAATTGGATAGAAGATGTGGAGGATTTTTTGAAAGATTTGATGCAAGTAAAATTATTAGACACACCTTTATTTAATGCAGAAAAAGAAGTAAAAATAAGTACTAAAATAGCGAAAGTGCCAACGCATGTTATTACATATAAAATGTTTGAAGAAGGGAAAGATTTGGAACAAATAGCCAAGGAAAGAGGGCTTACTTGTAGTACTATCGTTGGGCATTTAGCCAAATTTGCAGAACAAGGAATTTTGGATTTAAGTAAAATTATTAGTGAAGAAAAAAGAATAATTTTTGAAAAAACTTTTCAAGAAAAGCCACAAGAATCTCTCACAAATTGGAAAAACATTCTCCCTGATGATTTTGATTATCATGAAATCAGGTTATTATGGAATCATTATCAATATTTAGAGCAAAATAATAAAGAAGGTATCGCATGATTTTATGTATAAAAAAATAGGTAAATTTTATTAAAAAGATAATCGTTTATTTTGATTAAAGGAATAAATTATTTTTCTTTGTAGTTTGAAATTTAGATAATCATACAGAACATATTGTTATGAAAAAATTAAAATTATATTCATTATCTGCTTTAGGAGTGATGACCCTATTAGTAAATTGCGGTAGTGGTGGTACTAAAAGTGGGGGAGGAACCAAGGGGTTTACCAGTAGGACAGGCTGGAAACCTAATGATCAAAAAGGTTGGTTTTTTACGGGTAAGAAACAAAACCAAAAAGGTTGGCCAGGAATGGTTTATGTAGCTGGAGGTTCTTTCACTATGGGATTAGTAAAAGATGATGTAATGCATGATTGGAATAATACTCCGAGAAGAATGCAAGTAAGTTCATTTTTTATTGGTGAAACAGAGATTACTAATTATGAATATCGAGAGTATGTAACTTGGTTAAAGTTTGTTTTTCCATCCTCTGACCCAAGTTTCAAAAATATTTATTCAGGAGCATTACCTGACACTTTGGTATGGAATAATAAAATGTCAAGAAATGATTATGCAGAGACTTATTTCCGTTCGCCAGAATATGATTATTATCCAGTAGTGGGAGTATCTTGGACACAAGCTTCAAGATATTGTGATTGGTTAACAGATAGAGCTAACGAAAAAGCGTTAATGGATCAAGGTGTAATTAGCAAAGATTTTTATGCAAATGATGGTAATAATCAAGGTTCTAATACATTTAGTTTAGATAAATATAAAGCTAATGATCCTGAAATGCAAGCTTATCTTAATGAAAAAAGATTAGAGCAAAAAACAGGAATTAAAACTAAAAATGCTAGAATTATAGCTGCTAATAGGAATGCTACATCAGGTGTGGTAACTAAATTTAGACTTCCTACAGAGGTAGAATGGGAATATGCTGCTTTGGGGCTTCAAAAAAATAGAGATTATAATAATTATTTAGGAAAAACTCCAAAAGCCGAAGCATTAAGAGGTGCAAAAGGAAGGAGCAAAGGACAATATCTTGAGAACTTTAAGCAAGGAAGAGGAAACTATTCTGGTATAGGTGGTTGGGCTGACGATGGTTCTCCTGCTACTTCTGATGTTAAAAGATATCCTTCTAATGACCTTGGTATTTATGGAATGTTTGGAAATGTAGCAGAGTGGACAGCTGATGTCTATAGACCAATTATTGACGAAGAAGCTAGTGATTTTAACTATGTAAGAGGAAACATTGTAAGAGAAAGTGTGAAAAATGCTGATGGTACCTATAAAGTTGTTGGTAACAATAGTATTTCTTATGATACTTTAGCTGATGGAAGATTAGTATATAGAGGGCTACCTGGACAATACGAAAAAGTTATTAAAGAAAATTATGCTAATTATAATGATGGTGATTATAGATCTTCATTAGAAGGTGGTTACGGAAGAGTTTTGGATGATAGTACAACATCAAAATATAATATGTATAATTCTGTTCAAAGAAGATTTATCGTAGATGCACAAGGGCGAGTTATTTTAGAAAAAGATAAGAAACAAAGAACATCTAACATTTCTAATACTAGAAGAGTGGTAAAAGGAGGCTCTTGGAAAGATACTGCTTATTGGTTAGATCCAGGACAAAGAAGACATAGAGAAGAAAGCAAGGCTTATGGCTGGATTGGTTTCCGTGTAGCCCAAGATGCTAAAGATAAAACAACTCTTGTTAGAACAAAAAGATAAATTAATAATGAAAATCCTTTCTTTGATTTAGAGAGGATTTTATATTTTTGAAATTATGAATATAGAACATTTTTATTCCACTTATTTTACAGCAGGAAAAATCAGTATAGATAGTAGAAAAATAAAGCATAACGATGTGTTTTTCGCTTTTTCAGGAGAGCAATTTAATGCTGCAATATTTGCCGAAAATGCAATAGAGCAAGGAGCAAAAGCCGTTATTGTAGAAGATGAAAATTATGCACAGTCAGATAAAAACATATTTTATGTTTCCTCCACATTAAAATTTTTACAAGAATTGGCATTGCATCACCGAAAACAATTGAATATCCCTATAATTGCTCTAACAGGAAGTAATGGTAAAACCACTACAAAAGAACTCATTCATTCCGTTTTATCACAAAAGTATCAAACTCAGTATACTTTGGGGAATCTGAATAATCATATTGGAGTGCCTTTAACTCTTTTATCCATTACCCAAAATCATGAAATAGCAGTGGTAGAAATGGGAGCAAACCATCAAAATGAAATCAAATTTTTATGTTCTTTGGCTCAACCTAATTTAGGATATGTTACGAATTTTGGTAAGGCACATTTGGAAGGATTTGGTGGATTTGAAGGGGTAATCAAAGGAAAATCAGAACTTTATGATTATCTAAAACAAAATGAAGGGTTTATTTTAGTCAATGAAGATGATGAAATCCAAAAAGAAAAAAATAAGGATTACCCTAAAAAAATAACTTTTGGAGGAGAAAATTCTGAATATCAGTTTGATAAATTTACGGATAAAAATAGGATTGGTATAATATTTCAAGGGCAGAAACTTCAATCAAATCTAACTGGAGAGTATAATTTCACTAATCTATGTGCAGCTGCTAGTTTAGGTTTTCATTTTGGAGTCAGTTTTGAGCAAATAAAAACAGCGATTGAAACTTACAATCCTACCAATATGCGTTCTCAAATCATTGAAAAAGAAGGTAAAACATTAGTCTTAGATACTTATAATGCCAATCCCAGTAGTATGGCATTGTCATTAAATAATTTTAGCGAATTTAAAGGAAGTAAGACTATTATTATTGGAGATATGTTAGAACTTGGAGAAGCAAGCAAATCCGAGCATCAAGCCATTTTTGATTTAGCTAAATCTTTAAATTTTGAGGAAATTATTACAGTAGGAAAATTTTTTAATCAAGTTAATTCCGAAAAATCTTTTCTTCATTACTCTGAACTTATAGAATATCTAAAAGAGCATAAAATTAAATCTTCTAATATCTTACTTAAAGGTTCACGGGGGATTGCTTTAGAGAAAATTTTAGAATTTCTTTAATTGGAGTTTTTGATATGATGGGAGGAATAGGTTATGTGTTAAATAAAATGAAAAAATTTTTGGAGTACTTATATAATAAACTTTTTTGGTTCCAAGTATCTTTTCTTCAGCATTGATTTTAGTACTTGTAGTATCGGTATTTATTATACTTATTGATTTTTTTATCCCATAAAAGAAATATATTTATTGGGACAAAATATTTTTAGGATAATAACTTTAGTTATCAAGATAACTTTAAGAAAGAATTATCTTTATAAGTTATTGAGAATAAATGAAAAACAAGTATATAAAAGGTACGCATATTTTAGAGCAAAAATTCAGAGAGATTTTAAAGTTTTTTGGCCTTGATATTGAAGCAGAAAAGACATCGGTTTTAGTGGGATTTCATGCCCTACAAATCAATAAGTTTTATAAGTTTTTTCGTGAAAGGATAGTGGAGCTTTTTGAGGCAGAAAGTCCATTTGAAAATGGAGAAATAGAACTTGATGAGTCATACGGGCATATGATGGTTTGGTAAATTATGGTTTTAAGAAGCATTTTAGAGTTAGCCACTCCGACAATGAATTTGCCCTTGGACGCAATCATATCAACGGAATTGAAAACTTTTGAGGATTATGCAAAATACGACTTTCAAAGTTAAGAGGAATACATAAACATAACTTTTACTTGCACATAAAATAGTATGAGTTTAGGTATAATTGTAGAAACAAAAATTTATATTTAATTTTGCTTAAAGAATTTAGATGTAATCCTTTAAAGTTATATTGAACCAAAAAAAATTGAATGATATAGTTAAACAATATAAATATGCATCAGATATAGGTCTAGTTAATGATTTGGTAGAATTAGAATGACATTGCTTAGTATTATAAACAAAGATAAAAAAATGAATGGGATAATATTTTTATGTTATAGGATACTAATATTTATAGTATTTGGTGGAGTATGTGTAAAAGCACAAATTATAGAAAAATATAATGTAGAAACTCAAAATAAGGATACTATCAAAGTTATTCCTGAGGTGGTTATTCAAAAAAATAAAAATAAAAATATAGGATTAAGATCTAAATCTAAAAAAATTGTTTTTGCTATATATCCGAATAGAAATAATAATTCATTGTCCAAAGAATTTGCTACAAAATTTAAGGCTAAAAAAGAAATAAAAATTAGAAATATTAACATAAATATAGCAAAGTTTAATACGGAGGATTTAGTAAAAATGGAAATTAACATATATAATGAAAAAAATGATTTTCCTGATAATTCTGTTCTGAAAGAAAAACTAATAATAGATTTAGATAAATATTCTCTTGTTAATAATGAAATAAAAATTAATGTAGAGAATATGAACATAAATATAGAAGGAATTTTTTTTGTTGGTTTTAAAGTATTAAGTTATTTTGATGGTGATATATATGTGAGTGGAGGGATTCTAAAAGGAAGTGTTTCTAGAAAAAAAGGAGAATCATGGCAAAAAATACCGTTGGTATCACCATCAATAAATTTAGATATACTTTAAGTAAGGTAATAATTAGCTTACTTTTCCTTAAAAGTATAGTGATTTTTTCTCAAATTATGGGGAGTGTTACCTCAGAGGAAAGGATGCCTCTAAGAGAAGTTTTGGTATATAATACAGATAAATTTATAAAAGTAAAGACAGATTATAATGGTAAGTTCATAATAGAAGCTGAGTTAGGGAATACTTTATGTTTCTTGAAGGATGAATATGAAATGCAATGCATTAAAGTTAAGGATTTTCATAACATTGATATAAAATTAACCCATAAGATTATTCATATAAATGAAGTTATAATTTATCCTAAAGAATTTAAAAAAATGATACAAGGGATAAAAGTAGATGATTCAAAAGAGAAGATGTATAAATTACTTGGTCTTCCAAAAGTAAAAAAAGATGATAAAGTTGCCCCAAGCGTTAAGAAGGATATATTGTTTCCATTATTATCCACCTCGCCTACTATTAAAATAGAAGAGACTTATGAAATAATTTCAGGAAAAGCGAAAAAGAAAAATAGACTTTATGCCTATGAAAAGCTACAAAATAATATAAAGTGGATAAAAGATAGAGTTGAACCTAATTTTTTTTTTAGTAGGAAATATATCTGAAGATGAAATATGTTTATTTATAGAATTTTGTATTAGATCTAATTTTGAAATTCAAAATGATATCAAGAGCAATAATATAGATTCTATAAAAATGAAAATGATTGATTATTTTGATAAATATATAGATAACAGTAATAGAATTAAATAGAGTTAGTAACAATAATATTATAGGTGAAAAGAATAATATTTTTAGGGAGTTTATTTTATTCATCTTTAATCTTTTCTCAAAATAGGAATTGGACATTAGAAGAAAGTATAGAATATGCAAAAGTTCATAATTTATATTATGTTAAATAGGAGGGGGTATTTTCTTAAATAAAAGAATCTATGAGAATTTTCTCATAGATTTTTAAATAAAATTTTTATTTTTCGTATTTATCAGTATAATCCTGTTGAGATGCTATGATTACTTCTTTAGCATGAGCTGAATTATAAACTTCATCAATTCTACAAGCTACTGGTTCCCCAGGTAAATTTTTGTAAGTCAAGAAATAGTGCTTTAGTCTGTCTATTTCAGCCTGTGGAAGTTCTGAAATATCTTTTATATGACCATAAACTTGGTCGCCTACAAGAACTGAAATAATTTTATCGTCAGCTTCTCCCTTATCTATCATTTTAAATCCTCCAATAGGAATAGCTTCTAATAGCACTCCTCCCTGTATATTATGACTACTTAAAACACATATATCCAATGGGTCATGATCTCCCTCTGTTACATCAGTAGCTCCTTTCTCTACGGCTAATTTTTTCACTCTTTCATCACAATATGTTTTTGGAACAAAACCGTATAGAGCTGGGATAATATTAGAAAATTTTTGTGGTCTATCTACCATTAGATGCCCTGTATCCTTGTCTATTTCATATTTAATCGTATCAGAAGGAACGATTTCAATAAAAGCATTAACTACATTCGGTGCGTCTTTTCCTGCGGAAATTCCATGCCATGGGTGTGCCTTAAAACTTGGTATCATTTTACTATTTTTCAGATTAAAAATTAATTTATACAAAGCCGCAAATTTAATATTTTCAACTACGATTTGCAAATTTTTACCTTATAATAACATTTCCTGTCATTTCTTTTGGAATTTCTATTCCCATAATATTGAGAATACTTGGAGCAATATCCCCCAATTTTCCAGGGGTAAGTTTCCACTTTTTATTTTTATCCATAACAATAAGAGGCACTAAATTTGTAGTATGATTCGTATTCGGAGAGCCATCTTCATTAATCATAAAATCAGAATTACCATGATCTGCTAAAATTAGTACTGTATAATCATTTTCATAAGCTACCATAGCAACTTCTTTGATGCATTCATCTACCACTTCACAGGCTTTAACTGCTGCTTCAAAAACTCCTGTATGCCCTACCATATCAGGATTCGCAAAATTAAGACAAATAAAATCAGCTGATTGTTTTTTAAGTTCAGGAATAATGGCATTTTTAATATCATAAGCTGACATTTCAGGTTTTAGGTCATAAGTTTTTACCTCTCTTGGACTTGGACAGAGAATTCTTTTTTCCTTATTAAATTCAGTTTCTCTACCTCCTGAAAAAAAGAATGTTACATGAGGATATTTTTCTGTTTCTGCTATTCTAATTTGAGTTTTACCTATTTTTTCTAAAACTTCTCCAAGAGTGTTATGAATGATTTCTTCATCAAAAACAACTTCAATATTCTCAAAATTTCGATCATAATTAGTCATCGTAATGAATTTAAGGTCTAATTTTTTCATTTCTAAACTTGGAAAATCTTGCTGATGAAGGACTTTTGTGAGTTCTCGTCCCCTATCGGTTCGGAAGTTATAAAAAATAACGACATCTTCTTCTTTAATCGTTGCAATTGCTTCTCCCTCCTTATTTGTTAAAACAATAGGCTCAATAAATTCATCATAAATTCCATTTTTATAAGATTTTTCTATTTCAGAGACTGCATTATCTGTTTTTATTCCTACCCCATTTACTAAAACATCATAAGCTTTTTTCACTCTATCCCATCGTTCATCTCTATCCATTGCATAAAAACGCCCAATAACAGAAGCTAATTTTCCTGTTGTTTTCTTTGTATACTCTTGAATATCAGAAATAAACTGTACTCCTTTTTTAGGGTCGCAATCTCTTCCATCAGTAAAAGCATGAATATAAACATTTTCTAAATCCAAATTTTTAGCTTCATCTAAGATTGCTTTCAAGTGGTTAATATGGGAATGCACTCCCCCATCAGATAAAAGCCCCAATAAATGAATGTTTTTATTATGTTCTTTTGCATAAATAAAAGCCTCTTCTATCACTTTTTCTTTACCCAAAGTACCATTTTCCACTGCTAAATTTAGTCTTGTAAGATTTTGATAAACTACTCGTCCTGCTCCTAAATTCATATGCCCTACTTCTGAATTTCCTATTTGTCCATCAGGCAAACCTACTGCTAATCCAGATGCTTCCAACTGTGTATGTGGAAATTTTTGATAACAACTATCCATAAATGGCGTATGTCCTTGGGTAATAGCACATACATCGGGGTTTTTAGCCAATCCCCAGCCATCTAATATTGCAAGAATTACTTTTTTTGACATTTTTTATAAATTTATTGTACCAATTTACAAAATAATAAATAAAAAAGCCCTGCAATAGCAAGGCTTTTTGAAAATATTTACTTTAATGAATCTTCTATTTTTTTGAATTCATTATATTTATCCTCTCTATCTAAAGTCATATAAACCCCTTTTAAGGTTCTAACGACATCTATATTTTTAGGATCAATAGTATACCATTTTTCAAGGTAAGGAAGAACTTTTTTGAATTTTGCTCTTCGGATTTCCATTAGTTTATTCTGCTCATCAGTTTTCTTTGCTTTTTGCAACGCTCTAATTTCATCTACTACTTTATCATCATTTTTTAGATAAATTTCATAAATAATCCCTTGTAGGGCTAAATCATATTTAGGGTCTATTTCTAATGCTTTATTAAATGATTTTTCAGCTTCCACTAAAGTTTTTTCATCTTGACTTTGAAGATAACCTAAATTGTACCAAGCTTCTTTATCATTAGGATTAGATACTAATTGCTGTTTCAAATTACGAATGAACTGATCTGTTTTTCCAGATTTATAATACGCATTTCCTTGAATTTGAGAAAGTCTGTTAGATTTTGGGAATTTTTTCAATCCTTTTTCTGTTAAGGAAACAGCTTCTTCATATCTTTCAGTTTCTAATAATAGCCCAGCACAAGTTTCATATAATTCTAATTCTACACTTGGAGTTTGCTCAATTTTTAAATCTTTATATTCTTTTGAACCTGTTTTTTTAATAAGTTCATAAGAGTTTTTATCGAAAGCTTGAACTTTACCTGTCTTCACATCAGTAGCAAAATATTGTGTGCTAACCCCAGTATATCCTTCATTAATTAAATCACTATATACAGCAATGGCTTCTACTTTTTTATTTGCTAAAGTATAACTGATAGCTGCATAATATAGGTACAATTTATCATCAGTTCCTATGGCTTTCAATAGATTATAAGTTTCTAAATATTTACCTGCAGATTTGTTATAATCTTTTCTTTGATAAGCAGCAAAAGCCTCATCTCCAGAAGATTTTAATAATGGTCCAACTAAACTAGAAACCTTCTCTGTAGTTTTTGGAGTATAAATTTCTGGTTTTAATCCTTCTATATTACTTTTTTCAGCAGATTCTTTACCTACAAAATATACTTTATTTTTATTAGCATCTTTTCCTACATAGATTGTTTTTAGATCATTTATTTTTCCTAAAAACTCAGCTCCTTCTGAAACTTTTCCTCCCTTAATAAGAGCAACTCCTTTAGCATAATAATACTGCTCTAAAGTACTTGGCTCTAAAAGATAAAATTTATTTTCTAAAAGATTTTCAGCTTTGAAAAGTTCATTATTTGTAGTTGCTATATCATTGCTTTCCACTGCCTTTAAAGCATTATTGATTTCTTTTTTTTGAGCAGAAACTAGCGATACTGCTAAAAGAGAAATTCCTAAAACTATTTTTTTCATAATTATATAAATTTATTTTTTAGATTGTGTATTAAAAATATTGAACTTTTTTGTGTTATTGAAAAACTTTACTGCTGTAATAGTATCATTTCTTTAATGATTTGTAATCCTTTATTAGTGAACATATCTTTTAATACTCCTGCACGAATTTCAGTTTCCTTACTGGTATCTGCAAATATCAAGTGTCTTACATAATCACTCATTGTCATTCGCTCGGCTTTCGCTTGTCTTTTTAATTCTTCATGTTCTTTAGATGTAAGTAAAATACCAAATACTTTTGAATCATTATCTTTTGAACTCCTACCTTTTCTTTTTCTAATATCTTCCATATCTTAAAGTGTTTTAATGTTTTCTTTATCCCAATTTTTTAATATCCTTTTAAGTATTTTATAATTCTCATTATCTTGTAAATTTTTCTTTACAAATAAGAATGTATTTTCTTCAATAAATTGTTTATCTATATATTTTTGTTCAAATAAACCATTTGCAAATTGCTTATTTACACAAATCTGTAACAATAAACCATTTTCTCTATCCCAAACATTCCCAAATGAACAATCTAACTTATGATAAATTTGTTCAACACAAATGTTAACTTCGTATTTATGTTCGTATGCTCCATCATAATATCCATAAAACACACCTTTCAAATCTTTAACATTATGCTTAAGAAAAACCCTCCAATTATGGTCTAATTCTTCTGAAATATCTTCATAACTTTCTCGATCCGATGATATGTTTTATTCGTTAGAAATATCATCGATAATTTCTTCTCCCTTCTCCTCTTCTTCCACATCTTTATCCATTTCTACCTTAGCAATCGCTGCAATTTCATCATTATTTTTAAGGTTGATTAATTTTACACCTTGAGTGTTTCTACCCATTACACGAAGTTCATTTACTGCCATTCTAATTGCCACACCAGATCTATTGATAATCATCAATCCATCTTCATCTGTTACATTTTGAATAGCAATAAGTTGTCCTGTTTTTTCAGTAATATTAAGAGTAATTACACCTTTTCCACCTCTGTTTGTAATACGGTAATCTTCTACAGCTGTTCTTTTTCCATAACCTTTTTCTGATACCACTAATACAGACTCTTTTTCTAAATCATTGGCAATAATCATCCCTATTACTTCATCTTGGTCTTCTAGAGTTATTCCCCTTACTCCTATAGATGTTCTACCTACAGCTCTTACTTTTTCTTCTGGAAAACGGATACATTTACCATTTTTAGTAGCTATCATAATTTCAGAGGTTCCCGTTGTTAATCTTGCCTCTAAAAGCTGGTCATCTTCTCTTATTTCAATCGCATTTACCCCATTTACTCTCGGTCTAGAATAAGCCTCTAATGAAGTCTTCTTAATTACTCCATTTTTAGTTATCATTACGACAAACATGCTATTGACATATTCAATATCTTTAAGGTCATTAGTTCTTATATATGCTTTAATTTTATCATCAGCTTCTATATTGATTAGATTCTGAACTGCTCTACCTTTTGCTGTTTTGGAACCTTCAGGAATTTCAAATACACGAAGCCAATAGCACTTACCTTTTTCAGTGAAGAACATCATATATTGGTGGTTTGTAGCAGCTACAATGCACTCCAGAAAGTCTTCACTTCTGGTAGTTGCTGCCCTATTTCCTACCCCTCCTCTGGACTGAACTTTATATTCAGAAAGAGGAGTTCTCTTGATATATCCTGCATGAGAGATTGTTAAGACTACTTTTTCATTCGGAATAAAATCTTCAATAGACATATTACCTCCTGAAAAATCTATTTCTGTCCTCCTCTCATCACCATATTTTTCTTTAATTTCTAATAATTCTTCTTTGATAATTTGGAATCTTCTGCTCTCATTTGCAAGAATATCTTCTAAATCTTTAATAATTTTTAAAATTTCTTCATATTCATCTCTGATTTTATCCAACTCCATCCCTGTTAAACGAGCTAATCTTAAATCCAAAATTGCTTGTGCTTGAATTTCAGAAAGTTCAAATTCAACCATTAAACCTTCCCTAGCAACTTGAGGATTTTCAGAGTGTCTAATAATAGCAATAGCTTTATCTAAAGTGTCTTGGGTAGCAATCACCTTCATAAAACCTTCTAGAATATGAGCTCTATCTCTTGCTTTTTTAAGCTCAAACTCTGTTCTTCTCGTTACTACATCTAATCTATGATAAACAAAATGATGTATCAAGTCTTTTAGGTTCAATTGTTCTGGTCTTCCATTTACTAAAGCAATATTGTTAACACTAAAAGATGTCTGTAATGCAGTGTGTTTATATAAGAGATTTAGAACTACATTAGGTATTGCATCTTGTTTTAATTTGATGACTATCCTTACACCATTTTTCTTTGTTGTTTCATTTTTTATATCACTGATTCCCTCTAATTTTCCTTCTTTTACTAGTTCAGCTAGTCTTTTAGTTAGGTCATCAATTCCAACCTGATAAGGTAATTCTGTGATTACAATTGCGTTTCTATTTCCTATTTCTTCAAAGGATGCTCTTCCCCTTAATACAATTCTACCTCTTCCTGTATGAAATGCATCTTTTACACCTTCATAGCCATAAATTACACCCCCAGTAGGAAAATCAGGAGCTTTAATATATTGCATTAGAGCATCTATTGTAATTTCTCTATTATCTAAATAAGCACAAATAGCATCAATACTTTCACTTAAATTATGGGGTGCCATATTGGTTGCCATACCAACTGCAATACCAGCCGAACCATTAATTAAAAGTAATGGAATTTTTGTAGGAAGTACGGTTGGTTCTTTTAGAGTATCATCAAAGTTATTTTGAAAATCAACAGTCTCTTTATCTAAATCTGTTAAGATTTCATCTGAAATTTTTTCTAATTTAGCCTCTGTATAACGCATTGCAGCTGCATTATCTCCATCAGGGGAACCGAAATTTCCTTGACCATTTACTAATGGATATCTTAAACTCCATGGCTGTACCATACGCACCATAGTGTCATATACGGCACTATCCCCATGCGGATGGTATTTCCCTAAAACATCCCCCACTATTCTCGCAGATTTCAGATGTTTTTTATTATAAAAAACACCTAATTCATTCATTCCATAAAGTACTCTTCTGTGAACAGGTTTCAAACCGTCTCTCACATCTGGTAACGCTCTCGATACAATCACCGACATTGAATAATCAATGTATGATGATTTCATTTCATCAACAATATTAATAGGAATTAACCTTTCTTTCCCTGTATCCATCTATTTCTTTTTATTTTATAAAAATCAATTTGTTACACTGATTTTCTAATCCATTAACTTTTTAACATGCTAATGTATAAAAAAATCATTACTTTTACAAAAATATAGGACAAATTTTTACAAAGATGGCAATATTAAGCATTACTTTCCACATTGAAGAAACTGAATTGTTAAAATGGAACGAGTATTTAAAAAGTGTAATTATCTCTGATTTAAAAAATATTAATAAAAAATACCTTCTCACAGAGGTGGAATCAGAAATGCTCTCCGAAGGAAAAAATACTAATCTACTTATTTTTTTTAGTAATCAGGAAGATAGAATTTTATTTTTAAAACAAATTTTTCCCCATTTTTCAAAAAAAATAATAACAAATTTTGGAGATAAAATTCTAATTTTCAAAACATTTCTAAATAGTATATAAAACAGTGTTAAATATGAAAACATTATTATTTATTTTTTTAGGCGGAGGAATAGGAAGTATATTGAGATACATAATATCTTCTTTGGAGCATAAATTATTTCCTGCAACTTTTTTACCTATTAGCACTTTATTTGTTAATATTTTAGGATGTTTTATTATAGGTTATTGCAGTTCATTATTCAAAGATTACAGTTGTTTAAGACCCTTATTTATTACTGGATTTTGTGGGGGATTTACTACTTTTTCTACTTTTTCTTCCGAGAATATTAATTTATTGTTAAATGGTCAGTTTGTATCTTCTATAATTTATATTACTCTAAGCATTATTTTAGGATTATTAGCTGTTTATTTGGGAATTCATATCTCAAAACAATAAAATTGAAAATCAATTATTTATATATTAAATGAATAAAAAATTAGAAAAACATTTGGTATCAAATAAAATATCTGTATATTTGCACCGTTGAAAGCAATAAGAGTGTTTTTAACGGAGAGATGGCAGAGCGGTCGAATGCGGCGGTCTTGAAAACCGTTGACTGTAACAGGTCCGGGGGTTCGAATCCCTCTCTCTCCGCAAAGTGGCTTCAAGATGACTTCAAAATGGTCGTCAAAACAGCCTTCAAAATTAGCGTAAATCGTTGTAAGACTTATACTTACAACGATTTTTCT
>CAUSDX010000017.1:0-29141 GCA_963530615.1 uncultured Flavobacteriaceae bacterium
ACCTGAAATTGTAGAAAATGAACGTAAGAAGCAAAAAGATGCTCAAGAAAAAATCACAATTTTAGAAGAGAAGCTAAAAAATTTATAAGAATAGAATGAGGTGATGAGCATTTTATTACCTCTTTCTTTTGTATCTGGAAATTCTAAAAAATAAGAAAAAACAAAATGTTGGTTAAAGGTCAAAAAAAGCAGTTCCAGTATGAGGTGCAGTCTTATCAAGAGGAATGCATAGAGTATATTATCAGTATTTTTGAAAAACTCCATCAAGGATATGATTTTCATGAGGTGCTGACGGCTCATCATCATAAACAAGGGTATAAATTTACGCTTCAAGATTCCAAAAATATTGATATTATGATGGAGACGGGGACAGGGAAGACTTTTACTTTCATCAAAACTATTTTTGAACTTAACAGACATTTTGGGGAGAAGAAATTCATTATTCTTATCCCGACTATCCCGATTAGAGAAGGGACAAAAACCAATTTAGAAGATACCCGAAATTATTTCAAAGGTTTCTATGCCAATGAACGAAATAAAGAAATAGAGACTTTTGTTTATGAAGGTGGAAATATTTCGGCGGTAAAGCAGTTTATCTCTTTTAACGGGTTGTCGGTTTTGATTATGACCCCTAGTGCGTTTAATAGTAGCAGTAATATTCTGAATCGCCCTTTGGAATATGAAATTCATAATCCTGAACTATTTGCCCATGAGCAAAAATCTCCTAAATCTTATTTGGAGTGCTTAAAACGGCTCAATCCTATTGTGATTATAGACGAACCTCATCGTTTTGATGGCGATGCGTTTAAAAAATATTTTGAAGGATTTGATAATTATTATTTACGTTTCGGAGCGACTTTCCCGAATAAAGAAAATAGTTTGAAATTATCCAATGCGGCTTATATCTTGGATAGTATTTCTTCATTTCGGCAGAATTTGGTGAAGAAAATAGTGGTTTATACTCAAGATGTAGTAGAAAACCAAGAAACTCTATCTCATATAGAGAATAAAAAAGCAGTGGTAAATATCATCAACAATGGGATTTCTATAAAAAAAGAAATTCCTGTGGGAGGCTTGTTTAATGGGAAAAGTATTAAAAAAATCAACAAAGATAGCATTGTGCTTTCTGATGGCTCCATAGAAAAGGTAGATTATTCTCTTTATGATGAGTCTATTCGGGCGATGATAAGGGAAACCATTAGAATCCATTTTGAGAAAGAAAGATATTTATTTGAGCAGGGGATAAAGGCTCTTACTCTGTTCTTTATGGAGAGTGATACTCGTCTTTTCCGTGGAGAAAATCCGAAGATAAAAAATATCTTTGAAGAAGAATTTATAGAGAAATATAAAGAAGTCCTTGCCGAAATAGACCCGAATACGGAATATTATCATTATTTACAAAAAAGTTTTGATGAAAACCATACTTTGCAAGTCCATAAAGGTTATTTCTCTGCGGACAAAGGCAAAAATATAGATGATAAAATAAAACAAGGTGTAGATGAAATTTTGAGAGATAAGAAAAAATTATTGTCTTTTGAAAGTCCTACCCGTTTTATTTTTTCCATCTGGGCATTGCAGGAAGGCTGGGACAATCCGAATGTTTTTACGATTTGCAAACTTTCTAATCAAGGGAGTGATATTTCTAAACTTCAGCAGATAGGGAGGGGACTTCGTATATCCGTAAATCAAGATTTACAGAGAAATACTCTGAAAAACCTTAATGGAGACCAAGAGAAATTTTGGCAAATCAATAATCTTGATATCGTGGTTTCTAATAAAGAAAAAGGCTTCGTAGAAGGGATACAGAGAGAGATTTTAGAAAACTCTCATTTGATAAGTAGGATATTTACCATCCAAGATTTGAAATTGTTACTCCAAAAAAAGACTGATTTTAATGATATTACCATTAGAAAGCTTATCCGTTTGATAGAAGATTCAGAGATGATTGTTTTCAAAGGGATGGAAAACGGAATAGATATTTTTGAAAAATCAGATGATTTTGATAAGATATTGGCGGAACAAAATCTACCAAAAGAGCAGCATAATGCGGTCAAAAGTTTGTTCGTATCAGATGATGAAATCAAAAAAATGTTATCATCTTCTGCAAATAAGCAGAATAAAAAGAAAGTATTCATAAAATCTACCCACTTGAAAGAATTTCAAGATTTATGGAATACCATCAATAAAAACGCCTTTTATGTCCTGCATAAACTCAATGAAGAGCAGGAAAATGAACTCATCAAAAACATAAAAACAGAGATAGAATCATTAGATATAGATGAAATTCTATTGCAGACTATTCGCCAAGGGATACAGATAAATCCTAAAGGGAAAGATATTGATATTTCTGAAAAAATAGTGCGTACAGTTTCCTACAAAAGTAAGGTAGATTATCTATCGCTAGTGCAACATCTTGCTAATAATACCAAAATGCCTTTGCGGTTTGTGATAAAGATTTTTAATGCACTCAGCGGTGATTTTAAGAATAAAATGCTTTGTAACAATCCTGCACAGGCACAAAAAGAAATCAGCATTATCATACAACGGCATTTGGTAGTGATGATAAAGAATAATGTGAAATATGATGGCATTGAAAGCAGTATATTGCCCGATGTTTTCAAGAAAGAAAAAGACAGAACCTATCTGGATATAGGAAGCGTAGGAAAATACCAAAAGGAAATTCAGCGAGAGTTCCCTCTGAAGGCCAAATGGGTCTTTGATGAAGTCATAGAGTATGATAGTGATTTTGAACTTCAAATCATAGAAAAAGACCCCGATATAGAAGAAATAGAGATTTTTGGGAAGTTGCCAAGACTTAAAATAAAAACACCACTGGGTGAGTATAATCCTGATTTCTGTTATGCCGTTCAGGCGAAAAATGATTATAAAGTATTCTTGGTGGTAGAAGCCAAAGGCTATGCCGCCGCACAGGATATTCCCGAAAATGAAAAAGCAAAAATAGATTTTGCAAAGAAATATTTTAATGCCCTCAACGAGCATTACAAAGGACAGAATATAAAAATAACCTTTGAGGAAAGAATTAACAGGACACAACTGGCGACACTCATCAATAAAGCAAAATAAAAACCGAAAAAAACATGGACATTAGACAAAATTTTATACAAGAGGGATTCTCTGTGATAGATACAGAAAATAAGGAAAACATGCTCATGGCATTTCTAAAACAAAACTATCCCTCTGTGATACAGGATAATGAGATTAAAATCAACAAACTCAAAGAGATATTGGGACTGCCTACAGATGAGATCATTAACGGATACGGACTGAACTTTGTGGGAAGGAATGTAGCCCGTTCCAGATACACCCAAAAAACAGAGAAAGAACTCCGCTTAAATACCGAATTAAGCAAAAATATAGATACCACACAGAACCTTGTGCTGAAAGGCGATAATCTAGATACTCTAAAAATCCTGAAAAGCCACTACACAAGGAAGATTAAGTGCATCTACATAGACCCGCCCTACAATACTGCCTCTGATGAGTTTGTCTATCCCGATAAGTTTAACAGAGAAGAAGCCGAGGTCTTGGGGTTAGTAGATTTAAGTCAAGAAGACTATGACCGTATGGAGTTTAGTTTTAAGAGTAAAAAGAGCCACAACGGATGGCTTACCTTTATGTACCCTCGCCTTATGCTGGCGAGAGATTTGCTCAGCCAAGACGGCGTGATTTTTATCTCCATAGACGACAACGAACAGGCTAACCTAAAACTCCTCTGCGATGAAATTTTCGGCGAAGAGAATTTTGTGGCTAATTTGGTTTGGAAAAGTAAAAGTGGAGGTGCAAATGATAGTAAATTTTTTGCTACTGACCACGAATATATAATTTGTTATACTAAAAATTCTACTTTATTTAACTTAAGAATGGACACAGAAGCAGATGTGACTACAAGTTATAATTTGGAGGATGAAAAAGGAAAATATTCATTAGATAGACTAGATAAACAGAGTTTAGGTTATATTGAATCTCTTGATTTTCCTATTATTGCACCAGATGGAACAGAATATAGAGTATTTCATAAAAATCCTAATAATAAAGTTGCTCGTTGGAGATGGGGAGAAGAAACAGTAAAGCAAAGATATAATGAGTTAATTTTTAAAAATGGACATGTTTACACAAAAAATTATCAAAAAGAAGGTTCAAGACCAAGAAGTTTGTTAGTAGATGATAGATTCGGAAGAACAAGAACGGGTAAATCAGATGTTTCTAAATTATTTGATGTAAATGTTTTTGATAATCCTAAACCTGTAAAATTAATTTATCACTTGTTAAATATTTCCACAAAAAATAATGATATCATTCTTGACTTTTTTGCAGGGTCGGGGACGACGGGGCATGCCGTTATGCAGCTAAATGCAGAGGACGGAGGAAACCGTAAGTTTATCCTTTGTCAGATAGATGAACCTATAAAAAAAGATAAACCAGCTTACGGTTTCTGTCAAGAAAACCATCTTCCTACCGCTATATCTAGCATTACCATAGAGAGACTAAAACGGGCAGGAGAAAAAATAAACATAGAGCTAAAAGAAGGGCAAAGCCTTCCAGATATCGGATATAAAGTATTTGATACTATAGATTCCCCAAAATTAGAAGTAGAAGATATCCTATTCCCAGAAATCAGTATAGACCCGCTATCCCGTATCTATAATATGATGTTTTCTGTGGGATTAGATGAACCTTCACAGGTGCCAGAATGCCTATTAGAAAATTGTCTCTATAAGATAGGAGATAACTACTATATTACCAATGCTGATTTATTAGATGAAGAAGAAAATAAACATCTACTTTCGGAAGCATTACAAAAAGGAAAGGTCTATATAGACGGATGGACGGCAAGTATCAATACTACTTTACAAAACTATAAAGAAGAAGTAAAAATTATACTATAACCTTAAAATTATAACATTATGGGAGATTTAAGTTTTGGAGAGATATTTGTGATTTTCATTGCGGTGGTGGTATTATTTGGTCCGAAGAAGATTCCACAAATCGCTCGAGAGTTGGGGCAGGGCATCAGAAAGATGAGGGGAGCGGTGGAGGACATCAAGCAAGAAATCATGAAAGAAACCGAAGATAATCCAGTTTCGGAAATTCAAAAAGAAATAGAGAAAGTAAAAGAGGAAGCACAAAACCTCATCACAGAAGAAGAAAAACCAAAAGAAAAATCATGATAGAGAGCCTCATTTCACAAGACCAAGAGCTGTTTTTATTTCTGAATAATTTAGGAAGTGAAAGCTTTGATGCTTTTTGGGTCTTCGTATCAGGAAAATGGTCTTGGCTTCCGCTTTATGCTGTGCTTTTGTATTTATTATACCGCCAATATCCTAAAAAGCAGTTGTTTTATATACTTTTAGTCTTGGCGATGGCTGTATTGGTGTCTGACCAGATTGCCAATGTTTTCAAGTATGGATTTGAGCGGCTCAGACCTTGCCATGATGAGTTTTTAATCCCAAAAATGAGAAGAATAGAGTGCGGTGGAAGATTTGGATTTTATTCCAGCCATGCTTCTAACACTTTTTTGTTGGCAAGTTTTTTAAGTTCGCTTTTTGACAAGAGGCTTAAAGGGTTGACTATATTTCTTTTCGTGTGGGCTGGGGTAGTTTCTTATAGCAGGATTTATCTCGGTGTGCATTTTCCATTAGATGTATTAGTGGGGATAATTATGGGGCTTATTATAGGAAGAATAGGAGTTTTCATTGTAAAAAGAGTTATGATTTAGCGAAGACAGAATTGTGTGAAAAAACATTGTGAAAAGATTAGAAAGATGCAGTATTTAAGGCGATTAGATACTGATTAAAGGAATAATATCACATAAAAAACAGATATTATCAATGAATAAAAAATCCTTATCTTTGACCATTAAACTTTGAAAATGACAAACTATTTAGAACTTTTAAGACATATTAAAGAAAACGGAACAGATAAAACCGACCGCACGGGAACGGGAACGAGAAGTGTTTTTGGTTATCAAATGCGTTTTGATTTATCTCAAGGATTTCCTTTGGTTACCACAAAAAAACTTCACCTGAAATCTATTATTTATGAACTACTTTGGTTCTTAAAGGGCGACACAAATATTAAATATTTGAAAGATAACGGCGTAAGTATTTGGGATGAATGGGCGGATGAAAATGGAGATTTAGGACCTGTGTATGGAGCCCAGTGGAGAAGTTGGCAAGGAGCAAACGGAAAGACCATTGACCAAATCACAGAGGTGATAGACCAAATAAAAAAGAATCCTGATAGCCGTAGGCTTATTGTCTCTGCATGGAATGTGGCAGAAATCCCAAATATGGCACTGGCTCCTTGTCATGCGATGTTTCAGTTTTATGTCGCTGATGGGAAGCTTTCTCTTCAGCTTTATCAGAGAAGTGCAGATGTTTTTCTCGGAGTTCCGTTTAATATTGCAAGTTATGCCTTGCTTCTCATGATGATGGCTCAAGTTTGTGATTTAGAAGTGGGGGAGTTTGTGCATACTTTCGGTGATGTGCATATTTATAATAATCATTTTGAGCAGGTGGAAAAACAGTTTTCCCGAGAGCCAAAATCTTTACCTACGATGAAACTTAACCCAAATATCAAAAATATTTTTGATTTTGATTTTGAAGATTTCACATTAGAAAATTATGACCCGCACCCAGGGATAAAAGCTCCCGTGGCTGTGTGAAATATTTTTAGACTCCGAAATATTTCGGAGTTTTTATTTTATCTATGTTGATTTAACTATAATAAAATTATTATTTTTGACAATTAATTTAATATTTAATAACAATGAAAAAAATCTTAATATCAGCCTTGTTTTTAGGGACACTTTTGGGGACAAACTGGGCATTAGCACAAACGGAAACTTCGGGGAGAATGGGAACTTATAGAGCTACCCATACTAAAGCCACAGAGTTAAAACACACTAAATTAAAAGTAAATTTTGATTTTGAGAAAGAGCAAATGAATGGGGAAGAGTGGCTCACGGCTTCGCCTTATTTTTATCCTACAGATTCTTTGGTTTTGAATGCAAAAGCGATGCTAATTCATGAAGTTGCTCTTGATAAAAAAGGAACAAAATTACCCTTAAAATATGAGTATAATGATGATTTGCTGAAAATCAATTTGGATAAAATTTACAATAGAGACCAAGATTATACTATTTATATCAAATACACGGCTCGTCCTAACGAAATAAAAGACAAGGGCGGAAAAGCCATTACGGATGCCAAAGGGCTTTATTTCATCAATACTCAAGGAAAAGAAACAGATAAACCAACGCAGATTTGGACACAGGGAGAAACGGAATCTAATTCAGCTTGGTTCCCTACGATTGATAAACCTAATCAAAAAACGACTCAAGAGATTTATATGACTGTGCCAGATAAGTTTGTAACTTTATCTAACGGTATTATGAAATCTTCGATGAAAGAAGGAAATGGATTGAGAACTGACCATTGGGTAATGGATAAAAAACATGCTCCGTATTTATTCTTTATGGGAGTTGGGGATTTTGCGGTAATTAAAGACCAGTGGAGAAATGTTGCTGTGGATTATTATGTAGAAAAAGAATATGAGCCTTATGCAAAGCAAATTTTTGGAAATACTCCCGAAATGTTAGAGTTTTTTTCTAAACAATTGAAATATGATTATCCTTGGCAAAAATACTCTCAATTGGTAGGAAGGGACTTTGTAAGTGGTGCGATGGAGAATACTACAGCTGTGATTCATGCAGAGAATGCACATCAAAAAGCAGGACAACTCATTGATGAAAATCATTGGGAAGAGACTATTGCTCACGAGCTTTATCATCATTGGTTTGGGGATTTAGTAACTACGGAAAGTTGGTCAAATCTTACGGTGAATGAAAGTTTCGCAAACTATTCTCAATATCTTTGGAATGAGTATAAATATGGAAAAGATGCTGCAGATTTTGGACTTTGGGAGTCGTTAAGAGGTTATTTTAACGACCCAGAAAATATCTCTAAGGATTTGGTAAGATTTGATTATCATAAGAGAGAAGATATGTTTGATAGAGTTTCTTATAATAAAGGAGGCGGAATTCTGCATATGCTTAGAAATTATTTAGGTGATGATGCTTTTTTCAATGGATTGAGTGATTATCTTAAATCTAATGAATATGGTACAGGGGAGGCTCATCAATTGAGATTGTCTTTGGAAAAAGTTAGCGGAAAGGATTTGAATTGGTTTTTTAATCAATGGTTTTTTGGTAGTAGCCACCCAAAATTGGAGGTGAAATATAGCCTTGAACCGATGAAAAAAGAAGTAGTAGTAAATATTAACCAGACTGGAAATCAGTATTTTGAATTTCCATTAGCAATTGATATTTATGAAGGGGCAAAATATAAAAGGCATCAAGTTTGGGTAGAAGCCAAGGGGCGAAATTCATTCTCTTTCCAATACCATCAGAAGCCTAATTTGGTGAATGTTGATGCCGATGGAATACTTTTAGCAGAAATTAATGACACGAAAAATGCAGAGGAATATTTGCATCAATATTTGCATTCTAAAGATTTGAAAAGCCGTTTATTGGCGATACAATATGCGAAAGAAAATCAAAATCCTACAACATTGAAAATTCTTTTAGCAGGATTAAAGGATTCATATTTTAAAATGAGAATTCAAGCGTTAGATGCATTGGATTTGACAAAACCAGAAGTGGTAAAATTAGCTTTAGCAGAAGTAGAAAAGATAGCTCAATCAGATCCTAAAACTTTAGTACAAGCTAAGGCAATTGGAAAATTAGCGGAATTGGGCAATAAAAAATATTTACCTATTTTTGAAAAAGGGATACAATCAGCTTCTTATTCTGTGCAAGGAAATTCAGCATACGGAATCGCAAAAATCAACCCAGAAAACAGCAAAAAATTGTTAGAAAATATTGATTTAGAAAATGCAAATGAAGATTTGATTACATTGTTATTGCCTACCATCGTGGAAAATAAAATGGAGAAACATCAAATAGCAATCGCTTCTACTGTGGCATTTTATCCATTTTTAGCATTCCAAAAACCTGATTTAGGAAAAGTATCAGAAGATGGTTTTAACTGGATTATGGATAGCGATAATATTCAAGCGGTAGCGAAATTAACAAAGATTCTTAGACAAGTAAAGTCTCATATCAATGATAATATTCAGGCTAAGTCAATTATTTACAATATGTTAAAATCAGGAGTGGAAAGAAAAATATCCGCTTTGAAAGATAATCCTAAAAGTGAAAGTCTTAACAAACAAATAGAATTATTACATCAAGTAATAGAGATTTATAAGTAGATTTTAATATTATAGATTCTATTTTTTGAGTAACTTTTTTATGAAAGTTTAACAACAAGGAAACCAGAGAGGGCAGAAATATGAATACTTATAGTCAGTTGCTACACAGAGCAGTAGAAAGCATCATTGAGGTGAAGCGTGAGCAAGAGATAGATAGTCTATTTTCGGAGGGAACCACCACGGTGTTGGAACACAAAGTCAAGGGCTTGGACGACTTCGAGCTTATTACATTCTTGGTGATTAAATGAATTTATAATAATGAAAACAGAGAATATAAAATCACTTTTTGAGCAATTTGAAGCCATCGTTTGCGATTATAATGGAGTGGAATGTTGGAGTGCAAGAGAACTACACACGCTCCTGGGCTATACGCAATGGCGTAATTTCCTGCAGGTTGTAGATAAGGCAAAGAGTGCGTGTGCAAATGCGGGAGTGAATAGCTGCAGCTGATGAACATCTGAAAACCAAAGGAATTCACTAAGATGAGAAATATGACAGAAATAAGGTGGAGGAATAATCAAGTTATCAGCATTGAGACTAAACGAAAGGATGAATCAAGAGAAACTAGGGTGTATGTGCTCGCTCAGATGATAGGGAAGGCTGAACTCCTGTTTTTCAATCTATTTAACACTGATAACAATTGGGGTGATGTAGACTTAACCCAAGTTCCTATTCTTTTCTGCGCCACTGTTGCTCGTCAATTCATTAAAAGCAGCAATATCTTCAGGCAGAATATTAAGGGGATTGAGAACTATATCTCTCCAAAGCGCAAGATAGACCCCTTAGGTATGGGAAGTAGATGGATTACGCTCTGGGAAGGAACACCAAATGAAAAGAAAATTCTTATCATAGGAGATGGTGGGGGCAGACTCTTTGAAGTAGATACTTCCTCGGGGAAATACAATGAACGAGATATCATTGCGTCAATAAATAGAGACGATTTAGAAACGATTAATAGCTATGAATTGAGGAATGTACGAATCTATGCTGAGCTTAATGAACGGCTATATTTGTGTTACAAAATGGGGAGAAATGTAGACCCTCTAAAGGATTTGGTGTTTAATCTACCTATCCCCTTAGAATACAAAGAGTATATTGAGATCATATCAACCTAGAATCAACGACTTAAAGGGCTGAAATAATACACTCAAAGCATTTCTCAATGAGAAAGTATACAGGAGGTGTCTATAATCGCCAAAACGAAATATCCAAAAAAAAGAGAAGCGACCAAATTGATTGAGTCGCTTTTTTAATTTCTTGTTAAGAAGCGTTTAATTCATTGTTTGATTCAAATTCAGCGATTTTGGTAGTCATTAGTGGAGGTACAGACATTCCGCAAACATACCGAACCATGGTATCATGTAAAGTATTTTCTTTGTTAAATGTTTTTTGATTTTGGGTCTCATATAAAAATTTCGTTCCAAATTTCTCATATATTTGGGGCAAAAAAAGAAGATTATATACCATAAGTTCTTTATGAAAAATTTTCCAATGATTTTTAATTTGCCCTTTGATTTTGCTATCTTTCATTATATTTGAAGCCTTTTTAGCGTATGATAAAAAGTTTCCCCAATTTTGTTGAGAAGTAGGCCTAAATTTTTTTTCCTTATTACACCATTTGTATATTTTATATCTTCTCGCTCCCCTGAAAGTAAATTTTTTATACAATCTTCTTTTAAATAATTCATTATTATGCTTTATTGAATAATATATTCCCCTACGAATACTTTTCTTCATTTTTCTATAGAAACCTGCTAAACTTGCAGATTTTAAAAGGACTTTCTCTCCATCATATTCAAAGCCTAAATAAATCAGATTTTTATTCCAATTTATATTGTTGTTTTCGAATAATTGTCCACATTTCATTTTGCCTCCTCCTCGTTCAAAAATGAATTTTTGTGTTTTGTGTTCCTGAATTTCTAATTTGTATTTCTTGATTTCTTCATATATTAGATTTTCAACATGTTCAATATCTTCATATGAACAAACAATAATCATATCGTCAGAATATCTTTTATAATATCCATTTTTGGAAGTAATAAAAATATTGACTTTTTTGTCAAAATTAAGAAGATATAAATTGGCTAATGTAGAACTAATTGGGGAACCTTGCGGAATACCAAAATTTCTTGGGCTTAATTTTCCTGTCTCTTTATCCTTTATAAACTTATGAGATTTTATAAGATGTTTTTTGTTTTTTAGAAAATCATTTTTGTAGCAAAAGGCGATTGCTTCTTGATTTTTTAAAAATTTTAATCTTGATATTTTCTTCTTTACCTCCTTTATTTTCCGATCTTTTTTAATTGTCTTTTTGCAGATAATTTCATTTTGGTATTCTTTGAAGATATCTTGAATATCTACATAACTAAATCGAGTAATATTCTTAAAAACATTGAAAAAATCACTACTCAGTTTTTCAGCACCCAAAACTTCCATCATTGCTGTTCTCAATAAACTATGATTGATATTATCAAAAAAACTTTTAATATCAAAGGTAATAACAGCAAATTTTTCTTTTGGATATCGCTTAATGATTTTGAAAATATCATTAGCAAAATCAATGTTACATTTATTACTACTTTTCGGATTTTCTTTATTTTTAGGTATTCTTCTGTATGCTGTGACTACTTCTTCTAAATGAAAATCTTTTAATTTTTCTTCGTAAGGAGTATATAGAAGATGATTATAATAACTGAAAATTAAAGAGTCTAAATGTGATGCGTAAAAAAGTTCTCTTACTTTTACATCTGCATGTCGCTTTTTTCCATCTTCAGTTAATTCAATATTTCCGTTTTCATCATTATACTTTTTCCTAAATTTTCTTTTCTTAGAAACTTTATGAATAAAGGGTAAAAAAGAATGTTTGGCGATTTTTTCAGGATTTGTAATATAATCTTGTAGCCATTTATACCTATCTTTGTTTTCAATAGGGAAATCAATGTGAGGGTATTTTTTAATTCTGAACCAATCTTTATCTTGCATAATCTTTTCAATAAAAAGAGTAGTGGAGCCCAAAACGGAGCAATCTTTACTTATTTATTTTCAATAGGAAAATCAATAAGGGTATATGTATGCTAATACGACAATATCTACCCTAAAGGAATATATAATGCCACTCCGATAACGTTTGGGTCGTTAAATATTTATCATATCTTTGTATAAATTAATATCTATGATTGACATTAAAGTTAAATTAAGATTTGATTCTTTGCTGTTTATCACTATAATTGTGGAGCTAATTAATAATTTCTTATTAGATAGTTGCACAATTGAAATATACCGCACCCTAACTGTTTTGTTAACCTCAAGTTAGGCAAATTTCCAAAAAACACATATACCAGTCTCCACTACTCTTACTGCAAAGATATAAAAAAGTGAGCACTTTTGCTCATTTTTTACGAAACCAATCTCAAATAATATTTTTCATTTTTTTCTAATGAGACATTAAAAGTTTTTTTCATAATTAGATATTTTATTTATTCCTTTTGAAAATCTTATAGGATTGCTTTTCTATATATAAACCATACATACCAATTTTTACCATTTTCAATAGGGTAGGACTTTAATTTGGGGATACTAATTTGGTAGTTATGAAAAATCCTGACCATTAAAACTCTTTGTTTATCGTGGTTAGGATTATTTTTGTGGAGCTGGAGGGATTCGAACCCTCGTCCAAACAAGCAATACATAAACTTTCTACATGCTTATTCTATTGTTGGTTTTTGTTCATAAGCAGAGAATAGACACTCAATTCATGACTTAGCTTTTGGATTTTTCGTTCTTTAATCAAAGCTCTTAAAGACTTATTTCTACATTTCCCATGCCCCAAACTCGAACGCTGTAGAACAAAGCTTTCGTGAGACATCTTGTTTCCTTACTATACTTCAGGAAAAACGCTTATCCTACTATACTTCAGATTAAGCAGCAAGAGCATACTCTTCGTTGCCAGTTAAAATTTTGTAGCAAGGGATTAAAGAGATCGCGCTACGGTTCTCTGCATGCTTATTTACCCATTGGTCTTGCTGTCGAAACCAGTCAGCCCCTAAATAATAAATGCAAATATAATAAAATTTTACAACTTTTCTAATTTGGCAAATTTCAAAATAAGATTTTTTTCATCTTTTTCATGTACAAATTTTATTTTTGCTTTTACATTATTAGGATCAGAACCGTCGAGAGCGATGACTTTTCCTACACCGAATCGGTTATGTCTTACACTATCACCGACTTGAATATCTTGTGAAGAATCCCCTGATGGAGTAGTAAATTTAGCAGAAGAAATCGGTTTTAATTTTCTTGGGCTAATGGCAGGTTCAGGATTTTCATGCCGAGAAAGAGTCTTCTTAGGCTCTTTCTTTTGGAAAGACCTCGGGAGACTTGGTTCATCGCCGAAGATATTGGAGCTTAAACCAGAACGATTGATAAATTTTGGTTCTATTGCAGGATTGATAAAATCTAAATATTCTGTATCAATTTCACTTAGAAATCTACTTGATTCTGCATCTGTGATTTTCCCCCATTGAAAACGAGATGTAGCATAGGTCAAAACGGCTTGTTTTTCTGCTCTGGTGAGGGCTACATAGAAAAGTCGGCGTTCTTCTTCCAGTTCTTCTCGTGAGCTAGAACTCATGAAACTAGGGAATAGATTTTCTTCAAGACCTACGAGATAAACTACAGGGAATTCTAACCCTTTAGAAAGATGTATTGTCATGAGAGAGACTTGATCTTCTTCGTTTCCATTTTCTTGAGTGTCAGATGATAATGCGATGTTTTCCAAAAAATAAGAAAGGCTCGGATTACCGTCTTCTAACTGGATTTGCTCATCAATAAATCCCTGCATTGAGTTCATCAATTCTTGGATATTTTCTAAACGAGAAATGCCCTCTGGAGTTTGGTCTTCTTTTAATGCTTTTAGAATTCCACTTTTTTTGGCAACTTCCATCGCTACGGAATAGGCATTTTCTGTTTTTAGCATTACTTGAAAAGCCTTTATCATTTGCCAGAAATCATTGATTTTTGTTAAACCAGAATTGTTTAATCCTAAAAAAGGACTATGAAAAACTAAATTGTCTAAAATTTGAGCAATACTTTGTCCTTGAGAATCAGCATAAACGATAAGTTTGTTTTGGGTAGTTTCTCCAATTCCTCGAGTAGGATAATTGATAATCCTCGTTAATGCTTCAGAGTCATTTTCATTCACTAAAATACGAAGGTAGGCCAAAAGGTCTTTGATTTCTTTTCTTTGGTAAAAAGAAAGCCCTCCATTGATATGATAGGGAATATTTTTCTTTCTTAGGGCATCTTCAAAGGCTCTGGTCTGTGAATTGGTTCTATATAAAATTGCAAAATCACTGAATTTTTTTTGATGAAAATTGTGTAATTCCCAAATGTGTCCTGCAACGAAATTTGCCTCATCGGCATCAGATAATGCACGGTAGACTTTGATTTTTTCACCGACATCATTAGCACTGAAAACATTTTTTTTGAATTGTTGTAAATTGTTGGCAATAACGGTATTCGCAGCATTTACGATATTTTGAGTAGAGCGATAATTTTGCTCCAAAGAAACCGTGATAGCATCTGGATAATCTTTTTTAAAGTTTAAGATATTTTGAATGTTTGCCCCACGGAAAGAATAGATGGATTGGGCATCATCACCGACCACACAGATATTCTCAAATTTAGAAGCCAATGCCTTTACAATGAGATACTGCGAGTGGTTGGTATCCTGATACTCATCTACTAAAATATAACGGAATCGGTCTTGATATTTTGCTAAAACTTCTGGAAAACGGGTTAGTAATTCATTAGTTCTTAATAGTAAATCATCAAAATCCATAGCTCCATTTTTGAAACATTCTTCTACATATTTTTGATAGATTTGCCCCATGTGTTTCATATTTGCTCGTTCATCAGCTTCTATGAGTTCAGAATTGTTATAATAAGCTCTTACTGTGATAAGGTTATTTTTATATTGAGAGATTCTTCCTTGTACTTTTTTAGGTTTATAAACATCGGAGTCTATATTCATGTCTTTTAATACCTTTTTTAGAATATTTAGGGCATCTTGTTGGTCATAAATGGTAAAATTAGAAGGAAATCCAAGATGATGAGCCTCACTTCTTAAAATCCTTGCAAATACAGAATGGAAAGTTCCCATCCAAAGACTTTTAGCATCGCTATCACCTACGACAGTAGCTATTCTAGTCTTCATTTCATGAGCAGCTTTATTAGTAAAAGTGAGGGCTAAAATATTAAAAGGATCTATTCCATTAGTAATGATATGTGCAATCCTCATCGTCAGCACTCGAGTTTTTCCAGATCCAGCTCCAGCTAGTACCATCAGTGGACCGTGTATAGTAGTTACCGCTTCATATTGTGCATTGTTTAATCCTTTTAAATAATCCATAAGTTTTACCTAAATTTAATGAAGGCAAATTTATGCAAAATTCTTTTTTGAACAAAAATAGGGTAGTGCCACGAAGTGAATTTATTTTGTTGTAAATGTTATTTTTAATATTGATATTCAGTTAATTACAATTCATGAATAATGTTTTTCTTTTTATATTGTAACAAAATTTATATTTTTATCACTAATAAACTAAAAAATAGAATTTTATGAAAAATAAATTTTTAGGTATTGCATCATTATTCTTTTTAGGAATGACTGCCGATGCACAGCAAATTAAATTTGAAGAGTATGATTTGCCAAATGGGTTGCATGTTATTTTACATCAAGATAATTCGGCTCCAGTGGTAACTACCTCGGTTATGTATCATGCAGGAGCGAAAGATGAAGCAGCAGGTAGAACAGGATTTGCTCATTTTTTTGAACACCTTTTATTTGAAGGAACTAAAAATATTGCAAGAGGAGATTGGTTCAAAATAGTATCTTCAAATGGAGGGACAAATAATGCGAATACTACAGGAGATAGAACTTATTATTACGAAGTTTTCCCTTCTAATAATGAGCAATTAGGATTATGGATGGAAGCAGAGAGAATGAGACATCCTGTCATTAACCAGATAGGTGTAGATACACAAAAAGAAGTGGTGAAGGAGGAGAAAAGATTGAGAATGGATAACCAGCCTTATGGTAATATTTTTAATACAATATTAACTACAGCTTTCAAGAAACATCCATATAAAGGGACTACTATTGGTTCTATGGAGGATTTGAGTGCCGCTCAGTTAGAAGAGTTTAATGCATTTTATAAGAAATATTATATTCCAAATAATGCTGTTTTAGTGGTGGCAGGAGATATTAAACCTGAACAAACTAAAAAATGGATTGAAGAATATTATGGAAGTATACCTTCAGGAACAAAAATTGAAAGAAATTTCCCAAAAGAAACACCTATTACACAAGGATTTGAAGAAACATATTATGATGCAAATATTCAGATTCCAGCTTATATTTTTGTTTATAGGGTTCCAGGAGATACAGAAAGAGATTCCTATGTATTGAATATGCTTAGTTATTATTTAAGTAGTGGTAAATCTTCTGTTTTGTATAAAAAATTAGTAGATGAAGATGAAAAAGCCCTTGAAGCTGGGGCGTTTAATATCGGAATGACTGATTATGGTGTTTTCGCATTTTTTGCAATTCCTATGGGAGATACCACGAAAGATGTCTTGAAAAAAGATATTGACGCTGAGATTAAAAAAGTACAAACAGAGCTGATTTCAGAAGTGGATTATCAAAAACTCCAAAATCAAATGGAAAATGGGTTTGTAAATGCTAACTCATCTACGGAAGATATAGCTCATAATCTCGCTACTAATTATTTATTAAAGGGAAATACAGATTTAATAAATAAAGAAATTGAAATTTATCGTTCCATTACAAGAGAAGAATTAAGAGAGGTAGCAAAGAAATATCTTAATCCGAATCAAAGAGCAATCATCAATTATTTACCAGAAAAAAAATAAAACAATGAAAAATATCAAATATATAGCAGTCGCATTTTTATTCTCAGGAATGGCTCACGCCCAGAGTTTAGATATCAATAAAATGCCTAAATCGGTAGAAACGCCAATAGTAAATGTAGCCCAGCCGAACACTTTTAAGCTGAAAAATGGTCTTACAGTAATGGTGGTGGAAAATAGCAAACTCCCAAGAGTGAATATGGGATTATTTATAGATTATCCACCTGTGTATGAAGGAGATAAAAGTGGAGTGTCTTCTATTTTTGCTAATCAATTGGGAAAAGCAACTTCTAAACTTAGTAAAGAAGAATTTAGCAAACAGGTAGATTACTTGGGAGCTAACATTACATTCACACAGTCAGGTGCGAGAGTTAATACACTTTCTAAATATTATCCTCAAGTCATTGATCTTTTGGCTCAAGCTATTATTTCACCTAAATTTTCAGCAGATGAAATAAGGAGTGATAAAGAAAGAATGCTTGAATCTTTAAAGGCTGATGAGAAAAATGCTTCAAAAATATCAAGAAATGTATTTAAAGCTCTTACTTTTGGTAAAAATACAGCTTATGGAGAGTTTGCTACCGAGATGAGTATTGGTAAAATAGAGTTATCAGATGTAGAGCAGTATTATAAAAATTATTTTAATCCAGATAATGCATATTTAGTTATTGTAGGAGATGTAAAGTTTTCAGAGGTTAAAAAAATTGTAGAGAAGCAATTTAAGTCTTGGAAAAAATCTGGAGTGAAACATAATGTAGCACCTTTAGCTCAAAATGTAGAAAAAACAGAGATTAATTTTGTAGATGTACCTACGGCGGTGCAGTCTGTTATTTCTATAGGAAATATTAGTAAATTACAAAAGAAAGACCCTCTATATTTTGCTGGGGTACTAGGAAACGATATATTGGGAGCTGGAGGAGAGTCTAGATTATTTTTAAATCTTAGAGAAAAAAATGGTTTCACTTACGGAGCTTATTCAAGTCTTTCTACGAGTAGATTTACTCCACATTTTACCGCTCATGCTAGTGTTAGAAATGAAGTTACTGATAAAGCAGTAATAGAATTTATGAATGAGCTAAATGGAATTTCTAAAGTTACTCAAGAAGAGCTTAATTTAGTAAAAGCAAAGAGAAAAGGGGATTTTATCAGAGCATTAGAAAATCCTGCAATGATTGCTGAATATGCTATAGATGAAATTATAGACCAATTACCTCAAGATTTCTATAAAAACTATTTAAAATCTATAGATAATGTAACGATTTCTGATGTGAATAAAGCGGTTACACAGAATATCTTGCCAAATCAGTCCAGAATAGTAATCGTAGGAAAGGCAAGTGAAGTTGCTGATAGTGTAGAGAAATTAGGTTATCCCGTGAAGTATTATGATAGGGAAGCAAATCCTACTACAAAGCCCGAAGCAAAAAAAATAGATACTAATGTAACGGTAGCTACCATCGGTGAAAAATATATTTCGGCAATTGGAGGAAAATCAAATGTAGATAAAGTAACATCCGTTACAATGAATGCTGTAGGAAAAATCCAAGGTATGGATTTAGAGTTCATTACAACTCAAGCAAAAGGAGGGAAGTCTATTGTTGAATTGAAAATGATGGGAAATACCATGAATAAAGTTGTATTTAATGGAAAAGATGGTTTTGTTCAGGCACAAGGACAAAAAGTTCCGTTACCAGAAGAAGTAAAGGCAGAAATGCTTAATGCAAGTAAAGAAGTTTTTCCAGAGTTAGACTTTTCAGTAGCAAATTATGAACTTAAAGGAATTGAAAATATCAATGAGGAAGAGGCTTATGCTATAAAACCAAAACAAGGTAGTAAAACTTATTATTATAGTGTAAAAACAGGTTTGAAAATTGCAGAAATTGTAGTGCAAAAAGTTCAGGGTCAAGAAATAGTAGTGCCTACTTATTTTTCTGATTATAAGGAATTTAACGGAGTGAAATTTCCTTTCAAATTGAGCTCTAATATGGGAGGAATGGATGTGTCGTTTGATGTGAAATCATATGAACTTAATAAAGTAAGTGATAAAGATTTTCAATAATAAGAAAGCAGTTCTACTTTTTAGAACTGCTTTTTTTGTTTTTTCTCCAATCCCATGGTGCAATGGGATATTTATCTTGCCAAAGTCCTTTTTTATTCTTTTTCGCTTGAATTTCTAAATCTGCATAAATTGGGTCTTTTGAGTATTGTTTGAAATGCCAAGCATATCCTGCTTTTACTATTTCTTGGTTAATATTTATTTCGTTTAGAAAAACTTCCCCTAAAATTCTTTGATATCGGTCTTTTTTCTTCCATGTGATTCTTACATTTTTTCCAAAACAAAGATTTGAAGCATATTCTTTTGCTTTTTTTCCGAAATTTTGAGACTTTTCAGGAGCATCAATATGGTCAAGTCTAATTTTGAAAATTTGTTTTTTATAAAGAACCTTAAAAGTATCTCCATCTGAAATACCAATAACCTTGGCATAAAATTTCTTTGGAGGAATAATATCTTGTGCTGATATGATATTGAAAAATAAACAAAAAGTAAGAAGCAAATATTTCATATTTTTATTTTTTTAACAAAAGTAATAATATGAGAAATATTTTTCAAATAAATAGCGAAAATATATATATTCATTGGTTTTTAATTGAAAAAATATTATTTTTGTAAAAATTCATAAAATATGAAAAAAATACTTGAATGGACAAATATTTCACCGGTTTTGGCGTGGATATTCTACTTGAATGGAATGATAAATCATGGAGTAGTTTTTGAGTTATTGGGAGGTTTCCTTTTAATTTCAAGTGTTTTAGCTGCAGTACATCATTCGGAGGTTGTCGCTCATAAGGTAGGAGAACCTTTTGGAACGATTATTTTGGCAATTGCTATAACAATTATAGAAGTGGCACTTATTATTTCTTTGATGCTTGTAGGAGGTGAAAAATCTGTATATTTAGCAAGAGATACGGTTTTCGCAGCAGTTATGCTTATTTTTAATGGGATTTTAGGATTATGTCTGTTATTAGGGGGAGCGAGGCATAAGGAACAATTTTTTCATAGATCTTCAGTAAATACTGCATTGGTGAGTTTGTTAGCGATTACAATACTTACTATGGTTTTACCTAATTATACAACGAGTATTGAAGGACCTTATTATTCTATAGCTCAGATGATTTTTGTTGCTTTTGCGTGTTTAGTAATTTATGGAGTATTTTTATTTATTCAAACGGTAAGGCATAGAGATTATTTTTTACCTGCTGATTGTAGTGAAAACCCCACTACGCATTTGGCACCTCCAAGCAATAAAGAAACGATGATAAGCTTTGTTTCACTAATAGCATGTTTAGGTATAGTTGTATTATTAGGGAAAGCTATTTCGGTACCTGTAGAGAGAATAGTAGCAAGTGCAGGATTGCCTCAATCTTTAGTGGGAGTTATTATTGCAAGTATTGTATTACTTCCTGAAGGTATTGCAGCGATAGATGCAGCAAGAAAAAATAGACTTCAGACAAGTATTAATTTGGCATTAGGTTCCGCTTTGGCAAGTATAGGATTAACGATTCCTTCCGTGGTGTTAATTTGTATTCTATTTGATATTGATTTGGTTTTAGGAATAGAAACTAAACCGATGATTTTAATGCTTTTATCATTTTTTACAGTAATGTTATCTTTGAGTAAGGGAAAAACTAATATTCTTTATGGAGCTGTGTTGTTAATCAATTTGATGGCATATATTTTTACAATTATTTATCCGTAAAATATATTTTTAATGATAAAATTTAAAAATCCTTTCTAAATTTTAGAAAGGATTTTTAGTATCTCGAAAGTTTGTTATTTCATAGCTTTTTTCCATTGTTTATATCCACTAATTGCCATGATAGTGAAGATTGTATATTGTAAAGCGGTAATTCCAAGTCCTTTATGTATCATCATAGGAATGCAGATAGTGTCTCCTATAATCCAAAAAATCCAATTTTCTATTTTTTGTTTTGCCATAAACCACATTCCGATAAGGAATAATGATGTAGTGAAAATATCCAGCCAATTTCCCCAATCTAAATGTCGCCAACCTAAAATGATATTATCCATAGAAAAATGATTGTCAATATAAGGTTTTAGATAATAGATTCCACTCACGATAATAAAGCTTAATGAAAATAAAATACAACTAATGAGCCAGTCTTTTTTCTTTGCCATGGAAGCTTGGATAATATGTTCTTTACAGTTGTTTTTCCATAAAATCCAACCATAGATGCTCATTATACAATAATAAACATTAATGAGCATATCTCCTAATAGACCAAAATTAAAAAGAATATAAACATAAATAGAAGTACTGATAATTCCTGTTGGGTAAACAAAAATATTTCTTTTGATAGAAAAAAATACGCTCAATAATCCAAAAAAAGTAGCTGTAGCTTCTAAAAAAATTTGAAAAGAAGTATAATTTTCATAGGGTTTAATAAAAATTTCATATAAATTCATCGTAATAATTAGTTATCTTTGTGCAAAATTAAAATTTAATATGGAAAAAATCACATTAAATACCATTTCAGAAGCAATTGAGGATTTAAGACAAGGAAAAGTAATCATTGTAGTAGATGATGAGGATAGAGAAAATGAGGGAGATTTTCTTTCCGCCGCAGAATTAACTACTCCTGAAATCATTAATTTTATGACTATTCATGGGAGGGGGTTGATTTGCACGCCGCTTTCTGAAAAGAGATGTGATGAATTGGAATTAGAGTCAATGGTTACTCGCAGTACGGACCCAAAAGAAACAGCATTCACTGTATCTGTAGATTTATTAGGAGATGGTATTTCAACAGGGATTTCAGCGAGTGATAGAGCCAGAACTATTTTGGCCTTGATGGATGAAAATAGTAAGCCTACAGATTTTATGCGTCCTGGTCATATTTTCCCGTTGAGAGCGAAAGAAGGAGGAGTATTGAAAAGAGCAGGACATACGGAAGCAGCGATAGATTTGACTAAATTAGCGGGATTAAAAGAAGGAGGAGTGATTTGTGAAATCATGAATGAAGATGGTACTATGGCTCGTTTGCCTCAACTATTAGAATTAGCAAAAAAGCATGATTTGAAAATTGTTTCTATTGAGGATTTGATTCAATATCGCTTAAAAAATGGAGATTTAGTAGAGAAAATAGAAGAGAGAGAGGTAAAGACTTGCTACGGTAACTTTAAATTTTATGCTTTTCAGGAAAAATATACGGATCAGATACATTTTGTATTAACGAAAGGGATATGGTCGGTAAATGATGAAGTTCTTGTAAGGGTGCAGTCTTCGGGGTCTTATTTTGATGTATTGAGTAGATTGATTAGCGGAGAAAAATCTCTTTTGGAAAAAATTACTAAAAAAATCAATGAAGAGGGAAGGGGAGTAGTGGTCTTTATCAATAATGTATCTAATACAGAAACTACTCTGAGAAAATTACAGCATTTTATCAATTTTCAAGATGGATTAACTGAAAATCAATTGGCTAATAATTTTAAGGATTATGGAATAGGAATTCAAATCATTAAGGATTTGGGGATTCATAAGGCTAAAATTATGACTCAAAATACAAGTCAAAAGCCTATTGTAAGTGGCTATGATGTAGAAGTAGTGGAAATGGTAAAGATTTAAGAGTAAGAAAAGTCGGATAAAATTTATCCGACTTTTTTATAAAAAATTATAATTCAATCATAGGAGCTAAAATGGTCTCCATTTTTTGTTTTACTTGTGCTACACTTCCGTTATAGTTATTGATTAGCAAGGAAAAAGTTAGTAATTTTCCGCTTTTGGTTTTAACATATCCCGCCAGTGTTTTCACTTTGTTTAGTGTTCCTGTTTTGGCAAAAACTTGTCCATTAGATTCAGAGTTGATAAACATAGATTTTAGAGTTCCAGTTTGCCCTGCTATGGGAAGAGATTTGAAATAAGCATCAAAATGTTTTTCTTCCATTAGAGCGGAGAGGAATTTTACTTGAGATATGGGAGTTACCACATTAGAGCGGGAAAGCCCACTACCATCTGCAAAATGAAATCCATCAAAATCAAAGGTTCTTTTAGTGAGATGTTTATTGACAATAGCTCTTCCTGTATCAAGAGAAAAATCGCCTTTTTCATAAAAACCAGTAGTTTTTAGCAATGCTTCGGACATAGCATTATTGCTTGTTTGGTTAATGAAATAAACTATATCCACCAATTTGGGAGATGTATATTTCATAAGTTTTTTTCGGGGTTCTAATTGGATATTGCTATTGCTTTGGTCAATTACTTTGCCTTCTATTGTGATACCATTTTTGAGTAAATTAGTTTTCAAATTATTGGCTAAATAATAAGTAGCATCAGGTAATTTGGTATTTAATGAATATCCGTTAAAATGTTCTGTATAAACAAGTTGATTATTATAAGGAGAATGATAAACAAACTTTTGCTGTTCCATTTTTTTATTTCCTAATAATTTTTCTTGTCTCGGATCAGTATCATTAGTGCTACCCACGGGTAGATAATAATGAGTGTCTCCTTTCCAAACGATATTGGCGGGTAATAGAGTATTTTTATTATTCTTGAAAACGGCAGTCTTCAAGATAATATCGCCTTTAATTTGTTTGATGTTAAGATTTTTAATGGCAGAAGAAAAATCGTTAATCAGAGTGCCGTAAGAACTTGCCCCAGCTCTACCTGTTCCTAGTGAGGGGTCTCCACTTCCGATAATGTAGAGATTGCCATTAAGGACTCCGTTTTCATCAATTTCTCCTGAATATTCTAATTGAGTCGTCCATTGGAAATCCTTTCCTAAAATTGACATCGCCGTTTCGGTGGTTAGAAGTTTGGTTGTAGAAGCTGGAATTAGTGAAGCTTTTTCGTTGTAAGAATTTATAACTCTCTTATTTTTAGGGTCATATACTACAAAACCCCAATTAGCATTTTTCATCACAGGATCGGTGAACATGGAAGAAATTCTATTGTTGAGCAACTCTTGTCCAACCGAAAATGAACCTCTGATAATAAATTCATCGTTAATAAAATAGTTTTTTTGAGATGATAAAGATAGAGGCAATAAAAATGTTGTTAATGCAGTATATCGGATTAATTTTTTCATTACATTTTAATATTTTCAGATTAAGTTTTGAATAATAGAATTATTCCAATAATTTGGGTAAAAATACTAAAATTTCATTAATGAATCATTGTTAAACAAGTATAAAAATTAATAAAATGTATTAAAAAATGTTAAAAATAGATTTTTAATAGTTTTCCGTAATTAATAATCTACACAGATCTTAATTTCTATGCTTTTATATGCAGAAATTTCATTAAACTCTTTTAGAGATTGAACTAAAAAGTTTTTGAATTCTTGATATTTTTTATTTCTTGGGAGTTTTAATAAAATTTGATAATAGTACAGATTATTAATTTTACTGATAATTGCTTGTTCAGGTCCTAAAATACATTCTTCTGGAAGATATTTTCTTAAAATAGAGCCTAAAAAGGAACTTGCTCTTTGAATTTTATCTTCTTTTCGATGTTTCATCTCTATAAAAATTACTTTCACAAAAGGTGGGTAGAGATATTTTTTTCTTTCATCTAAGAAATATTGATAAATTTTTTCAGGATTATTTTCCTTAATTAATTGAAAAATAGAATTTTGAGGATTATAAGTTTGAATTAAAACTTTTCCATTTCCAGAAACTCTCCCTGCTCTTCCAGCTACTTGGGTGATAAGTTGATAAGCTTTTTCTTCTACACGAAAATCTTGGATATGAAGCATAGAATCAGCTTTTGGAATCGTAACTAATTCTATGTTTGGGAAATCTAGTCCTTTGGAAACCATTTGAGTGCCAACAATAATATCGGTCTCTCTATTTTCTATTTTTTCATATAGTTTTTCGTAGGCAAATTTTTTTCGCATGGAGTCAATATCCATTCGTTCTATGTTGTTATTAGGAAATATTTGTTGTATTTCTTCATAAATTTGTTCTATTCCTACTCCTCGGTTATTGAGATTTTCCGAATGGCATTTTGGACAAGTTTTAGGCAGATTTGCTTTTTGACCGCAATAATGACATTTTAAAATATGTTCGGCTTTGTGATAGGTCATAATAACATCACAATTTCCGCAATGATTTACAAATCCACAGTTTTTACATTCCAAAGCATTAGAATATCCGCGGCGATTATGTAAAATGATGGTTTGTTTTTTATTGTCAAGTTGTTGTTGTATTTCGTTAATCATTTTTTGAGAAAAATTTCCCAAAGTATTTTTTAGGCTGGTTTCTTCTTTGAAATTAATAAGTTCAATATTAGGCAGAGCAACATCGCCAAATCTTTCCCCTAAATAGATATATTTTAATTTATCAGTTTTAGCAGCATAATAACTTTCTATAGAGGGAGTTGCAGAGCCTAATATACAAGAAGCTTGGTAATATTTTGCCAAAACTAATCCTGAATCTTTCGCATTGAAAAAGAAATGATTATCCTTGGTTTTATAAGCATTATCATGCTCTTCATCAATGATAATAAGCCCTAAATTTTGATAGGGTAAAAATAGTGCATTTTTGGTTCCGATGAGAATTTTTATTTGATTGGATTTTATTTTTCGCCAAATTTCTACCTTCTCAAAATCAGAGAGTTTGTTGTGATAGAATCCTAAAATTTTCCCATATTTTTTTTCTAATCTTTGAGAAATTTGTTTAGTTAGAGCAATTTCTGGTAATAGAAATAAAACATTCTTGCCTTGGCTGATGCAATCTTCTATCTTTTCGAGATAAATATGAGTTTTTCCAGAAGATGTTACTCCGTGGAGAAGTACATTTTTTTTCTCAGAAAAGGCTTGGTCTATTTCTTTTTTGACATGTAACTGAACGGGAGATAATTTTTCTATCTTTTCTAATTCACCTTGATATTGCTGAATTCTATCGGTTTCCAAAAGAAATTCTTCCACCAAATTTTTATCCAAAAGAGCCTTTAATTGTGTTGAAGAAAAGTTCCCTTGACTAAGAATATTAGATTTTTTAACGAGTTGATTTTCAGTTTTTTTTTGTTCTGATAAAATGAGTAAAAAAAGTTCTTTTTGCTTTGGTGCCTTATCTAAAGTGTGGAGAATTTCTACCAAAGTATTTGAAATCAAAATTTCATCACTTATTTTAAGATAAGAAGCTTCTTTTATTTTATATTTTTCGGTAATTTTTTCATCAATAATGATAAGTTGCTGATCTAAAAGAGAATTGATAGTCTTAATAATCTCCTTTTTAGGAATAAATGCTTCTATTTCCTGTAAATTTACCAATTGTTTAATTTCAAGAGCCTGAATCAGATATGTTTCATTTGCATCTAAATCTTCTATATTAGCCTTTTTATTAGGATTTAATTTAAGATAAGTTTCGCTTTCTAATTTTAAGGAAGAAGGAAAGGCATAACGATAAATTTCCCCAATATTACAGAGATAATAATCTGAAATCCATTGCCAAAAATTTAATTGTTCCTTTGGGACTATAGGGGTTGGGTCAAGGATACTGATAATTTCTTTAGCAATAAAATTTTCAGGGGTATTTTGGTGAATTTCAGTGATAATTCCTGTGTAGATTTTCTTACCACCAAAAGGGATAAGGACTCGTTTCCCTATTTCTATTTCATGCCACAAACCCTTAGGAACTTTGTAAGTAAAAGTCCCTTTGAGATTGAGAGGAAGTATGACTTGGGTGTAATACAAATTTTTATTTGCAAAAATAATGAAATAAAAAAAGCTAGAAAATATTTTCTAGCAGTCTCTTTAAAAGTTTTAATATTTAGTCCTAAAATTTATATCCAAATCCTAAATTTAGGTAAATATTGTGCATTGTAAAACTGATGGAATTAAAATTAGATTTAAAAATTCCGTTAATTCCGTAGTTGAGTTCTGGAAATAGAATGAAGTGCTTGTTAAGATACCATTCAGCTCCTAACTGAGCTCCCCATTGGAACAGTCTCAACTCATTAGAAAAGTTGTAATTTGCTTTCGCTTCATTTTCAAAGGTAACCTTTGTTCCAATAGGAGTATCTTGGCGAAGATATCCTTCATACACATAGCCACTAAAATTTTTATTGATTAAAATACTAGTATACATTCCTCCGTATAACCTCCATTTTGGAGAAAGTTTATAAACTACAGATATAGGCATAGTTATATAGGTATTTTTGATATCAGTTTCTACAGTTCCTGTAAAATATCCCTTGATTTTTTCATCTTGCTGAATGACTTCCGTGAAATAATTTTTCACAGAAGCATTGGTTTTCATGCCTTTTTGCTCCATACGGATTCCAACTCTGACACCCCAATTTTTATCTTTAGAAATCCATTTCGTAGCATCAGCCTCCAATCCTAAAACTAAGGTAGGATTATAATTTTTAATTTCTCTGATTTCTCTAGGAATTCCCAAAGGAGTGCTTCCTCCGAGACTGAAATTGGCTTTCAGTTGATATTCCATATTATCGGTGAAAAAATTTCTTTTTTCGTCTTGTTGAGCTATCCCCATGGAACTCAGTCCCAAAGTAACTAAAATGCTCAATAATATCTTTTTCATTAGATTCTCTTTATTAAAATTAATTTTATTCTGTAATGATTTGAATTTCATCAATATCCAATGTACTTCCTACTGCTCCATTAAATTTATCTCCTTCTATACTGGATGTAAATACGATAGTGTACATATATTCCTTGTTAGGGTCAAAAGTTTTTCCATTCATAAATTCAAAAGGAATTTCAAATTTTGTCCATTGGTTAGTTTCTTTTCTGTCTTTATCTTTTAACTTGGCTACACTGACCATTCTTGCATCCGCAAAATTGTGGTCCCCAGTTATATAATTATTACTACTAGTTTTCTCAAATAAGATAGCATATGCGTTCCAAGTATCCTTAGTTAATGTACTAGCTATTTTCTTACTAAATGTAGAGCCAGCAGTATATTTGAAATATCCTGTAATGGCTTTTGGAGCTTTGTCATAATTATAAGGAATACCAAATCTAGTAGATTTTAAAGTATTTGAAATATTAAGACTGAAAGTTCCTAAGAAAAGATTCCCTGCGGCTATGGGATTTCCAAATATGCTTCCAAGCCACCCAGTACTTCTTGTAATCATTCTTACTCCTTTTCCATTGTATCCTTCATCGATTTGTAGGGTAGGGTAGGCATCAGCTCCTTTTCCACTTGCTACAAAACTAAATCCATCATTTCCATTACTCCAATCAAATAACTTTTGTCCATCATTTAGAATTTCATAAAATTTATGATAACCTGATGAACCAACTCCTTCTTTATTTTCAAAAGAATAATGAGTTACAAAAGCTTTGGTATCTGTAATAAAAGAAACAGTATATTGTTTACTCCACGCTCCATCTTGAGAAGTTACGGTATAAGTTTGAGGTTTAGAGAAGTCCAATATAGTTCCACTTGCAGGGTAAATAGTCGCTCCATTTGAAAGTTTAAATTCAGGAGCGAACTTATAATTCCCAGAGAAGGTTTTCATTCTTAAAGTAATATTATTATTCTCTATTATAGGCTCTGTTTGTAATATGTTTTGAGCATTGGCTATGGTTATGCTTTCAATGTCTGCTTCCATATTAGGGGCTTCTTCACGGATGCATGAAGTAAGAAATGCTCCTGCACAAACTACCATACTAGAAACAAATTTACTTGTATTCATTTTGATTCTTTTTTAGTTGTTGTTTAGTTATAAATTCTATTTTTCTTAAGAAAATATCTTTAAGGGGTGCAAATATATGAATTAAACCCTTAAAGATATTGTATTTCTTAAAAATATTTTAATGTAAGAAATGTCTCATTCCAGTGAAGAGCATAGGGATTTGGTGTTCATTAGCTGCCACGATGCTTTCTTCATCTCTCATACTTCCACCAGGTTGGATAATAGCCTTAATAC
>CAUSDX010000018.1:0-22888 GCA_963530615.1 uncultured Flavobacteriaceae bacterium
AAAAATTAAACGGACGCATTTTGGCGTAGTGGGGATTTAACTTTGTGCTATTAAAAATAAAAAAACGAACAGAAAAATCTGAAAATAAATTTTCAAATCATAATAAAAATGGGAATCAATAATTTGAATAATCGTCATTTGACCGATGAGCAGGTAAAGACGATGAATGATGCTCTCACGAGTTTAGAAAAAGCAGTAGAAGGGGTGAATATTAACCTTACCCCAGAGGATAGAAACCGCTATGGTAGGGTGAATGAGCAGAACAAGCTCTTCATCAACAAAGTGAATGATATGGCAATCACACAGCCTAACCTCCGCAGTATAGATGTAGATTGGGAGGAGTTTGCCAAGGATTATAAGAGCAGAGTCCTTTATGAAAATACCATCATCAGGCTACAAAGTCTATTGGATAGGTTAAAAAACGCTAAGACTTTGCATGATTATGACAATTATCAAGATGCACTGAATGACTATGCCTATACGGGCTTCCGTGCGGGGAGTAATGCCGTAGGGTATGAGCAGAAATACAAGGAGCTGAAGCAGTTTTTCCGCTCTACGAAGCATAAAAATAATGAGGCAACTCAGCCCAAAGACTCGCAGGTGAACCCCAAAGATGCTCCATCGGATCCAAAACAGCAGTAGTCGGGCTTTAATTATTGGATAGCAGACCTCCGAGATGCTCCGTCGCACCTCAATTATGAGAAAACGCACCTCGGGAGTGCTCGGTCGGATGAAATGAGTGCAAAAAGCCATCTACAAGGTGGGAAATAGAACCTTAAAGGTAGGAAATCGCACCTCTGAGGTCCGATGGACTACCAAAAAGGTGTGAAATACCACTTCTAAAGTGTAAAGAAGCGGTATCAAGGTACAAGGAAGAATAAAAATGATGGAAGCCTCCATCAGAAATATACAGTGGAACCCGAAAAGCTGATAGAGTAGGGATAAAATCAATTGATATATTTTAATTATGAAATCAGTATATAGAATTACAGTAATTAGGAAGATTAGTAAGTTAGTAGAAGGTATGTGGGTAGAGATTATCTCCCAAGTGAAACCTAACCTAAAAGCTATTGCAGATGCTTTTAACCAAAAATATGGGCTAAGTATGCCGAGTGGCTCCATCGCTTCTTATGCGTTAGATATACAAAAAATGGGGTAAATAATGTATGATAATTTTAAAGTACAGTTTTGAGTAATATAGATAATAGTTTGTTAGAGTTAATAAAATTAGATTATGATAAAAAAGATACTAAACGGTAATTTTAATGTAAAGTCATCTGAAAATCCTTTGTTATGGTTAGCGGTAGGGGGACCGTTAGGGTTGGCTGCATTTTTTGCAAAAGATGTATTAAAAGATTTATGGTCAGATGGACGAAGATCATTAGGTATTTTAGGGATGCAACGCTCTGGTAAAACAAGATTTTTGAGTTTCCTTAAAAATATACCTTATGTTGATAAACCTACAGGTAAAGAGAAATATTTAGAATTTGTTTATCAAACTAAAAGTGGAAAAGATATTAAGATAAGAGAAGGATTTGATATAGGAGGAGGTCAAGAGTTTAGAGCTGATTATGCAAAAATTATAGAAAATTCATCAGTGGTATTCTATTTTTTTGATATAAAACTATATTTGGATGATATTGCTTATATGCGTGAATGCAATAGTCGGTTTTTATACATATTAGATGATATAGGTATTTCTTCAGAAGAAGATTATAAGAAATCAAATAAAAAACTAATATTTTTTGCCACTCATAAAGATCAAATAGGATTACAAGATGATAAACTAAGAGAAATGCTTAGGAAAAAACTGGATAAAAAGAAATATAAGTTTATTACAGATATTACATATTTTATAAATACTACAGATAAGCGAGAATTAGAAGAATTAGCAGACAAAATATTTAAGTAAAATGGAAAGAATATTAATGTCTCAGAATGAGGATAATAATGGAACTGATTATGTAGTTCTTAATGGTAAACTCTTACAAGATAGAGATGATATTAGAGAATATGCACGAAAGATCATCGATACAGAAGATTTTAAAGTAAGGTATTCAGATGAATATATTACTATAAGTCAGAAGGATAATAAGATACTTTTCTCTTCTAATTATGAAAATAAGGATAATGTAGGTAGAAAAATATACTATATGTATTTGATAGACGATAGTGTTGATTTAGAAACTATATTAGAGTATTTAGAAAGAGATTCTATGGCACTTAATCGACAGTTTGATAGAGAAAAGACAATTGAAATTATTGATAGAATAAGGAATAATGATACTTTAAGAATAAATTTAGTGAAATGGATTTTGTTATCTATTGTATCGGCAGGAGCTTTATATTTATTTTCAAAAATTATAAATAATGACTAATAATATTAAACCTAAACAAATTTTGCTTTTTCAAGAAGATGAGATAGCATTGGGATATGAATCTAGGCTCCCATCGGGCGTTAAAATGAAAGATATAGATGTGAAATCTATAGATTATGATGTAGAAGAGGTTAAAAGTAAATATGTGTTATTGGGAGAACAGCCCAATGAACATAGTGTATATTATTTACACCCTTATCAGAAAAATACTTATGTTAATGAAAAGCTAGGAGAGGATTTTTTTCTTAGAGCGAAAATGGAATTATACAAGAAAGTAGGTCAGTTATTGGGTGCAAAATCTATTTCGATAGATGTGTTATCTATTGATAGTTGTGAAATAAAAATGAATATCAATGTAGAGGGTAGAGATAGTACAGGGGTTATTACGGGAGGTATACCTATAGGTGCAGGGGTAAAGGTGGAAAATACAGATATTAGAGATTATAAAAGAAAATTTGAAATATCTAGTACTTACTGTATTCAAAATGATTTTGATTTGGATAAAAACATTGATGAATTAAGAGATATGATTGATCAATTTAATCTTCACCATGAAACAGATTTGGTATCTCTAATTAATGATAGAGATGTTAGATCTTCTAAAGGTTCTATGCTTAAGTCAAGAAATATTAAATCTGAAATTTCATCAGAATATAATAAGATATTGGATATTTCTCTCAAGTTGTCTGTACCTGATGTATTTGATTTATCATCAGAATTTAATAGAAATACCAGAATCATTAAAAAAGTAGAAGTTAATATCAATTACGAATTCTAAATTATGTTACCACTTACATTTGTCCCATTCGTTGGGGCTTCTTATAGAAATCAAGAATTATAATTTTGTGTAGATTCCGATAGATGGAATCTGATAGATGGAATCCTAAATTGGATAACAGAGGTATTTTATTTGAAGATAATGAGCTGGTCATCACTATAGAGGAAGATGAAGACCTCAGCGACACAATAAAACAAGCGATGGCAGATATTATTGCTAAAGCTTGGGGTAACTAAAAAAATAAAAAGAGGAGACAATGGAAATTATTATAGGAATCGTAGGCTTTACTATTATTGTAGGGATAGCTTACTTGTATTATATTAACCGAAAGGTGAAAAAAGTGATTTTTTGGGAAAAAGATAATACTAAGATTAAGAATATATATTATGTTAATTATAAAAATCAAAAAACAGGTATAGAGAGATTTTATTATTTTAATGGTAATATTAGAAATGAGAGAAGTTGGGTCAAAGGTAAATTAGAAGGGATAGAAACTATTTTCTATAAAACAGGAGAAAAGCGTATTGAAAGGGCTTATAAAAATGGGGATTTGAATGGATTAGAAAGAGTATATCTTCTTAATGGTAGTGTCAATAAAGTAAGAACTTGGAAGAAAGGTAAACAAGAGGGAGGAGAAACAGTTTTTTATGATACAAGTGAAAAGTACATTGATAAAACTTATAAAAATAATTTATTAGATGGAGATTATATAGTTTTTAGTCCAAAAGGAGAGGTTTTAGAAAAATATATTTATCAAGAAGGTAATTTAATTTCTTCGGAAGAGTTTTATGTACAATCACATTTTAATAAATTACACTTTAGTTCAGAAAGACTTGTAAGTACTGATGAGTTATCAAAACTTTCAAGTATTGAAAAAGAATACGAAAGGGTTAAGTCTGAGGAGGATACTAAAGATGAGGAGAAAGAAAAAGAAAATGGATTTTTCAAAATGGCAAAAGTAGCTTTTGGTGTTCAAGGATATCGAGATAGAAAAAGTGCCAAAAGAATTATAGAAATTTGTGATGAATTATATGATAAAGTAGAAGATATTACGGAGGTTTGTAGAAAAAAATTAGAATATAAAGTTTCAGATTTTGGAAATAGAAGACTTGTTTCTTTGCAGAATACTACAGGAAGGTTTTTAAAGATGCTGGAGGATATGGGGCAAAATAATAATATTAAAGAATATGCGATATCTAGTGGAGTAGGGTTTTCTATTGATTCATTAGAAAGGATGGAGCGAGTGGATATGGAAGTTTCAAAAGCATTGACAAGTACAGCGCTTGCTGGAGGAGTTGGGACGGCAGCAGCTATGGGAACATCTACTTTTGTGACATGGGCGGTAGGAACATTTGCTAAAGCATCTACGGGATTAGCAATTAATAAATTAAGTGGAGTTGCTGCAGCTAATGCTACTTTAGCTTGGCTTGGTGGCGGTTCATTAGCAGCAGGAGGAGGAGGTATGGCTGCAGGTGCAGCGTTGCTTGGAACTATAAAAGTAGCGACAACAGGAGGGGTAGCATTGTTGGTAACAGGATTATTAGCCTCTACTCATTATTCTAAAAAATTAACAGAAGCAAAAGAAAAGCAAAAAGCAGTAGAAACAGAAGTAGAAAAGCATAAACTGATGTGGGAACTTTTAGAAGGAATCAATAAAAGAACAGATGAATTAGATGTAGTAACCACTGAATTAGAAAAAAGAATTACAGAGCAACTATCTTTCTTAAGTCCATTGACTATTGATTTTGATATCAACGATCCTTACTATAGTAAGGTATTTCAAAGAAATGGAGCTTTGATTATATCAATGAATGAATTAGCACAGACACCATTGTTGAATAAAGAGGGAGATCTCTCATCAGAAAGTGCTAATATTGTAGAAAGTACCAAGAAAGTATTAAATACAGAATTATAATATTGTTGAAATGTTTAAGAAAATATTTGGCGAAATAAAGGATAGGGCTATTGAAAAAGCGAAAGAAATAGCTGCTGAAAAGGCAAATGATCTTATATCACAAGGAAAAGAATATGCAGATGAAAAAGTAAACCATTATTTAGGAACAAAGAAGAAAGAGATAGAACAAGAAGAATCACCTTTTAAATCTGGACAACGAGATGAAGGAGTTATTGAACCTGAAATAATCCCTTCTTCTAATGAGTTGAATTATCAAGATGCAGATGCTTTTGAGAAGAAATTACAAAATGGATTGCTTGGTTTATTATGTAAGAATTTTGTGACAGGAAATCCACAAGAGGCTTTAGAAGTGATTAATAAGCTTATTGAAATGGCAGGAGAAGTAGCAAAATTTACAGAAGTTCAGAAAACAAAGCGAAAAGAAATAGAAGCTCAGAGAGATATTATTGTAGAGCAAATAAAGTCTAAAAAAGAGATTATTCTTTACACCTTAGAAAGAACTTTTGATGAGAGAAAAGATAATTTTAGAAAGCTTTTTGATGTAATAGATGATGCTTTAGCTAAAAATAATATCCAGCAGCTTCAATTAGGTTTGTCAAGTATGAATCATTTAGCTGCACTCTCACCGTTTAAGTCTCTAGAAAGTATAGAATCTACTCAAAAAGCATTAGGTGATAAAGATCATACTTGGAATTTTTAATATTAAATAAATGCAAAATTATGTTTCCACTTACATTTGCCCCATTCGTTGGGGCTTCTTATAGAAATCAAGACTTTAAAATTCTTACTTTGGGAGAGAGCCATTATTTCGGTGAGGAGGATATGGCACTTTTTCATAAGGATAGAAATAATCCTAAAATTAAGAATATTACCCAAAATGTGGTTCATCAGTTTTTGGATTATAAAAGAGGAAAGGGAAATTTTCATCGTTGGATGAATACCTTTACTAAATATGCTAATGCTTTACAAAATAAGGAACTTACAGCTGGAGGGTGTGCAGATATTTGGGAGTCTATGGTGTTTTATAATTTTGTGCAGACACCAATGATAGGGCCTCGTGTTTCACCTACGCAAGAGGATTTTAAGCGAAGCAGAAAGGCATTTGAGGAGGTATTACAAGATTTAGATCCCTGTGTAATTATCATCTGGGGTAAACGCCTTTGGAATAATTTTGAAAAGGATAATTATTCACAAGAAAATGGAATTAATTATTTAGAATATAATGGTAAAAAGTATCCTTTTTTAGTGATTCCTCATCCATCATCTACGGCACTTAATTATAAAGTTTATGGAGAAATCCAGCAGTACATTCAGAAAATCAAATAATAAAAGCAACTGAAAAGGTTGCTTTTTCTTTGCATTAAAATCTCTATCTTTGTGGTATGAAAGTAGTAGTAGGATTATCAGGAGGAGTAGATAGCAGTGTAACGGCTTATCTTCTTCAGCAGCAAGGTCATGAAGTGATAGGGCTTTTCATGAGAAATTGGAATGACGCTTCAGTTACTTTGGAAGATGAATGCCCATGGATAGAGGATAGTAATGATGCTCTTTTAGTTGCACAAAAATTAGGGATTCCTTTTCAAGTGATAGACATGAGTGAGCTTTATAAGGAGCGTATTGTAGATTATATGTTTGCAGAATATGAAAAAGGAAGAACGCCTAATCCTGATGTGCTGTGTAACAGAGAAGTTAAATTTGATGTATTTCTAAAAACGGCTCTTTCACTAGGAGCAGATAAGGTGGCGACGGGGCATTATGCTCGGTTATCTTCTTTCACTGATGAAAATGGAAATGAAGTTTACCAACTTATGGCTGGGAAGGATAATAATAAAGACCAAAGTTATTTTTTGTGTCAATTAAGTCAAGAACAATTGTCAAAGGCAATATTCCCTATCGGTGAATTAACGAAACCCGAAGTGAGAGAGATTGCAAGGGAGATAGGCTTGGCAACAGCAGAGAAGAAAGATAGCCAAGGTTTGTGCTTTATCGGTAAGGTAAGTTTGCCGACTTTCCTTCAGCAGCAATTAACTTCAAAAGAGGGGGATATTGTGGAGATTTTCAAAGATTTTCATAAATATCATGAAGATTCTCCAAAGTTTGAAAATAAATTGGAAGAGTTGAAATATCTTTCAGATAAAATTACTTATAAAAAAGAAGATGGTAAGGTGATTGGAAAGCACCAAGGAGCTCAATTTTATACTATAGGACAAAGCAAAGGCCTAGGAATTGGTGGGCATAAAGAGTCATGTTTTCTTATCAGTAGAGATGTAGAGCAAAATTTGGTCTTCGTGGGAGAGGGTAAGGATTTTCCAGGGCTTTATAGAAAGGCTTTGAGAATCAATAATGATGAAGTACATTGGATAAGAGAAGATTTGAGGTTAAAGAATGGAGAAAGCATGGAAGTGATGGCAAGAATCCGTTACCGACAGCCATTAGAAAAAGCAATACTTTATCAATTTGAAGAAGGCTTTTTCATAGAGTTTGAAAACCCTCAGTCGGCCATTGCCGAGGGGCAATTTGCTGCATGGTATTATGGAGATGAGTTGTTAGGGAGTGGGGTAATTAGTTAGAAATATTAAAATTTGAGAGATGAATTTAGAGGAGAGCATGTATTCCATCGCATTGAGAGCATGTCCCTTGGTGGGGGATATGAACTTTATGAAAATTGTTTCTGCAACAGGCTCGGCGAAGGAGTCTTGGCTTCTTTCTAAATCAGTTTTGCAAGAGATAGAGGGAATAGGTTTACAGATTAGCAAGGAAATCGGTCAGGATAAATATTTGAAATTTGCAGAGGAGGAAATCAATTTTTGTGAAAAGAATAATATCAAAATCAGATTGAGACATCTGAACCAATTGCCTTCTCTTTTGTCTGAATGCCCAGACGCTCCTGCCATTCTTTATCAAAAAGGAAATTTTGATGAATCTCGTAAGATGATAAGTATTGTTGGTACAAGAAAAATGACGGTTTATGGAAGGAGATTTGTGGAAGAATTGATGGGGGAGTTAAAAGAGAATAATATTTTGGTAGTGAGTGGTTTGGCGATAGGTACAGATAGTCTTGCTCATCAAGAAGCATTGAAAAATAAAATTCCTACCTTGGGGGTGTTGGCTCATGGATTACATATGATTTACCCTTCTGAAAATAGAATTTTGGCGAAAGAGATGCTTGAAAATGAGGGTGCATTATTGTCTGAATTTAATTCAAAACATAAACCTGATAGGGAGCATTTTTTACAAAGAAATAGAATTGTGGCAGGGCTTTCCCAGATGACGGTAGTGGTGGAATCTGCCTTTGGTGGAGGCTCTATGAGTACAGCTAATTATGCTAATCAATATAACAGGGAAGTTTTCGCACTTTCTGGCAGAATTTCGGATAAATATAGTCAAGGTTGTAATTTGCTCATTGCACAAAATAAAGCAAGGATAATTTCTTCATATCAAGATATTATAGAAGAATTAGGAGAATCTAAAATAGAAAAACAAGGACAACTTTTTGTTCCTAAAGAAGTGGAGTTAGAAGATTCGTTAAAACCAATTTACCAAATTATAGAAGAAAATCCATTGATAACCTTGGATGAAATGAGTGAACGCTTAGAAATATTACCTTTTAAATTATTACCTATTCTATTAAATTTAGAATTGTTAGGATACATTAAGGCTTTATCTGGTAAGCGATATGAGGTGAGTTAGTACCCTATAACAAGGGAGAGTTTTGTTACAAAAATATTATTTCGTATCTTTATAAAAATTTTTTGAAATATTATGAGAAAAAATATCTATTATTTATTGGTTTTTCTATCAATGATGTCTTATGGACAAGGAAGGGTAGGAATAAATACAACCAATCCAGAAGTAACCCTTGATATTAAAGAAGTACCAATATCAGAGATGCCAGCGGGGACTCCACAAGGGGTATCCTTTCCTAATTTTACAACACAGGAGAGAAATACATTCAAAAATGTAAAGGAGGGAACGATGATTTATAATACAGATAAAAAATCTTTGGAGATTTATACTTCTGTGGGAGATGTGCAAGGGTGGTATAGAATGGGTGTGATAAATGAACCAATTCCATCTACAAGAATGATTACTAAAGCGGATGTAGCAGATAAACAGAAGATTATGTTTCAGGATGATGAGTCTGAGTCAGTTCTTTTTAATGAGCAGGAAAGAGGTTTTTATTTGAATGCAATGCTTCAAGTGAAGAAGATAGATGAGAATAAGTTTAGGGTTCGTAATTTTTTACCGCATACCTTTGAGAATGTAGAGGTATATTTTAAAAATTCAAATATATCCAAACCATTGAAAGTGGCCGTCATAGAAGAGCTTGCTTCTTTGGCTGAAATGGAGATAGATTTACCTTTTGAAAATGAGAAAGTTCGCCTTGAAGATGAGGAGGGAAATAGTGAAGAGTATGATGTATCAACTTTAAAAACAAATGATTATACTCTGAGTGTAGATGTTCCTGATGATAGATTGTTTAACAAGATAAAAACTATCAAGCATAACACATTTATTAGTTTTGGTAAATATGGTACTGGGAACTGGGGAGCAACAACTGCTAGACATATTCGTTTGTATTTACCTACTATAGCTAATATGGCTTATCTTTATAGTCATCCAAAGTTTAAAGATAAATTTATAAATTTTAAGCATAGACTTTATGATAATAATAAAAAAGATATTGATAGAGAGGCTGTTTATAATAAAATATTTACAATTCAGAAGCAGCATTTTGGAGTAACTACTGGAGTAGAAGGATTAGGAGGAGGAGGTGTTTTTGGAATACATGAGCGTTTTTTAGCAAATGATGATTATTATAGTCAACTTAGTCATTGGCCTCTGGAATGTTGGGCTCATGAGTTTGGACATGAATTAGGATATAGTCATGCTAGTAACATGACATATAAGGATGGAACAACTAAAACAGGGTATGTAGATATAGTAATAAGATTATTTGGGGATTTAATCAGGGTTGGAGATTTGCCTTTTTGGAAGAATCCTTACAAGAGTAATTGATAAAATAGAGTTAGTTATAAAAAAGTGCGGTTTAACATTGTTGAACCGCACTTTTTTTATTAGTCTTCTTTTTTAGTTTGAATTTCTTTCATGAAATCATCATAAGAAAGTTCTTTTTCTGTTTTATTAGATTTTTCTAAAACAACGCCTCTAATTTTGATAAGGAGTACTTCAGATGAATATCTTCTCATTTGCTCTCTATCTCTAAGCATTTCAAGTACATACTTATGAAGTTCTTCATCTCCAATATGATGCACTCCGTGAGACATTAGTTGGTTTCTGAAAGAAAGTTTAGCATGGCTTAATACTTCCTCAAAATCATATTGAATATTATTTGCTGTTCTTAATTTATTTTCAACCATTTGGGTTTTCAAGAAAGCTCTTTCATTTTCAATGATTTGTTTTGCTTGTTCCTCATCTTTTATATTAGGGTTAGAATACATTACCCATTTTGTTAAGAATGCATCAGGAATTACCAAGAAGTCTTCTTTATAGATTTGCTCTAAAATTTTATTTACAAAAACTGCCTCAGAGTTTTGTTGGAAGAAATCATCTAACTCGGATTTTACTCTTGCTCTTAGTCCTTCTTCGGATTTTATCTCATCTTTTCCGTAGATTTTATCAAATAATTCTTGGTTAAGTTCCGCATCTTTTAATTCAAAGATTTCATTGATAGTAACTTTAAATTTTTCATTTTTGAAATGAGTTATTTCCACATCATGAAATCCAAATTCCTTTGCTAATTCATTTTCATTAGCTGTAAGTTCTTCTATGCTTAATTCTTTTTCTTCCCCTACTTTTAGGTCTTTCACGAAAGCAAAAGCAGCTTTGTTTTCTTCAGTTGCAGAAAGATATTTAGGTTTGTGGATAGCAGGAGCATCATCCTCTGTAATTTCAGAAACCTCAAAATTTACATGACTCTTTTTTGTTGCTTTGTTTTTAGCAACTTTTTCTGCAAATCTTTTTTGCATATTGCCAATACTTTTTTGAACTTCTTTATCTCCTGCTTCTACTTTATAATATTCTGCAGAATATTTAGATAAATCAATTTCGAACTCTGGTTCAAAACCAATTTCAAAGCTTACAGAAACTTCCTCTGCATTAAAATCTAATGCTTGTGTTTCTTGTGGGATAGGTTGTCCCAAAAGTCTAAGGTTGTTATCAGCGATATATTTATTTAGCGTATCTGATACTTGTTTGTTGATTTCGTCTAATGTAACGGCTTCTTCATATTGTTTTCTGATAAGGCTCATGGGAGCTTTACCTTTTCTAAAACCAGGGATTGTTGCTCTTTTTGCATAAGAGTTTAACGCTCCGTCTACTTGTTCTTTGTAGTCTGCTTTATTCAATGTAACAGTAAGCAAAGCACTTACCTCATCGTGGTTAGTTCTCGTAACATTCATTTCTCTGAAATTTTATAAAGTGCAAAAATACAATTTTTATTTGAAAAATAATATAATAAAATTACTTTTTATTCTGCTTTTAGTGGATGATTATTCTCATATAGGTGGAAGATTGTCCTTGCAGGTAAAAATATTTATTAATAATTTGGGAGTGAATGTGATAAAATTTATATATTTGCAGACCATTTGTACAAATTTGGAGAATATATAACTCAATAAGGATATGCATTGTACTCTTATACGCTAATGTATAAGGGGATTTTGTGTTTTATTATGAGTAGTATATTGATGGGTGAAAAATATTTTGCACTACGCTGTGAAAAGATATATCAGTGTTGCGTGGGATTGCGGAGTATCCGTTTTGACCAAATATTTTCTGTGAACAAAATATTTTTAATAACATTTCTTTTTTAGAGTTTTTTTATGAGTAAATCAAAAACGACGAAAAACACTCAGGGAAACGAAAGGATTAACTTCTCTTCCGCAAAGGGGAATGTAGAAGTTCCAGATTTCTTGGATATTCAGATAGAGTCATTCAAGGAATTTTTCCAGATGGATACGCTACCTGAGGACAGAGTGAAGGAGGGGTTGTACAAAACCTTTCAAGAAAACTTCCCAATTACGGATTCTAGGAATCAATTCGTATTAGAATTTTTGGATTATATGGTGGATTCTCCTCGTTATTCAATCGAAGAATGTGTGGAAAGAGGATTGACATATAGTGTGCCTTTGAAAGCAAGATTGAAATTATACTGTACGGATCCTGAACATGAGGATTTTGAAACGGTTATTCAAGATGTTTTTTTAGGGCCAGTTCCATATATGACACCAAGTGGTTCCTTTATTATAAATGGTGCTGAAAGGGTGGTTGTTACCCAATTGCATCGTTCACCAGGGGTGTTTTTTGGGCAAACATACCATGCGAATGGGACTAAATTATACTATTCAAGAATTATTCCGTTTAAAGGGTCTTGGATGGAATTTACTACGGATATCAACAATGTAATGTATGCTTACATTGACCGTAAGAAAAAATTGCCTTTTACCACTTTGTTAAGAGCTATTGGTTATGAATCTGATAAGGATATTCTTCAGATTTTTGATTTGGCGGAAGAAGTGAAAGTTTCTAAAACTACCTTGAAAAAAGTAGAGGGAAGAATTTTAGCTGCAAGAGTTTTAAATACATGGTTTGAAGATTTTGTAGACGAAGATACAGGTGAGGTAGTATCTATTGAGAGAAATGAAATTATTCTTGATAGAGAAACTGTTTTAGAGCAGGAGCATTTAGATTTGATTTTAGAATCAGGGGTGAAAACCATCTTGTTACATAAAGAAAATAGTAGCGAGTTTTCTATCATTCAAAATACATTACAAAAAGACCCTACAAACTCTGAAAAAGAGGCGGTAGAGTACATTTATCGTCAGTTAAGAAATGCAGATCCGCCAGATGAAGAAACTGCGAGAGGAATTATAGAAAAGTTATTTTTCTCTGAGCAGAGATATTCATTAGGAGAAGTAGGGCGTTATCGATTGAATAAAAAATTAGGATTAAATATTCCTGTAGAAACAGAGGTCTTAACGAGAGAGGATATTATTGCGATAGTTCATCATTTGATTGAATTAGCTAATTCTAAGGCAGAGGTAGATGATATTGACCATTTGTCAAATAGAAGAATTAAAACAGTAGGAGAACAATTGGCGGGTCAGTTTGGTATAGGTCTTTCAAGAATTGCTAGAACGATAAAGGAAAGGATGAATGTTCGTGATAATGAAATATTTACTCCTGTAGATTTAGTAAATGCAAAAACATTGACCTCAGTGGTAAATTCGTTCTTTGGAACGAACCAATTATCACAGTTTATGGATCAAACTAATCCATTGTCAGAGGTTACACATAAGCGTAGATTATCTGCATTAGGTCCAGGAGGTTTATCGAGAGAGAGAGCAGGTTTTGAGGTGCGAGATGTACACCATACGCATTACGGTAGAATTTGTCCTATTGAAACTCCAGAAGGTCCAAACATTGGATTGATTTCTTCATTGGGTTGTTATGCTAAAATTAACAATTTAGGATTTATTGAAACTCCTTATAGAAAGGTAGAAAACGGAAGGGTAGATTTTGAAGGAGCGCCGATTTATCTTAATGCAGAAGATGAAGAGTCTAAAGTAATTGCACAGGCGAATGTGGAGTTAAATGATGATGGGACTTTTGCAACAAATAGAGTAATTGCCCGTTTAGATGGGGATTATCCAGTAGTAGAGCCAGAGGAAGTTCATTTGATAGACATCGCACCGAATCAGATTTCGGGGATTTCAGCATCATTGATTCCTTTCTTGGAGCATGATGATGCGAACCGAGCATTGATGGGGTCAAACATGATGCGTCAGGCGGTTCCATTGTTGAAGCCTGAAGCTCCGATTGTAGGAACAGGATTGGAGAGACAAGTAGCAAAGGATTCTAGAATTTTGATTAATGCCGAAGGGAGAGGTGTAGTAGAGTATGTAGATGCGGATAGGATTGTTATAAAATATGACAGAACGGATAGTGAAGATTTAGTTTCATTTGATTCCGCAACGAAAACTTATTATCTTACAAAGTTCAGAAAAACCAATCAATCTACAACGATTACACTAAAACCAAATGTAAAAGTGGGAGATGTAGTAGAAAAAGGACAAGTCCTTTGTGATGGTTATGCTACAGAAAATGGGGAGTTGGCATTAGGTAGAAACTTAGTGGTAGCTTTCATGCCTTGGCAAGGATATAACTTTGAGGATGCTATTGTTATCAATGAAAAGGTTGTTCGTGAAGATTGGTTTACTTCTATTCATGTAGATGAGTATTCATTGGAAGTAAGAGATACCAAATTAGGTATGGAGGAACTGACTGCAGATATCCCAAATATATCAGAAGATGCTACGAAAGACCTTGATGAAAATGGTATGATCAGAATAGGAGCAGAGGTGAAGCCAGGAGATATTCTTATTGGTAAAATCACACCAAAAGGAGAGTCTGATCCTACGCCAGAAGAAAAGCTTCTTAGAGCAATTTTTGGAGATAAGGCAGGAGATGTAAAAGATGCTTCATTGAAAGCAGATGCTTCATTAAGAGGAGTGGTTATTGATAAAAAATTATTCTCAAGAAATATCAAGGATAGAAAGAAAAGAAGTGAGGAAAAATTGAAATTGGAAGAAATAGAAAATAAATTCCAAGTTCAGTTTAAAAAATTAAGAGAAACACTTCTAGAGAAATTAAATACCATTGTAACTAATAAAGTTTCACAAGGGGTTGTTAATAATTTAGATGAAGAAATTATTGCTAAAGGAGCGAAATTTACATTAAAATTATTGACTAGTATTGAGAATTATAGAGAGGTAAAAGGAACAAATTGGACAGAGTCTGAAGAAGATAATAATTTGATAAACCAATTACTGAATAACTATAAAATCAAATATAACGATTTAGAAGGAGTTAAAAATCGCGAGAAATATGCTTTATCTATCGGTGATGAATTACCAACGGGTATCATTAAATTAGCAAAAGTATATATAGCGAAGAAGAGAAAGCTTAATGTGGGGGATAAAATGGCAGGGCGTCACGGAAATAAAGGTATTGTATCCAAAATCGTGCGTGAGGAGGATATGCCATTCTTGGAAGATGGAACACCAGTAGACATTGTATTGAACCCACTTGGGGTACCTTCTCGTATGAATATTGGTCAAATTTATGAGACTGTATTAGGTTGGGCAGGTAAAAAATTAGGGGTTAAGTTCGCTACTCCGATTTTTGATGGTGCAAGTCTTGACCAGATTACAGAATATACTGAGCAAGCGGGACTTCCAATCTATGGAAATACTTACCTTTATGACGGAGGTACAGGTGAGAGATTTACACAACCTGCAACAGTTGGGGTTATCTATATGTTGAAGTTAGGACATATGGTAGATGATAAGATGCACGCTCGTTCTATCGGTCCTTATTCATTGATTACTCAACAGCCGTTAGGGGGTAAAGCTCAGTTCGGTGGTCAGCGTTTTGGAGAGATGGAGGTTTGGGCATTGGAGGCATTTGGTGCATCAAATATCTTAAGAGAAATCTTGACCGTGAAGTCTGATGATGTGATTGGTAGAGCTAAGACTTATGAAGCAATAGCGAAAGGAGAGGCAATGCCAGAGCCAGGAATTCCTGAGTCATTCAATGTATTACTTCATGAGTTACAGGGTCTTGGACTTGATGTTAGATTAGAAGAATAAAAATAGACACAGAGAGAAGAGAAATGAGACTCAAGGTGTTTAGCCTTGGCTCTCAGTTCTCGATTCTCATAATCTTAATAGAAAAACTATGTCAAATAAAAATAAAACAAGTAGATTTAGTAAAATCACGATTGGTTTAGCATCGCCAGAATCTATTCTTCAAGAGTCTAGAGGAGAGGTGTTAAAACCAGAAACCATCAATTATAGAACGCATAAGCCAGAAAGAGACGGTTTGTTCTGTGAGAAAATTTTTGGTCCAGTTAAGGATTATGAATGTGCTTGTGGTAAATATAAAAGAATTCGTTATAAAGGAATTGTCTGTGACCGTTGTGGTGTAGAAGTTACGGAGAAGAAGGTAAGAAGAGAGCGTATTGGGCATATTAATTTGGTGGTACCAATTGCTCATATTTGGTACTTCCGTTCTTTACCTAATAAAATAGGATACCTTTTAGGATTGCCATCTAAGAAATTAGATATGATTATCTATTATGAAAGATATGTGGTGATTCAGCAAGGTATTGCTAAAAAAGCAGATGGTTCTGATTTTGAAGAAATGGAATTCTTGACAGAGGAGGAGTATTTAGATGTTTTAGATAGTATTCCTGTGGAAAATCAATATCTTGATGATTCAGACCCTAATAAGTTTATAGCGAAAATGGGTGCTGAGGCTATTGAGGAGTTATTAAAGAGAATAGACCTTGATGCATTATCTTATGATTTAAGACATAAGGCTCATAATGAGACTTCTAAGCAAAGAAGAACGGAGGCTTTGAAGAGACTTTCTGTGGTAGAAGCGTTGAGAGATGCGAACACAAGAATGATTAACCGTCCAGAGTGGATGGTAATGAGAGTTCTTCCAGTTACCCCTCCAGAGTTAAGACCGCTTGTTCCGCTTGATGGTGGGCGTTTTGCAACTTCTGATTTGAATGACCTTTATAGAAGAGTAATTATCAGAAATAATCGTTTGAAAAGACTTTTGGAAATTAAAGCTCCAGAAGTGATTTTGAGAAATGAAAAGCGTATGCTTCAAGAGGCAGTAGATTCTTTATTTGATAATACGAGAAAGTCTTCTGCGGTAAAATCAGAATCAAACAGACCTTTGAAATCTCTTTCTGATTCTTTGAAAGGTAAGCAAGGGCGTTTTCGTCAAAACTTATTAGGAAAAAGAGTAGATTATTCAGCTCGTTCTGTAATTGTTGTGGGACCAGATTTACAACTACACGAGTGCGGTATTCCAAAGGATATGGCGGCGGAACTATACAAACCATTTATTATCAGAAAATTGATAGAAAGGGGTATTGTAAAAACCGTAAAATCTGCGAAGAGAATTATCGATAGAAAAGAAGCGGTAGTCTATGATATTTTGGAAAATGTGATGAAAGGACATCCTGTTCTGTTGAATCGTGCTCCTACGCTTCACCGTTTGGGTATCCAAGCATTTCAACCAAAAATGATTGAAGGTAAAGCGATTAGGCTTCATCCATTGGTAACTACGGCGTTTAATGCCGACTTTGATGGGGACCAAATGGCGGTGCATTTGCCATTAGGACCAGAGGCTATTTTGGAGGCTCAGTTATTGATGTTGGGGTCTCAAAATATTTTGAACCCTGCAAATGGTTCGCCAATTACCGTTCCTTCTCAAGACATGGTTTTGGGACTTTATTTCATGACAAAAGAAGCTCATTCTACCGAAGATAATAAGGTAAAAGGAGAAGGTTTGGTATTTTATTCTCCAGAAGAGGCAGAGATTGCTTATGCAGAAGGGAAAGCATCTCTTAACGCAAAAGTAAAATGCCGTCTTCCAATTAAAGAAGATGGGGAATTAGTTACTAAATTAATAGAAACTACGGTAGGTAGAATTTTATTTAATCAAATTGTACCTAAACAAGTAGGATATATAGATACATTATTGACCAAAAAATCTCTGAGAGATGTTATTGGGACTATTTTAGCTGAAACAGATTTCCCTACTACGGTGAAATTCTTGGATGATATGAAGGACTTGGGATATAAAAATGCATTCCGAGGAGGTCTATCATTTAGTTTAGCAGATATTGTGGTGCCAGAAGAGAAAAAGAAGATGATTGCTCAAGCGGTAGAAACGGTAGATGAGATTAAGGCAAACTATAACATGGGGCTTATTACGGATAATGAGCGTTATAACCAAGTTATTGATGTTTGGACCAATACCAATGCAGGACTTACAGAGATGATTATGAGCAGAATGAAGACCGACCAAGGAGGGTTCAACTCTGTTTATATGATGCTAGATTCTGGAGCGAGGGGGTCCAAAGAGCAGATTCGTCAGCTTTCAGGGATGCGTGGTTTGATGGCGAAGCCTCAAAAAGCTGGTTCTACAGGAGCGGAGATTATTGAAAACCCGATTGTAGCTAACTTTAAGGAAGGTCTTTCTATCTTGGAATACTTCATCTCTACGCACGGTGCGAGAAAAGGTCTTGCGGATACAGCCCTTAAAACAGCCGATGCGGGCTACCTAACGAGAAGATTAGTAGATGTGGCACAAGATGTTATCATCACAGAGGATAATTGTGGTACATTGAGAGGGGTAGAAGTAACAGCCTTGAAGAAAAATGATGAGATTATAGAGCCGTTATCTCAAAGAATTTTGGGTAGAGTTTCTTGCCATAATATTTATGATCCAGAAACAGATGAGTTGATTGTTAATGAAGATGAAATTATAGATGAAGTCTTGGCGAAGAAAATTGAAAACTCTGGATTGGAAATGGTAGAGGTTCGTTCTCCACTTTCTTGTGAAGCTAAAAAAGGTATCTGTGCGAAATGTTATGGTAGAAACTTAGCGACAGGTAAGATGATTCATATGGGAGAAGCTGTAGGAGTTATTGCAGCTCAATCTATCGGTGAGCCTGGTACTCAGTTGACATTGAGAACCTTCCACCAAGGGGGTACAGCAGGAAATATCTCTGTAAATTCATCTATTACAGCAAGAAGAGATGGTATTGTAGAGATGGATGAAGTGAGAACTATTACTTCAGAAGATGAAAATGGAAATGCAGTAGAAATTGTGATTTCTCGTTCTACTGAGTTCCGTTTAGTAGCAGATAACGAGTTTAGAACTCAAATTATGACTGCGAACATTCCTTATGGAGCAGTTCTTTCTGTGAAGCCAGGAGATAAAGTGAAAAAAGGAGATGTAATCTGTAAGTGGGATCCATACAATGCTGTTATTATTGCAGAAACGGCAGGTAAGGTAGAGTATGAAGATATTCTCCAAGGTAGAACATTCCAGTTAGAGATTGATGAGCAAACAGGATTTGAAGAAAAAGTAATTGTAGAATCAAGAGATAAGAAAGCTGTTCCTACATTGAGAGTGGTAGATTCTAAAGGTGTAGAGCAAAAATCTTATAATTTACCAGTAGGTGCTCACTTGATGGTTAATGATGGAGAGAAAATTAAGGCTGGTAAAGTCTTGATTAAAATGCCAAGAAAATCAGCAAAAGCTGGGGATATTACAGGAGGTCTTCCAAGAGTAACGGAGTTATTTGAGGCAAGAAACCCTTCTAATCCTGCTGTAGTTACTGAAATAGATGGGGTGGTATCTTATGGAAAAGTTAAAAGAGGTAACCGTGAGTTGATAGTAGAGTCTAAGACAGGAGAGATTAGAAAGTATTTGGTGAAATTATCAAGCCAAATTATTGTTCAAGAGAATGACTTTGTAAGGGCGGGTTCTCCACTATCAGATGGTTCTATCACACCAGACGATATCTTAGCAATCAAGGGACCTACTGCAGTTCAAGAGTATATTGTGAATGAAATTCAAGAGGTATACCGTCTTCAAGGGGTGAAAATTGATGATAAGCACTTTGAGATTATTGTTCGCCAAATGATGACAAAAGTAGAGATTGTGGATGGTGGAGATACTCAGTTCTTAGAAGGTTCATTAGAGCATAAATTAGATTTCATTGAGGAAAATAATAGAGTGTTCGGTTTGAAGGTTGTAACTGATCCAGGAGATTCCAAAGAGTTCCAAGCGGGGCAAATGATTACCGCAAGAGAACTTAGAGATGAAAACTCTAAACTGAAGAGAGAAGATTTGCAGTTAGTTCAGGTGAGAGAGGCTCTTACAGCAACAGCAAATCCTGTTCTTCAAGGTATTACGAGAGCGGCTCTACAAACGAAATCATTTATGTCTGCGGCATCATTCCAAGAAACAACTAAGGTACTTAATGAAGCAGCAGTATCTGGTAAGGTAGATGAACTAAATGGTCTGAAAGAAAATGTTATCGTGGGACATAGAATTCCAGCGGGAACAGGTCTTAAAGATTATCAAAACATCATCGTAGGCTCAAATAGAGAGTTTGAAGACATTAACTAAAATTTAATAACAATAAAAGTTTGAGATATGGAAATATTTTTATATCTTTCATATCTCAAATTTCAAAATACATTTAATTTATAAAAAAAATAAATATTATGGACAACAACCAAAATCAAGATCAAAACGGAATCAATATCCAATTAAATGAAATGGTAGCAACAGGAGTTTATACTAATTTAGCTTTAGTAAATCACTCACCTTCAGAGTTTGTATTGGATTTCATTCAATTGATGCCAGGCGTTCAGCAGGCACAAGTAAGAAGTAGAGTAATTCTTGCTCCTCTTCATGCGAAAAGATTGTTGAATGCTCTACAGCAAAATATAGCAAGTTATGAACAACAATTTGGTGAAATTAAAGAAGTTGAGCCTTTTGTTTTAGGAGCAAATAATACTCCACAAGCATAAAATAAAATTGATATTAAAAATCCAATTTCTAATGAAATTGGATTTTTTTGTAAAAAAACTAAATGAAATTTGTAACAAAATTTTATATTTGAAAACTGATAAATAAAAAATATTTAATGTTAAGAGCAGAGCATATCACAAAAACTTATGATGCAGGGAAGAAAATCGCCTTGCAGGATTTTAGTTTAGAAATTCCAAAAGCGAGTATTTATGGACTTTTGGGACCTAACGGAGCTGGGAAAACTACTTTTATTAGAATTGTTAATCAAATTATTCAAGCGGATAAGGGAAAAATTTTTTTTAATGATGTATTATTAGATTTTCAACATATTCGAGAGGTAGGCTACATGCCAGAAGAAAGAGGTTTATATAAGAATATGAGCATTGGAGACCAGTTGATGTATTTTGGGGAATTGAAAGGAATGAAACGCCAAGATGTTTTAGAGCAGTCTAAATATTGGTTTGAAAAACTGGAAATAGGACAATGGTGGAATAAAAAAATATCAGAGCTCTCTAAGGGAATGGCTCAAAAGGTGCAGTTTGTGGTTACAGTTTTGCATCGTCCTCAGTTATTAATTTTAGATGAACCATTTTCTGGATTTGACCCTGTAAACGCTAATCTTATTAAGAATCAAATAATAGAACTAAAGGAAAATGGAGTTACAGTTATTTTATCTACTCATAGGATGGAAAGCGTGGAAGAACTTTGTGATCAAGTAGCTTTGGTTCATCAATCTAAAAAGGTTTTTGAAGGAGAAATTACCAAGATAAAAGAAAAATTTAGACAAAATTTATTAGAAATTTCACTAACAGAAATAAAAGAAGAGCGATTTAATCAATTCAAAGAGCGAATGCCATTACAAAACGAACAAAGAAAAGGGGAATTTGTTAGTTTTGAATTAAAAAACGACTTTAATCAAAGACAATTGTTTCAAGAACTCACAGAAATTGGAAAAGTGCAGTTATTCAAAGAAAAAATGCCAACTATGAATGAAGTGTTTATCTCCGCAGTGCAAACCAATGAAAAATAAATCAATGAAAAATATAGTTTTAGTCGCTAAAAGAGAGTTTCTTACTCAAGTGAAAAAAAAGTCTTTTATTATATTGACATTATTTACTCCATTGTTGTTAGTTGTTTTTGGTGGGGTAGTTTCTTTTATATTTCAAGCTAATAAGGCTGAAAATAATATTAAGGTAATTGATAAAAGTGGCATTTTTGAGCATAAATTAAAATCAGATGAAAATGTGGCATATACATTTGTGCCTAAGAGTAATGAAAATCATTTGAAAAATGCTTTAAAATCAGATGAAGAAGCCGATGAAATTTTAATTATTCCTGAAATTTCAAATATTCATCAATTAAATAAGGTAGAACTCTTAACGAATAAAAATATAGGGTATGAGGTAAGACATAAAATCATCCAAGACCTTACAGATATTGTAAAATCTAAGAAAATATTAGATTTGGGAGTAACTCCATTACAAATCCAAGATTTGGAACAGAAGGTATTACTAAATGTAACGAATATTTCTGGACAAAATGAAGATGATATGCTTATCGGTGTGAAAACAGGAATAAGTGGTTTTCTAATGTATGTTGTTTTTATGTTTATTTTTATGTACGGAGTGAGAGTGATGAGAAGTGTATTAGAGGAAAAGAGTACTCGCGTAGTTGAGATTATAATATCTTCAGTAAAACCATTGGATTTAATGATGGGGAAAATTTTAGGTGTTACAGGTGTGGCGTTAGTGCAGTTTTTTGCTTGGATAATGATGGTAGTAGGTTTGTTTCAATTTTTGGATACATCGGGAAATAATATGCTGTTAAATTATGGAGAAACTATTCAAAATATATTCTCTACAATGAAAGAAATAGATTTTGGATTAATATTGTTTGTCTTTGTTGTTTATTTCCTATTAGGATATTTATTTTATAGTGCAATGTTTGCTGCGATTGGTTCAGCGGTGGATAGTGAAACGGAGACTCAGCAATTTATTATGTTTGCTATTATTCCATTAGCATTGGGATTTTATGGAAGTATGAGTATCATGAATAATCCTGATGGAGCCATGAGTTTTTGGCTCTCTATTGTGCCTTTTACTTCTCCAATTGCTATGTTGGCAAGGATTCCCTTCGGAGTTTCTACATGGGAATTGCTATTATCAATAAGTATTTTATTTTTATCAGTATTAGGAATGATATTTATTGCTTCAAAAATTTATAGAATGGGAATATTAATGTATGGTAGTAAGGTAAGCTATAAAGACCTTTGGAAGTGGATTAAGAGTTCGTGAGTAATTTTTTTATTGAATATCAGATATTTGATATTTCATGGGCAATAAAATTGCAAAAACATTTTGTGGTTAATATTAGAAGTATTAT
>CAUSDX010000019.1:0-15548 GCA_963530615.1 uncultured Flavobacteriaceae bacterium
CTTCTCCATTATAGTAGGCAACTCCTAAATTATATTGAGCCTCTGCATCACCTTGCTCTGCGGATTTTTGATACCAATACACCGCTTTGCTATGAGATTGCTCTACTCCTTCTCCATTATAGTAGGCAACTCCTAAATTATATTGAGCCTCTGCATCACCTTGCTCTGCGGATTTTTGATACCAATACACCGCTTTGCTATGAGATTGCTCTACTCCTTCTCCATTATAGTAGGCAACTCCTAAATTATATTGAGCCTCTGCATCACCTTGGTTGGCTTTTTGGATTAAGGTTTTAATGTCTGTGTTTTGTGCATAGAATAATGTGGTAAGAAATAATCCTGCGGATAAAATCAACTTTTTCATTTTATATATTTTTTTTGTATTAATTATCCACAAAAATAGTTTTTTTTAATAAAAATTTAGGTTCTGAAATGATATTTTTAGGTCCTTCATCGTTCCGTTTAGGTTGATGACCTAAAATTTTAGGTTGTTTATCTATTTGCTTTAGGTCATCTACCTAATTTTTTAGGTTCGGAACCTAAAAATATCTATAATGAACCTAAACGCTTCATTATTTTACCGAAATGGATTGGTCTTTTACTCCATTACAGCGGTTAAATATTGATATTGTTACTATAAAGAGAGGATATTAAGAGTTTTTTGATGTAATTTTGTGCCATGAATACCAAAATTAAGTTTGAAGATTTAGGGATAATGGATTATTCCACCGCTTGGGAATATCAAGAGAATCTCATGAAAAACGCCATAGAGATAAAAATGAAAAACCGAAAATCCCCAGCGGAGCAAATAATAGAAACGCCCAACTATTTCCTCTTTGTGGAGCACCCTCATGTCTATACTTTAGGGAAAAGCGGTGATGAAAATAATATGCTCATCAGTACCGAAACATTAGAAAAAATCAATGCCTCTTATGTGAAGACCAATCGTGGCGGAGATATTACCTATCATGGTTATGGGCAGATTGTAGGTTATCCTGTCTTGGATTTAGAAAATTTTTTTACGGATATTCATCGTTATATGAGAAATTTAGAGGAAGTCATTATTCTTACCATGGCAGATTATGGTCTAAAAGGTAAACGCTCTCAGGGAGAAACTGGCGTTTGGCTGGATGTAGGGAAACCCTTTGCAAGGAAAATCTGTGCCATGGGCGTGAAGGCTTCTCGCTGGGTTACCATACATGGTTTTGCATTTAATGTCAATACCGATATGCGATATTTTGAGCATATCATTCCTTGTGGGATTAAGGGAAAACAAGTAACCTCCCTTGAACGGGAGCTGGGACAAAAACTCAATATAGAAGAAGTAAAAAACAAAATAAAACGGCACTTCTCCGAAGTTTTCAAATGTGAGTTGATATAAAAAAACAAAAAACCGCTAACCAAAAGGTCAGCAGTTTTTTTATCATTTTTATTTTTTAGAAATTGTAAGCATATCCTAAATTGATAGAGTTACCATTATCTCTTACTCCTTGATATTTGAAAGACATTCCTTTGAAAGAAAGATATACATCATGCTTTCCATTCACAGAATATCCTACTTTTGGCTGGTAGTAGAATGATCCTGTTTTGAAGTCAGAATATCTACCAGTGAAGAAAGCATATCCTAAATCAGCTCCTACAAATATATTATTCCCTACATTTACTTGCCCCGTAGCCGCCAATGGAATAATTCCTAAATCAGGAAAATCAAAACTAAAATTAAAATCTCCTAAACCAACTCTTTCTCTTTTCCCAAAATAGTGAGAATACCCTGTAGTCACTCCTAATTTAAGATTTTCTGAAACTGGATACACATAAGCTACATCAGCACCGATATTAAAGCTATGAGTATCTGATAAATCACCTACTGGCAAACCGATGTGAGCTCCCACCTTAAAATTTCCTTTTTCTTGTGCATTTACTAATCCAAATAGTGCAAATGCACCTGCTAAAAACATCTTTTTCATTACTATTTTTATTTAAAATTATACTTCGCAAAAATAATTCTTTTATTGTAAAAAACAAATTTTATATTATTTTTTTCATCTCTGCGATGGTTTCTTGAGGTTTTCCATTAAAAATCCCCGAACCAGAAACTATGATATCCGCACCTGCTTCGGCAACTTCTTGAATGTTATTTAATTTAACCCCTCCATCTACTTCTATCTCTATATGCTCCATACCTCTTTCCTGTAATAATTGTTTTAATCTTTTGATTTTTGATAAAGCAGAAGGGATAAAAGATTGCCCTCCAAAACCAGGATTTACAGACATTATCAGAATTAAATCTATCTCTTCTAAAACTTCTTCTATGGCACTAATCGGTGTATGAGGGTTAAGAGATACTCCACTTTTACAACCTAAACATCTAATATGCTGTAAAGTTCTATGAAGATGAGTGCAAGCCTCTGCATGAATGGTCAAATAATCTGCACCTGCCTTTATAAAATCCTCTACATATCGCTCTGGTTTTTCTATCATTAGATGTACATCACAAGGAAGTTGAGTCTGTTTTTTTATTGCTTGTAAAACAGGAATTCCTATTGTTATATTAGGCACGAAAAGTCCGTCCATTACATCAATATGGAGAAGGTCTGCCCCTGCTTCTTCTAACATTTTAATATCTCGCCCTAAATAACAAAAATCCGCAGATAAAAGAGATGGTGCTATTTTTTTCATTTTACTTATATTATTTTTTATTGATAATAATTCTTTATTGTATTTTTTCTATTTTCCCATGAGTATGGTATCCCTCTATAAAACGAATAGAACCCGATTTGGAACGAATAACTATGCTTTTAGTAACGGCTGATCCATCAGTATTAAATTTAACACCAGCCAAATATCCTCCACTCGTAATCCCCGTAGCTGAAAAAATAGTATTATCACTCTTTACTAATGTGTCTAAAGTCAATACCTCATGGATATCCACTCCATCTCTTTCAAGATTTTCTTTTTCTTCTTTCAGCTGAGGAGCTCTCATGCCTTGCATTCCTCCATTAAGAGCCTTAACCGCACAAGCTGCTAAAACCCCTTCGGGCGTTCCTCCTATTCCCATCAATACATCTACACCAGTATTAGGCATCGCTGCCAATAAAGCCCCCAATACATCTCCATCTGTATGTAAAGTAATTCTTGCTCCTGCCGCTCTAATTTCAGAAATCATCTCTTTATGACGAGGTTTATCCAAAATATACACCGTTAAATCGCTTACCTTTTTCCCTTCTGCTTCGGCAATTCGTTGTAAATTTTCCGTAATAGATTTCGTGATGTCTATGACATTTCGTGATTTTTCACCTACCACTAATTTATTCATGTAAAAAGAATTACCAGGATTCCACATACTGCCTTTTTCTGCAACTGCAATAGTGGCAATCGCATTAGGTCTATCCAACGCTAAAAGATTCGTTCCCTCTACAGGATCTACAGCAATATCCACTTCCACTCCTTTTCCTGTTCCTACTTTTTCACCGTTATAAAGCATTGGTGCTTCATCTTTTTCTCCTTCTCCTATGATTATCGTTCCTTGAAAATCAATGTTTCTTAAGAACTCTCTCATTCCATCTACAGCCGCTTTATCTCCTCCATTCTTATCTCCTACACCGATAAACTTCGCTGCAGAAATTGCCGCTGATTCTGTTACTCTCACGAGCTCCATAGCTAAATTACGATCTAATTTTTTCATTTTTTCAATATTAAAATTTAATTAAAAACCACACAGATATGTATATCTATGTGGTTTTAGGTTTTATTTTAATGTTTGTCTAACATACTCTAACTGATTTGTAGATAATAATTTATTAGATTTATTTACAATAAAATCAGCATACTCTTGAATAAAAACCTTCCCAGGAGCACGGAAATCAAACTGCTCTGGCTTATCTCTAAAAAATTCTCTATGCACTCTTGTCCATACCAATCTACCATCAGTATCAATATTAACTTTTGTAACACCTAATTTTACTGCTCTTGCAAATTCGTCTGCATTTACCCCTTGTGCAGATGGATCCATTTTTCCTCCTGCACCATTAATTCTTTCTACTTCTTCTCTTGGTACAGAACTTGAACCATGCATTACCAAAGGCGTATTTGGTAATAACCTTTGAATTTCTTCTATTCTATCAAAGTGAAGACCTTGCTTTCCAGAAAATTTATATGCTCCATGACTTGTTCCAATAGCCACCGCTAATGAATCACAACCTGTAAGCTCTACAAATTTTCTTGCCTCCTCTGGGTCTGTGAGCATCGCATGTTTTTCATCTACCTGAATATCTTCTTCTACTCCACCTAACATACCTAACTCAGATTCCACACTAATTCCCTTAGCATGAGCTCTCTCCACTACTCTTTTGGTAATTTCTACATTCTTCTCAAAAGACTCATGAGATGCATCAATCATCACAGAACTATAAAATCCTGAATCTATACAATCGTAACAAGTCTCTTCATCTCCGTGATCTAAATGTACTGCAAAAATCAATTCAGGATAAAGTTCTTCTGCTGAACGAATTATCCCCTCAATCATTTTAGGATTAGCATATTTTCTTGCCCCTTTTGATAATTGAACAATGAAAGGAGCTTGTGCTTTTGCATGTCCTTCAAACAAGCCTAAAGCTTGTTCCATATTATTAATATTATAAGCACCTACTGCGAATTTCCCGTACGCAGCTTTGAATAATTGGTCTGTTGTAACAATCATTTTATCTATTTTTAATTTGATATTTCTATTATTTTATTGAATTTACTGCTTCAACTATAGCATCAAAGGTTATTCCAAATTCTTGATAGAGAACTTTATACGGAGCTGATGCACCAAATCGGTCTAAACCAATTACTTTACCATAAGTTCCCACATATTTATACCATCCCAAAGTAACCCCTGCTTCTACCGCTACTCTACGAGTAATATTTTTAGGCAATACTGATTCTTGATAATCTTCAGGTTGATTGTCAAAAATATTAGTGCTTGGCATAGAAACCACTCTTACTTTCATTCCTTGTTCATTTAATTTTGATTTAGCTTCAATCGCCAATTCCACTTCTGAACCCGTCGCAATAATAATTGCTTCAAAATCTTTATCTTCACAAAGAACATAACCTCCCTTTTGAGCTTCTTCTGCCTTTGCCCAACCTAATTTTTCTCTATCATAAACAGGTAAATTTTGTCGAGTTAGAACCAAACAAGTTGGTGTTTTTTTATTTTTCAGAGCAATTTTCCAAGCTTCAGCAGTTTCGTTGGCATCCATAGGACGCACTACACACATATTTGGAATCATTCTATAAGCCCAAAGATGAGCTTCTGGCTGGTGAGTTGGTCCATCTTCACCTAAACCGATAGAATCATGAGTTAAAACATAAATCACCTGTTGTTCCATTAAAGCAGACATACGCATTGCAGGACGCATATAATCAGAAAAAACAAAGAATGTTCCCGAATATGGTAAAACTCCCCCGTGAAGAACCAAACCATTCATAATTGCTGCCATACCATGCTCTCGGATACCATATCTGATATATCTCCCTTGAGGATTTTCTGGCGAGAAAGATTCTTCCCCTACCGGTAAAGTATTATTAGAAGGTGTCAAATCCGCTGAACCTCCCATTAATTGCGGAATATATTGAGCTATATGATTTAATACAATTCCTGAAGCAGAGCGGGTTGCAATCGATTTTTCAGAGCCAAATATTGGAATATCAAATACCTTTTCAGATATTTCTCCTCTCATACTTTTTTCCAACTCCTCTGCTAATTCTCGATATTCCTTTCTATAATTATCCCAAAGAGCATTCCATTGATTTTGAATTTTCTCCCCTTTTTCTTGGGTAATTTTTCTTAAATTCACAATTTCTTCTGGTACAAAAAAAGATTTATCAATAGGAAGTCCTAATTTTTCTTTAGTCAAGGCTATTTCTTCTGCTGGAAAAGGCTCTCCATGGGCTTTAGATGTTCCAGCTCTGTTCGGCGAACCAAAACCAATAACTGTTTCACAAATAATTATAGAAGGTTTTGATTTTTCTGATTTCGCTTCTTTTATAGCTTCTCTAATTTGTTCGTAATCATGACCATTAATTTTAATTACTTGCCAACCATACGCCTCAAATCTTTTTTCTACATCTTCTGAATAGGAAATATAAGTAGGTCCATCAATCGTAATATTATTACTATCATAAAGCATAATCAATTTCCCTAACTGATTATGTCCTGCAAAGGAACACGCCTCATGAGAGATACCTTCTTGCAAACATCCATCCCCCGCAATTACATATGTATAGTGATCTATGATTTCATAACCTTTTTTATTATATCTACCTGCTAAAGAAGCCTCTGCTAAAGCCATCCCTACGGCATTTGCTACTCCTTGCCCCAATGGTCCTGTAGTGGTTTCTACCCCTTGAGTTACAAAATTTTCAGGATGTCCTGGTGTTTTACTTCCCCACTTTCTAAAAGCTTTTAAGTCATCAATTGACAAATCATATCCATAAAGATGTAATAAACTATAAATCAACATACTTCCATGCCCTGCTGATAACACAAATCTATCCCTATTCCACCATTGTGTATCATTAGGATTGTAATTCATAAATTCAGACCAAAGAACCGCACTAACATCAGCCATACCCAACGGCATCCCCGGATGACCAGAATTAGCAGCGGATACTCCATCTATGGCTAACCCTCTAATCGTATTTGCAATAGTTTTAATATTCATAAGTTTTTATTTTTAATCATTACTCTATAAAAATAATACAAGAGATATATAACCTATATCTCTTTATAATTTTAGCATAAATACCAAAGCCCCTAAAACCATCTCTAACCCTTTAGCCAAAGTTATAAACATAAGTTTATGGGATATGAAATTTTTCACTAACTTAAATTCTAATTTGCGTTGTAAAGGTAATGAATAAATTAAGTATAAACCAAATTTATTCCTCTTTTTTCAAGAAATAACTTAACTTTTTTCAAATACTTCTTGATATACCTCTATCAAATTTTTAGCAATTTCCTCATCACTAAATTTTTGAACAAATTCTAATCCTTTTTCTGCACGATATTTTCTTTCAGACTCATTATCCCAAAGAAATTTAATTTTTGCCCGAATATCACAAACATCCAGAGGATTTATATACACAGAATCTTTTCCTCCTGCTTCTGGAAGACAACTCAAGTTACTCGTAATCACTACAGTTTCCGAGAATAAAGCTTCTATTATAGGAATTCCAAAACCTTCAAACAGACTTGGATAAATAAAAATATCCGCCAAGCGATAGACTCCTGCCAATTCAGGCATAGAAAGACCTTCTAAAAAATAAATTTCTACTTTATTTTCACGAATTTCTCTCTCTATTTTTTTGTAATATTTGGTTCTTTTTCCAACGACCACCAAAGGAATTTTAGTTCCTGCCAATGCTCTCACTACCGATAGTAAATTTTTCCGTTCTTCTATTGTCCCTACATTCAGAATGAAACGATGAGGAAGATTATATTTTTTTTGAATTTGTAATAAAAATTCTTCATTAGGCTTTTCCTTAAATGCTTGATGACACCCTTGATACACCACTCTGATTTTTTCTTCTGGAATTTTTAAGAATTTAACAATATCTTTTTTCGTTTGTTCGGAAATTGCAATGACCAAATCTGCCATTTCTGCCGATTTCTTAAATTTCCAAAAATGAATTTTCCTATCAAAAAATGAATAAAACTGTGGATATCTCTCAAAAATCAAATCATGAATCGTTACAATTTTTTTGATCGGTCTATTATTCCAATTTAATGGCAACTCACCTGATAATCCATGAAAAATATCTGCTCCTAAATTTTGAGCATCTATTCCCATTTTTCGTTGGCGTTCTAAAAATCCTTTACTTATCGAAGTATATTTTACATTTTGCAAGGCTAAAATATCTTCCCCTCTTGTACTTTTATTCTTTGATAAAAGTACATACTCATTATCAATATAATGATTCGCCAAAATCCTTATCAAATCTCTAGAATAATTACCTAATCCAGATGAATTATGAAAAAAACGCTTGGCATCGTAGGCTATTTTCATTTTTATTAAATTTTATTATTTTCCAAAAATTGTAATAATTTTTCTTTGAAAAGATTAGGTTTATATTCTTGGTAGCTATTAATTTGATAATTTTTAGCATGAATAGAAATATTTTTGACTCCATCTACATACCAATCCCACCCCTCAATGCCTGGAGCATAAATACTAAAAGTAGGAACATCCATCGCTTTAGAAATATTGGTAGAACCTCCTTCATTCCCTATCAATGCTTTGCAATAGCTTAAAACAGCAATATATTGCCTTAAATTTTTAGTGTCAAAATCTTTAATGATTTGATTTTTAGTATTTTCAGAAAGTAAATTATACAAAGTTTCAAAATCTACTTTTTGAGATGGAAGATAGTTACAAAGAATTTTAGCAGTTGTATTTTCTGCTATGAAATCAATTATCTCTGCCATGTATTCTATAGGATAAGTTTTTTCAGGACTGCTCCCAAAAGTACTTATCATCAGTAAATTATTATTTATAATCCCCAAATTTTCTAATAAATTATAGGCATCTTTTTCTTCTTCTTCCGAAATGAAAATTTTAGGTTTTATCGGTTCTATCTTAATATTTAAAGGAGCTAATAATCGCAAACGATGTTCTAATGCAGTTGTCAATAATGGAAATTCTTCCTTTTGAGTCCTTCTAATAGTTTCCGTATAGAATAAAGCTGTATATCCTTTATAAAAAGAAATTCTTCTCCCTGCTCCTGATAAAAATGAAAGAATAGCAGTCTCCACATTCGCATAAATATCTATCACAACATCATATCTTTCTTTTCTTATTTTTTTCAACATAGAAAAAAAACTCTCAAAATAAATAACTCTATCTATATATCTATGATTCTTAATGACTTGATAATGTTTCTTATCAATCAAATAATGTAATTCTGCATTGGGATAATATTTTTTCAAGAATTCAAAAACAATAGAACTCACCAATACATCACCCATCATTTTTTTCTGTATGACTAAAATCTTCATATTCCAAATTCTAGCAACAAAGATAAAAAAAATCTGACCAAATAAAATTAGGTCAGATTTTAAACTTATTTTCTATTAAAAACCAATATTTGTCGTAGGTTTTAATTTTTTTAAAATTTCAGTAGGAATTGCATCCTTATGCACAAGAATCGCAGTAGATTTAAATTGCACATAAGGTTTTGTCACATAAATATATCCTTGATAATCATTAGTTTCTCCCCAAGAATTTTTCACAATATAATATTCTTTTCCTGTTTGGTCTTTTGCTAAACCTACGATTTGCATTCCATGATCATCTGTTGTTGTAAGATTATTAAGTCCTAATTGACGCATATCTTCTGTGATTTTTTTATCAGGTTTTGGACCTTTAAATAAATCTGCTCTTTGCTCGTCAGAAATATTATCTAAATCTAAATCAGGTACATAAGCCACTCCATTTTTATAAGAAAAATAAGGTTCCGAAACATCTGTTGCCCAACCTACGGTAAATCCTTTTTGAATAGCATTATCTATAATTTTCGTAAGTTCTTCCATTGGCACATTCCAATTTGTATCATGAGACCAATTATCAGGTACAGGAAGTACAAATCTTTGATAATAAGGATAGTCCTTATAAGATGAAATTCCTACATAATTTTCAGGATTAATGCCAATTACTTCCTTTGCAAAAGTCTGTGGCGTATATCTTTTCCCATTGTAGAAGAAAGATTCTGGATATTTCCCTAAATAAGAATCTAATACATTATCTATATTAGAAAGCCAATTTGGGGATAATTTACCAGCAGGATTTTTCACATAAGCATCTAACATATTTTTAATCACCGCACTCATCTCCTTAAAATTATTTCTTGTAGCTCCATGTAACAGCCCTGTATAAGCTTCTTGTGGAACAGCTCCATATTTTTTATACATATTAATAACATCATGTAATGCTCCACCTTCGCCCCATTCAAGAGAACCTCCATTAAGTACATAAAGTTTTGCTTTATCACGATATACCTGTCTCGCGGTGTAGATTTCAGCGATATCCACTGGCTGTTTGCCCATTCTTATCATTTCTGATTCTAAAAATGAATTTCCTGAATAACTCCAGCAGGTCCCTGACGAACCTTGATTTTTCACAGAAGTTACATCATTTCTTTTAATCGTTGTAAATTGAAAATCAGGATTTTCTGACTTATTGTTTTTAAGGCTATTCACCAAATTATCTTGAGCAGAAAATAATACTCCACAAGACATCATCGCCCATACCGCCACTTTTGTTCTTGTTGCCATTTTATAAATTTATAAGGTTAATGTCACAAAAGTAATAAAATCCTTATTTTTGTCCAAAATATATTGTATGTCTATTCAACAAAAAATAGAAAATTTAAGAACCGAACTTCATCAGTATAACTATCACTACTACACATTAGATCAATCTCTTATTTCCGATTCTGAATTTGACCAAAAACTAAAAGAATTACAAGAGTTAGAGAAAAAACATCCTGAATTTTTTGACCCCAACTCTCCTACGATAAGAGTAGGCGGACAAATCACCAAAAACTTCCCGAATGTAACCCATGAATTCAGAATGTATTCATTGGATAATTCTTATGATTTCCAAGATTTGGAGGATTGGCATCAAAGATTAACAAAAACCTTAGAAACAGAAAATATAGAATTCGTTACAGAATTAAAATATGACGGAGCCTCTATTTCCGTTTTGTATGAAAATGGACAGCTCTCCCAAGCCATCACTCGTGGAGATGGTTTTCAAGGAGATGATATTACTCCAAATGTAAAAACCATACGAGATATTCCATTAAAATTACAAGGAGATTTTCCTGAAAAATTCTTTATGCGAGGTGAAATTTTCCTCACTCATGATGCCTTTGACAAAATCAATGAAGAGAGAGAAAAAGAAGGTTATGATATTTTTATGAATCCCAGAAATACTGCTTCTGGTAGCCTAAAAATACAAGACAGCACAGAAGTCAGCAAACGAAATCTTTCTGCAGTGCTTTATCAATTCGTAGCTCAAGATATTCCGATGAATACCCATTGGGAAATTTTACAAAAAATGAAATCTATTGGCTTCAAAACTTCTCAATACAGCAAACTCTGCACCTCTCTAGAGGAAGTTAAAAACTTCATTGAGCATTGGGACAAAGAACGCCATCATTTGGGATTTAATATTGATGGAATTGTTATCAAAGTAAATAATTTGAAACAACAACAAATTTTAGGTCATACTGCTAAATCTCCTCGCTGGGCAATGGCCTATAAATTCAAAGCAGAAAAAGTAGAAACCCAACTACTCTCCATTGATTATCAAGTGGGAAGAACTGGAGCAGTTACTCCTGTTGCGAACCTAACGCCCGTTCTTCTAGCAGGAACTATCGTGAAGAGAGCCTCCTTACATAATGAAGACATTATCAATAATTTAGATTTACATACTCATGATTTTGTCTATGTGGAAAAAGGCGGAGAGATTATCCCTAAAATCGTGGGAGTTAATACCAATAAAAGAGAAAAAAACGCCCAAGCAATACAGTATATCCAAGAATGTCCTATCTGTAGAACTCCACTGATTAAGATACAAGACCAAGCCATTCACTTCTGTCCTAACGAAACTCATTGCCCACCGCAAGTTGTCGGTAAAATGATTCATTTCGTATCAAGAAAGGCCTTAAACATAGAAAATTTAGGTTCAGAAACCATTGAGCAACTTTACAAGGAAAGTTTAATTCAAAATATTGCAGATTTCTATACCTTAACTAAAGAAAAACTTATACCTTTGGAGAGAATGGCGGAGAAGTCTGCTCAAAATATAATAGATGGAATTGAAAAATCTAAACAAATTCCCTTTGAAAAGGTACTTTATGGAATAGGAATAAAACATGTGGGAGAAACCATCGCCAAGAAATTAGTAAAGAATTTCAATTCTATAGATACCCTACGCCAAGCAAGTTTAGAAGAGCTAATGCAAGTAGAAGATATAGGTCTTAAAATTGCGGAAAGCATTATCTCTTTCTTTCAAAATGAAGAGAACCAACAGATTTTGGAACGATTAAAATCCTACGGAATACAAATGGAAAGAGTGGATAAACCCAACGAAACCCTTTCTGATGCATTGGCAGGTAAAACCTTTTTATTCACAGGAAAGCTCTCGCTATTTACTCGTGATGAAGCGGAAAATATGGTGGAAAAGCACGGAGGAAGAAACATTTCAGCGGTGTCTAAGAACTTAAATTACTTAGTCGTCGGAGAGAAAGCAGGGAGCAAACTCAAAAAAGCCCAAGATATTGGCACTATCATTATATTAGATGAACAACAATTTTTGGATTTACTTAAATTTACATCATGAGATATTATTGTATAGAATGTGGAAAATCAATTTCACAAGGTGTTTTAACTTTTTCTATAGATAAATATAATATTCCTCTTTGTATAGAACATCAAAAATAGATTGATAAAAAAGCAGATAGAACAACCTCAGAAGTAATAAAATTATATTTTGCACTTAAAGCAAAAAACATTCCTGCTGAATTAGAAAAATATGATGGATATAAGCACATTGATATCATTATCCCAAAAGCAAAAATTAATATTGAAATAGATGGGTTACATCATAATTATAATGATAAACAAGCTTTTTCCGATCTAAAAAGAACATTCTATTCTTTCTTAAAAGGATATTATACTTTAAGAATTCCTAATTATATTAGTCAAAGATGATAAACTTTTAAAAGAAACGGCAGAGGTCATACACCAAATATTTAATGATTGTTTAAGTAAAACTTGGAATTCTTTCTATCATAAAAAATAATTATCTTTACAAAAAAATTCTACTTAAAATGAAAAAAATCTTATTATTAGCTTCATTGCTCCCTGCTGTGGTGGCTTTCGCTCAGCAATACGGAGGCATGTGGATACCTACCGAACTCAACGAAAAAGAGATGAAAAAATTGGGAATGAAAATCTCAGCAAAGCAGATTTTTGACCCTAATAAGCCAAGCATCAAGGATGCCGTAGCTCAATTTGATGGCGGTTGCACTAGCGAGGTCATCTCCCCAAAGGGACTTCTACTTACTAATCACCATTGTGGTTATGACAATATCCAGAGCCATTCTACCGTAGAAAATGACCTCCTCACCCACGGATATTGGGCAAAGAATATGAGCGAAGAACTTCCTAATCCAGGGGTAACTGCGGATTTCATCGTAGATATAAAAGAAGTAACTGAACAAATCCTTCACGGAACAAAAGACCTTACCGACAGAGAAGCTCAAGCTATTATCAACCAAAATATTGACAAAGTATCCAAATCCTTCAAGGTGGAGCCTTATCAAAAAGTTTCTATTCGCCCAATGTTCGCTGGGAACAAATATTATGCTTTTATCATAGAATCTTATAAAGATGTGAGATTAGTAGGAGCACCACCGCAGTCCATCGGAAAATTTGGCTCCGATACAGACAACTGGGTTTGGCCACGCCACACTGGAGATTTCATGCTTTTCCGTATCTATGCTGATAAGAATAATAAACCAGCTGAATACTCCAAAGATAATATTCCCTACACTCCGAAACATTTCTTACCAATATCCATAAAGGATATTAAAGAGAATGACTTCACTTTCGTATTCGGTTTCCCAGGGAGAACCAACGAGTACTTACCTTCCATCGCTATTGAAAAGATTATTAATGAGACTAATCCTGCAAGGATAGAAATGAGAGATATTGCTCTCAATACCTTAGATGAGAAAATGCGAGTAGATGATGCTACAAGGATAAAGTATGCACATAAATTCGCTTCTGTGGCAAATTATTGGAAGAAATGGATTGGTGAGACCAAAGGACTTAAAAAGTCTAATGCCGTTCAGAAAAAGAAAGCCTACGAAAATGATTTAGCAAATAAAAATCCTAAAATCTCTGAAATAATTGCGGAGTTTAATCAGCTATACAACGAGCAATCACCTTATGCTTTGAATAATGCTTACTACTCTGAACTCGTAAGGAATGCAGAAACACTCAATTTAGCAAACCGATTCATACATTTTATTCAGCATTATGAAGCTGGGAAAACAACACCTAACGGCATAAAAAATTTTGCTAATACTCTATCCGAGTTTTATAAGAACTATGATAGCGAAATTGATGCCAAGGTAACTGCCAAATTATTAGCTATTTATCTAAATAAAGTTCCTAAACAATTAGCCCCAAATTTAGAGCAATACAAAGATTCAAATAAGAACTTGGCTACCATGGAAAACTGGTCACAAAACTCTATCATTACAGGAAAAAAGGCATTTAATGGAACATTAGCAACGGAAAATATAAACAAGTTTTTCAACAACCTAGAAGAGCTAGTTCAAGCCTTGAAGAATGACCCATTTATTCAAACCTTTGCGGAGATAAGAAAAGCTTATACCCAAAACGCTGAGCCTCAATATAACTCATTGCAAAGCCAAATAGATGCCTTACAAAAAAAATATATAGCGGCACTGATGGCAACCGATAAGGATAGACCCTTCTTCCCTGATGCCAACTCTACCCTACGAGTAACTTACGGACAAGTAAAAGGATCCTCTCCTTCTGATGCAATCAATTATCATTATCAAACAACTTTAGATGGTGTAATGGAGAAATATATTCCTAATGATTATGAATTTAATGTGCCTCAAAAGTTGATTGACCTTTATAATAAAAAAGATTACGGAATTTATGCCAATAAAGACGGGAAAGTTCCTTTAGCATTCACTGCAACAAACCATACCACGGGCGGCAACTCGGGAAGTCCTGCCTTAGACGCTCATGGAAATTTAATCGGTCTAAACTTTGACCGCCAATGGGAAGGGACTATGAGTGATATTCATTATGACCCTCGTTTTAGTAGAAACATCATGGTAGATGCCAAGTATATCCTTTTCATTATAGATAAGTTAGCTGATTCTAAATGGCTTTTAGATGAAATGAAAATCGTGAAATAGTGATAACCAAAAAAGAGACTCCCTAAAAGGAGTTTCTTTTTTATATCTTTGCATCAAATTTTTAATGATGAAAAGACATTTACCTTTTTTATTTGTATTATTATTTTCTAGCATATTGCTATTCCAACTTTCTTATGAAAATGTTTTATTAGCTGATGATTTAGGAAGGGTTTTAGAAGCTGATAATTATACCTCTTTTATAGATTTCTTAAAAGATTTTCTTAATACCAATACCATGTCTTCTCGCCCTATTTCTGGGATATTTTATGCTCCGAGTATCTATTTTATCAAATATTTTGGATTAGAGATATATTATATTAACTATTTGTTTTACATCTTAAGTTTAGTATTCATTTATAAAGTTCTAATGTTGTTTATAGATAAAAACTTAGCAACTTTAAGTGTATTCTTGTATTCTATTCTCCCCATAGGATCTTCAATAGAATTTTCACCTATTATGATGAATTCAAATCTTGCCACTATATTTTATTGTTTAAGCATATTGTTTATTTATCAATATAATAGAGAAGAGA
>CAUSDX010000020.1:0-14366 GCA_963530615.1 uncultured Flavobacteriaceae bacterium
GAAACCTGAAAAATCAGCCGTAGAACATTATGCAAAAGCAGTTGGAAATTATGATTTGGCATTAGAACGCATCGTGGCTGATTTAAAGAAAATAGCTCCTTTGGATAATTTAGTCCCTCTTGTCAATCTATACAAAAAACCAATTGATGAAAAAGTTTTAAAATATTACAATCACATTAAGCGAAAACACAAAGGAGAAAATCCAATTAAAATTATCCAAGAAAAAGTAGCTCAAATCAATGAAGAATTGGAAGAAAAACATTTTGACAGGAAACAATTAGAATTAGAAAAAGATAAAACTTTTGAGAACCTTGTAAATAGCATATAATTATGAAAAAATATTATTTGAGTTTAGTGTTTTTGGGAAGTTTTTTATCAGCTCAAAACACTTATGTAGATGTAGTAACTACTGCTGCCTTAAAGCTGTATTCAGACAATCTAAAAGACAAACAAAACGAAACCATAGCACAACAAAATAAACTCCAAAAAGCACAGGCTTGGGTTGGAACTCAAATGGTAGTAGTTAATAATATTCAAGAAAAAATCTTAAAGGGATTGAGTGAAGTTTCTGGTACTCTCCAAAACGGATTACAAGTCAAAGAAATTTATGAAGACCTAAAAGATTGTACTATGTATTCTTCAGAGATTGGAAAATTTGTAAAACAAAATCCTGAATATGCTGTTTTCGGAGCAAAAACTACGGAATATACATACAAACAAATTCTCAAAATGTCCACCGAAGTGAGTGAGCTTCTAAAATCAGGGGAACTAAATCTTGCAACCGCTGGGGATAGATATAAGCTGATTTATGATATTTCTACAAAAGTAAAGATGTTAAAAGTCTGGCTGGCGACCATTAGTTTAGATTTAGAAAGAGCTAAAAGATTGGGATTTTGGAGAGCTATTAACCCTTTTCAAGGCTATATCAATACAGATAAAGATATTGTCAGAAATATAATGGATAGATATAAACATAATTTTTAAAACCGAATCATTATGAGAAAATTTCTTTTTTCAGCAGTATTTCTTGCAGGTTATTTAGTATTAACATCATCAGGAGGAAAACCAAAACCACCTTGGGAAGAAGAAAATGTGTCTTTCCCTATGATGAATCAAGAAATTCGCCATTCTATGCAGGAGAATGAGAAACAACAAGAAATGAAAAAAAAGCAGAATATCAATTTAGGTGCAGAAGTAGTCAATAAAAAACAATGGTCAAAATTTAAAGATACAACAAAGAAAATTCAAGACAGGTTAAGAATTATTGATTTTGCATTACAGGCTATTCCTGCTGGAATAGTAATTTCACAAGAGGCAAAAGAAATCAAAGAAAATCAAATAAAGATTATCCAAGAAATAAGAACTGCACCTTATACCTTGATTGTTGCTCTGCCAAAGCAGGTAGAATTTGTAGATGAGCTTCAAATGGTGGTAAGGCTCATTACAGGAATTGTTGTTTCCTATGGAGCAATCAATCAAATGGAAAAAGCTGAAAGAAAAATCTTAATAGATTATGCACTCTCAGAAGTGGAAAGACTTAATAGCCAATCTTTTTACATGCTTATGATGATTAGAAATGCAAAAGAAAAATTTGAGAGAAATAAAGCTATGCTCAGTTATTATGTCAATGCAGACAGGCAAATTGTAGAAGAGATTATTGATAATATAAAAACTTTCTGATATGAAAAAGATTATATTTTTCTGCTTGATTTTAAATGTAATATCTGCAAGAGGTCAGACAGTAGTTGTAAATGATAAGCTGATTGCTCAACTTACTAAAAATCAAGCGGTAAGACTTACAAGCAATGAAGGTTTTCTTAAGTCCTATGAGAAACAAAAACAACTCTATGATGATATAAATAAGAAAATAACACAAGTAGTTGCTATACAGGAGTTTATATATGATAAATTAAGTAAAGTAAACCAAACGATAAAACAAGGGAAACAGCTTAAATATCTCTACAAATATCTTGGGGAAGTAGGTGAAAACAGTGGGAAAATGTTAAAACTCACAGCAAAATACCCTCAATATGCTATACTTCTTACAGACCATTACCATCGTATTGTGCAAGAAATCCTAATGATACAGAAGGAACTCAAAGAGGAAATATTAAGAGAAGATAGTGATTTACTTATAGACCCATATGATAGAGAAGTTTTAATCAGCAGGATATTTGACAGAGTTAGAATATTACACGCCAATGTGATGTATATCAATTTGATGTTAGAAAGAGGAAAAGATACACCATATATTTATCAAATTCCACATCTTGGATGGTATGTCAATATGGATAAATCTATTGTAGAAGACATTATGAGAAAATATCAATATCTTAAATATTAAAGTATATGAAATATCAAAAACTAATTTATGCTGTTTTTCTTTTCTGCATCAGTATAAATGCTCAAAATAGACTAAATGATAATGCCATTGTGTCTCAACACAAAAGAATGGTTTTTGAGAGATGGGGAGATTGGCGACCTTATGGAAAATGGTTTTTGGGTGTCCAGACTAACTTTGCTTATGCTACAGTCTGGGGAATGTGGTCACCGAAAAGGAATAAAGATTACAAAAATGGGCAGGATATACGCCCTTTGAAACCCACAGGTCTTGAAGTCCAAAGATTGTTAGAGTTGGAAGTTCAAAAACAAGAAGCTGAAAAAATAAAAGCAGAGTCAGACAGCATTTATAAAAGAAATGTACAGGATTTTGCTCATTGGACTTCCGCAACTGTAGATGCAGACCCATTATGGGTTTTATATTATAAAAGAATGCTGAATCCTCTAAAATCTTTCCCTGAACAACCACAGAATTTTAGAGAGTGGGGTTTTGATAATCAAGAAATTTATGAAACTCTGAAATTTTCAGGAGGAATAGATAGATTACAGGAAATTTTGGATTTACTGAAAGATAAATACCATAAATCAAGAACAATGGATATGCCCAGAGGAAAAAGATTCTTGATGTATCATGAAACTCTTATGGAGTGGAGAAAATTCAAAGCAGAATTATTCTCTTATAATACAAAAGGAGAATTGTATTTAGATTATAAAAATGCTCTTGATAAATTCAGAAAAGGAAGAAAAAAATACATTACAAGAACCGATGTAGAAATCGTACAAGAAATTATGAACCAATATAAAGACCAATACTAATGAAAACAAAATATCTTATATTTTTAGTTTGCCTTATATTATGCTTACTGCCAATAGTGACATTAGGACAAACAACACCCAGTGCAGATGATTCCAATAAACTTTTACAATTTTTAAAAGGAGATGGAGCTTTTGAACAATGGTTTTTTAAATCATTCAATAGATTGGACACAAGCATTAGTGCTGAAGCAAGTAAAGTATCCTTTTTAGGGAGACTTATAGGAGGAATAGGAGCTACATTTTATTTATCTTATATGGGATGGCAGATGCAGTCAGGAGACCGAGAATGGGAAATAACCCCAATGTTAAAACCATTCTTTATAGGACTGATTTTATTACATTGGACAAGTTTTTATTCTTTTGTTCAAAGTCCATTCAGAGTAGTTTCTACACCTTCACAAACTATGTTTGAGAAAATAGAAAGAGAGGCTAACACACTTCGTGTTAAACGATTTCAAAAGCAAAATCAACTTTTGGATTATATGATTAAAAAAGAAGCCGAAGAAAAAGCAAAACAAAAGGAATTGGATAATTTGAAAGAGAAAGGTTTTATTGATAAGATAACCGATAGTATTAAAGAAGGTTGGGATAAAATACAAACTCCTGTAGAAGAATGGTTTATAAGAATGGATTTTAAATTCCAAAGATGGGGAGCAGACCTTTTAGAAGCTATTGGTTTATCTATTCTCAGAGTTTGTACTTATCTTATTTTCTTTATCCAAAAAATTTGGAGTTATATTCTAATTGTTCTTGGACCGATAGCCGTTGGCATGGCTCTTATTCCAGGCTTTGAAAGTTCACTTACCAGTTGGGTTTCAAAGTTTATCAATATCAACCTGTATACATTTGTCGCATTTACCATTATCAACATTGGACAACAGCTTATCATTTCTGCTTACACTATGGAAATAGACCGATATGAATTAATGATAAATAGTGCAGGTAATGTTGATTCTGCGACCATATCGGCTTTTATCAATGGAAATGGAATGTTACATGTTACACTATTTACTGTGGTAGCTTACATCGTTACAGGAATTGGTGTTCTGATGACCCCAACTATTGCAGACAGCATTGTTTCAGCTGGCGGAGCAGGTGTAATGACTAAAATGAAACAAAGTGCAGGAAAGTATGTAGCTGGAGCGCAGGCTCTTTATAAGTTAGGAAAAGGAGAAGATAAAGATAAAAAATAGTAAATCACAATTCGAAACCATCTCAATTATGTTAGTAAAAAGTATAGAACAAAAAATAAAGATAAACAAAGCAGTTTCTATTTCTGTCATTTTAGCATCGATAGTAATCGTTATTGCAGGATTGTTTTTCTCATATAAAATTGTAGAAGATTCCAGAAAATCTATTTACATCTTAGATAATGGAGTTCCGATTTTGGTAAAACAGACTGATGAACTTCTAAACCGCCCAGTAGAATACAAATCTCAAGTGGAACTTTTTCATAGGTTGTTTTTTACTCTTGCACCTGATGATGAATACATTAAGCAAAATGTAGAAAAATCTCTCTATCTTATTGATGATACAGGAAAAAAAGAATACACCAACTTAAGGGAAAAGGGATTTTATAATCAACTTGTTTCATCAAGTTCTATGATTACTGTAAATGCAGATTCTATCCGTTTAGATGTTGCTAATAAGAGATTTGTATTCTTTGGAAGACAAGTAATCAACAGAAGGTCTGCAATTATTATTAGGAAATTAATAACAGAAGGTAATTTTGATGATGTACTCAGAACTCCCAATAATCCACATGGAGTTATACTGAAAAATTGGAAAATTATAGACAATTCTGAAATATCAAGTGAATCAAAATACAATGGATTTTAAGCTATGAAAGAGAGAATAGACAGCCTGTTATCTTGGGCTAATGAACAAAACCGACCTAAAAAAATTCTGATTTGCTCTTTGGTACTCTTGGTTCTATCTGGAATTTTTGCCGTAGTAAGAGAAATTTATTTTCCACCTAAAATCACTTTTACAAATATTCCTAATTTTTACACCCAAAGTGATAAGGAAAAAGAAAAATTTCATCTGAAAGAAGCACGATTGGAAAAAGTAATGAAAGAACTTCATTCCTTTCAAGAAAAAGAAAAAATGAAAAGTCTTACAAAAAATGATAGTATGAGAATAGAGTATTTATATAACGAATATAAAAAACTAAAAAATGAACCTTAAAAAAATAAATTTTAAACAGTCGAAATACATTATTCCACTTATTACTCTTCCTTTTGTTTTATTTGGAGCTTATCAGGTAGAAAGTCTAATGGCTGATGAAGAAGTTGTTGAACCACAGCAGGAGCTTAATCTTTCATTAGGGGAAACAAAAGATAGTATTTTAACCAAAAATGAAGCTTATGATGAGTTTTTTGCCAATGGTGACAATAGAACAATGCTTGATGGATTAGAGACCGAAGAGGACAGTCTTTTGAACTATTCTGATAACCTGAATTATAAACAAAAAAGATACATTGATTCCCTTGAAGATGCAAGAAAAAAAAACATGGCACAAGGAGGATTTCCTGGAAGAACATCTTACTATGAGCCGAGAGATACGAGGGCAAGAGATAAAAGAGATTTTCAGCGTTCAGCAGAAATTATCCGTATGCTGAATGAGGGAGCAAGTGGTACAGGAAATGGTTATAATTCTTCGGCTTCAGCTTCAAATAATTATTCTTCTCCTCAACAAAAAGAAGAAGATGATCCAGTAAAGACTTTGCGAAAGCAGATGTTGTTTATGGATTCATTAGAAAAGTCTAAAGACCCAGAGTATCAGTCGCAGGTAAGGGCAAACGAAAAATTAAAACATGATAAAGCTAAAATGAAAGCTTTTCTTAATAGCACACTAAAAGTTTCAAAAAATGGACTGAACAAAAGTTTCAATTCTATTACCAAAGAAAGTGAAAGTAATTTTGTGAAAGCCGTAATAGATGAAAACTCAAAGGGTTACCTTGGTAGTAGGATTCGTTTCCGACTACTGGAAGACATCTATGTAGGAAAACATAAAATAAATAAAGGAACTATGATTTATGGGCAGATATCAGGATTTTCTATGCAGAGAGTTAATCTCAATGTAATTTCTATACTTAATAATGGGGAAATCCTGCCTATCAACCTCTCTGTTTATGATGTAGATGGAATGAAAGGACTCTATGTCCCTGAAAGTGCATTTAGAGATATGATGAGAGAACTTGGACAAAATTCGGTGCAGGGAACATCGTTGGATAATGCCAACCAAGGATTTTTCACAAGCTTTTTATCCAAAGCTTTCTCTTCTGCATCACAAACAATAGCAAACCTTATCAGAAAGAATAAGGCAAAATTAAAATATAACTCTTACATCTATTTAATTAACGAAAAAGAATTTGAAAAATATGAAGACAATTAGTATTAAAGCAATTTTATTTGGGTGTGTTTTTTCTGCTTCTTCTCTTTTTGCTCAAACTGAAAAGAAAGAACAAACAGTTCGTGACCTCCCTGAACTTAATATGACCGAAGGAGTGAATATACATTTTATATCCCCTGAACCCATTCAGTTTGTAGATTTGTCTACCGATGAACTTATAGGAGATTTACCTTCTGAAAATATCGCAAGAATCAAGATTACCAATAAACAAGAACAAGATTCTGTAAAAGTGATAAAACAGAAACGAAATAGTTTTTATAGTGGAGAACAGATAGGGATTATTACTATTGTAGGGCAGTCTTTCATGGTTCAGTATAAAGCCGTTTTTAGAAATCCTTTGGTATTTAATTCTCAAACCAATATCCAAATCCAGCCAGAAGATATGCAACCTTTGGAGTTTCCTAAAATGAGTTTTTCAAACCTTGAATTAAGAAATTTTTCATTAGATATTATTCAGCGAGATACTCAAAGACCTTTGAGAAAAGTAAATTCTCTAAAACTTACCATTGAGCTTAATAATGTTTATGTGATGGGGGATTACATATTTCTTGATGTTAATTTTAAAAATAAATCCAATCTTAATTATGATGTGGAAGGAATTAAATTTTCACTCGATGATAAAAAAATATATAAAGCCACCAATAACCAAAATATAGAAATGAAACCAATCTATCAATTCTATCATAATAAAGTCTTTAAAAAGAATTTTAGAAATATTTATGTCTTTAAGAAATTTACTTACCCTAATAGTAAAGTTATGAAAATAAGACTATTGGAAGAGCAACTATCAGGAAGAACCATTGAAATGGTCGTAAAATATTCAGATATACTAAATGCTGATACTTTTTAATTAGTCATTCATTGAAAATTAAAATCAATTAAAATGCAAGAACAACAGCACCAAATAAAAATCTATGGATTTATCCAAAAAATGGTCTATACAGTAGTTGTAATGGATTGCCTAACGCTATTTTTTCAAGATGCAAAGATTTTTGTGCTTTCTGATTTATTGCGGAATTTTGGCAAAATGGGAATATTCTTTCCTCCTATCAATGCGAAAATTTCTACCATTATTCTCATTACACTCGTTGCCATAGGAACAAAAGCCAAAAAGAAAAGAGACCTAAATGTTACCAAAGAGATTATTTTGCCTATCATCTTGGGATTACTGATGATTATCGGTTCATTAGCTTTTGTTAAGGAAGCCAGTATTCATACTTTGCCAAAAATAAATCCTTATCAAGTAGGGTATGCATTGCTCTCTTTGGTTGGTGCTGTTATTACCCAAATGGGAGCTGACAGTATTTCAAAATATATGCAACAAAAAATGGGGCAAGACCGCTGGAATGTAGAGGAGGAATCTTTTGCCCAAAACCAAGAACTTGTAGAAACTCCCACTTCTGTAAATATTCCATATTTATTCCGACACAACCGAAAGACCAATAAAGGCTGGATAAATATCAATCCTTTTCGTGGGACTATGGTGCTGGGGACACCTGGGTCTGGTAAGTCATTCGGTATCATTAATCCTGCCATTCGGCAGATGATGAGTAAGGGTTTTTGTCTCTGCATCTATGATTTTAAATTTCCTGACCTTGCCCAAATTGCTTATTATCAATATCTTTTAAAAAAACAAAAAGACAAAGATTACAAACATGATTTTTTCGTTATCAATTTGAATGATGTAGAAAAATCCAAAAGGGTAAATCCATTTAAAAAAGAATACATTCAGACCCTTGCAGAAGCTCAAGAAATGGCTGAATCAATGGTTTCTGCATTACAAAAAGGAGGTTCAAGTGGTGGTTCAGAGCAGTTCTTTACCCAATCAGCAATCAACTTCCTCTCATCCTGTATTTATTACTTTGCAACTTATGAAAATGGGCGTTTTTCAACACTTCCACACCTTCTGTCTTTTATGAATAGAAGCTATGAAGAAATTTTTACTACTTTATTTCAACATGAGGAATTGACCTCATTACTATCGCCCTTTAAATCTGCTTATGATAATAAAGCCTTTGACCAGCTCGAAGGACAAGTCGGAACACTCAAAATATTCCTCTCTCGTCTTGCTACCAAAGAGAGTTTTTGGGTATTTTCTGGAGATGAAATTCAGTTGAAGATTTCAGATAAAGAAAACCCTTCAACTATCATTTTGGCATCTGACCCAGCCACACAGGACATTAATTCAGCTCTTTATTCTTCTGTTTTAAATAGAACATTAAAACTTATTAACTCCAAAGGAAATTACCCAAGTGGCGTGATTGCAGATGAGTTTCCAACCATTTATATTCATAAAATTGATAATGTTATTGCCACTGCACGAAGTAACAAAGTTGCCGTTGTTCTTGGTCTGCAAGAAATTCCACAGCTTCGGCAGTTCTATAAAAAAGAAGTAGCAGACACTATTTCTGCAATTATTGGGAATATTCTCTCTGGTTCAGCTCGTGATAAAAACACTTTGGACTGGCTTGAAAAAATGTTTGGTAAAATAAAACAAAAAACTTACTCTCAATCAATTTCTAATCAAGGAACTACTACTTCTATCAATGAAAAAATGGATAATATGATTCCTGCTGGAAAAATCGCAGCACTCCGTACAGGAGAAATGGTAGGAATGATAGCAGGAAGTGAAGAAAATAATTCTGAAGAATATAAATCGTCAGCAATAAGTGGGAAAATCAATTTAGATATGAAAGCCATTAAAGAAGAGGAAGAAAACTATGTAAAAATGCCAACTTATTATTCTTTCATTGATAAAACTGGAAAAGACCGAAAAGAAGAAACACTAATGGCAAACTACCGTAGAATAACCAAAGAGGTAGAACTTATTATCAAAGAAAATATGAATCCTTAGCCTATATTCTTGATTGTTTTTATACTTTATTTCCGAAAAATCCTCCGACTATAACTCAGTCAGAGGATTTTTTATAAAGTTTGTTTTTTAACTCTTCTGTAGTGATACAAATATCATAGCCTTTTTCTATTAAACCATTTTTTTGTTCCGTTTCTATTGATGGATTTAGAAATTTGCATTATTTCTTTTTCTTGAGTTTTAGAGATTTTATTATCTTCAATAACAGTCTCTGACTGCTTTATAATCTTAAATTTCAAGCTTTTAAGAGTGATTTTTGCATCTTCCAGCGAAATCCCCTTTGGTGGGATTATGGTTAATATTCTTGACTTCATAATCCAAAGTATTTCTTATAAATTTAGAAAAATAATTTTACAATGGTACAAAATAGTTCAAAATAGTTCAAAATAGTTCAACTCTGCCTTAAATCCTTGTAATTCTGATAAGTAATGGTCACTTTTGTAGAAAAAGATAGGAAATGAATTACTTTATTAGATTATTCTTTTTTCTCTTAACAACAACCTGTTTTGGGCAGTTTAACACACTCACTTATACCTATCAAGAAAAGGAAAATAAAGAGTTTTTAAATGAATCTTTTCCTTCTGCAACACAAAATGAAACACCACAAAAACAAGTTACAAAACCAAAGAAAAAAAGACTTTTCACAACAAAAGCAGACCTAAAAAAAGAATTGGACTCTCTAAAAGCTCTAATTATTGATTTAGGAAAAAAAGAAAATGATAAAAAACTTAATTTCAAAAAGATAGAAGACTCTTTAATTCAAAATTTTCAAAACAAAATTGCAAAAAAAGAACCTGAAACAAACCACAAGAACATTAAAAAATACAATTTTATTTCCGAGAATACAATTAAGAAAATAGCAATGCCTTTGGATAAAATGCTGATTACTTCGCCCTTTGGTGTTCGTTATCATCCAATTTTTGGAGGGCAGAAAATGCATAACGGAATAGACTTAGGAGCAAATTATGAAAATGTATACACGGTCTTAGATGGCGTAGTTTCAGAAGCTGGTTGGGATAAAAATGGAGGAGGAAATTATATAAAAGTAAGACATTCCAACCGATTTGAAACCTCTTATTTACACCTTTCACAAATATATTACAGAACAGGAGAAGTAGTCAAAGCAGGGTATATTATTGGGAAAAGTGGAAATTCTGGAAACTCTACTGGACCGCATCTACATTTTGCAGTAAAAGAATATGGGAAATTTATCAATCCTACTCAATTTTTAAATGATATAATAAAAGCAAATAATTTAATCTCAGCATATTATGAATTATGATAACCTACCAACAGATGATTTAAAAGAATTTGGAATTATTGGAGCGGATAATACTTTTTCTAAAAAACTTTCAAATGATGATATACAGAAATTTTTAAAAGGAGAAAGCCTCGTGGCTGATAATGGAAAAGACAGGGTTGTATTTCAGTTAAAAGATGAAAACACACGCCTTGAAGTCAATATTTTTCAAAGAGATAGAGCTATTTCAGATATTCTTAATGAAGCTGAAAAAGGCATTTCTTATTCCTCTATTGAAAAGAAAAATAATGCCAATGATATTTTAGGATTTGAAAAAAAGGCATTCTTGTATGATGAAAAACTAAATCAAATTGTAGAATTTGATTTGGTAAAAAACAGTAAAGAACTTACGCAGATTATTGCAGAAAGAAAAAATATAGAGGAAACCAACCGATACAAAAATGAGTTGCAAAAACTTAAAGATTTTCTGCTGGATAAAATGGACAATTTCCCAGAAATCGCTAAAGAAATCAGCAATGATATAAATATCGTATCTAAAACGATTAATACAATTGATGATGCTACACCAAACCGAGAACAAGCTCAAAAACAGGAAAAATCAGATATTCAGCTGGGAGTAAATGACCCTGACAGGTATCAAGATGCAAACCAAGAGAGAGAGGAACAACAGGAACAAGAGCGAAAAAGAGGATTTAGAAGGTAATATTAGCTAATAAATACAATTCACAAAAAACAACAAAATATGGAACAAACTACGAGACCACAAAACGAAAATGTTTTTGCAGAAGTAAAAGAGTATTTGATAGATAAGGTTAATGGAAAAATTAATAATGAATTTGATTTATTAGAAAAATTACATCTTGGCAAATACAATAATATAGTTGAACATCTAAAAAATGAAAGGATATTTGATAATGATATATCCGAAATAGAGGATTTTAAAAATAAAAAAAAACATAGTAGGGCTTACTAATGAGCAAGTCCAAGAAAAAATCCAAAATCTGAAAGGAGAAATTAATGGAGAACAAACAGCTGATAATTCCGAAACTATTAGACAGATAAGAGCGGATATTGAAAACTATGAAACTCAATTAAGCAATCGTGAAAAGGAAATACCTGAAACTATTTTGAAAGCTAAATTTGAGGATATACCTCCATATAAAATTGGCGAAAAAATAACAGATTTCATTGATAGAAAAGTAGAAGATTGGGGGTTGAAAAATGATTTTGAAAAACTAAAGTCTTTACAAATTGATAATATTTTTGAGAAGAATATAAATCTTGATGAGTTTAAAGAGAATCTGGTAAATAGAATAAAAAGCCAAAATCCTGAGGTTAAGGAAACACCACAAGAAAAAATTTATAACCAAATAGTGGAGGCATCAAAGAATTCTAATGAAGGATACAGCCCTTTGGAAACCTACCAAAATTTGAAAAACACAGCTGAAAAGATGGGGTTGTCAGTAGCTCTAAAAGATGAAGCACATCCTAAATTAGATGATAACGAAAAAGCAAATGTATATTTAGCTTATTATAAAAATCAAGAGAAACTACCTATAGAAACAGGTATAACCCTTGGAGATGGAAAAGCAAAAACATTTTTAGAGAGAATAAATCCACAAACTAATGAAATGACTTTTGAAGCAGATGCAAGTAAAAGTTATACTGCGGAAAAACAATGGCAGGCAGATGCTCTAAAATCAGCTGTTCAAAAATACTATCAAAATATTGCTTTTGACCTAACAGAAAAAATGCTGGAAGATATGGATAGACATACTTATGAGAGGTATAAAAAAGATTCTGCAAGTGTGATTCAGGAATATATAGATAGTGGATTTTTTGATAAAGAAAAGCAAAATATAAAAATGGAAACTCAACAAGAGAATGTACAGAATTTTATAGGAAAAATGGTTTTTTCTGACCATGGAAAAACTCAAACTGAACTTGATAAAGAAAGACTTCAAGAATATAAAAATTTGACACCATAGGAAAAGAATATGGTTAAAGAGATGGGGGTTCGAGAGGCGATAAATCTTATAGAGGAAGTAGGAGAAAAAACAATTTCTCAAGAGGGGATAAAAAAGACACAAGAACACTTCGAAAGAATTATCAATGAAGCTGAAAAAGAACAGACAACGAAACAGAGTTCTTCGCAGAGTCAAAACATCGAAATAGAGCAGAAATTATCACTAAAAGATAAATATATCACACCTCTTACCAAAGAATATAAAGACTTTGTAAAAGAGATGGAAAATTCCTCTCCAGAAGCTTTTTACATGGATGGAGAAAGAAGTTTTACTGAAAAAGAAAAGAAGTTTATGCAAATCTATGATGAGAAACAAGGAATAAAAAGCCCTCAAATCTTTTTGAGTGAAGCCGAAAAAGAACAGACAACGAAACAAAGCTCTTCGCAGAATGAGAATATATACAATGATAAACAAAAACAGGAAGAAAAAATAAAATCTCCAATAGAATCAGCCCAGTTAGATTATCTCAAAAACCAATTAAAATATCTTGGTTTTGGGGAAAGTAATAAACTACATCAAGATTTAGAAAAAGGAATAAATTCCAATGAAAAAACCTTTAAGATTCAGACTCAATCAGATAGAGCAATGCAGGGAAATGAAGTAAATTTTACTTTAAATTTTAATAAATCCGAGAAAGGTGGAGTGTTTTTAAATTCATTTAATGCAACTTTAAAAAATGAAATTGGAGAGGAACGAACTCACAATTTTGGCGTAAATCATTTTACAGCAAAAGAGGCAGTTAATCTGCTTGAAGGACGCTCTGTAAAGACTGAGTTCAAGGAAAATGAACCAGTTTTTGTAAAGCTCAATTTTGCAGAAGAAAAAAATGAATATGGTAATTTTAAATTCCAGACATATAATCAACAGGCTTACGGAGTAGATACAGCTAAAATTGTAGAAAAATCAGGGCTTATTTTTGGTAAACCTGAACACAAAGATAACACAGTCAAGTCCCTTGAAAAAGGAAATATTGTAAAAGTGAAATTTAACTTGGACAATAAAATCACAGAAGGAAATGCCGTGCTGAACCCTCAATATAAAACCCTTAATCTTTACGATAAAGAAATGAACAGGCTCAACACCAATAAACCTATTCAAGGATTAGATACTCAGCAACAAGAAAAGAATAATATAAGACAACAAAACATTTCAAGAAGTTTATAATCCCAAAGGCTACCAAAAAAAGTAGCCTTTTATTAAATAACATCGTTATGAAAAATATCATTTTAACTTTTTTATCACTCACTTTGCTAAATTCTTGTAATAAAGAAATCAAATCTCAAAAAGGAGCAATAGATGTAATTTCTAATATCTATGTAGATGTTTCTAAAAATTTGGAAAATACTCAAAGTTTTCTTATTTCAAGACTTAATTATTCTAATGATACGATTATAGAATTAGTTCCAGACCCTAACAATTCTGTTATTACCAAAGAGATAAATTTTATAAAAGATACCGTATTTTATTCATTAGGAGAACCAGCTCAAATAAAAACAATTTCGGAAGTGGTAACTGCCCAAAAGCCACGCTCAGTGTATTCTATGAAAGATATAGGAGCTGTTTTTACCAAAGACAAAATTCCTAATTATTATCACAGAAGGGATTTGAAAGACACCATTTTATTCAACAAAACTT
>CAUSDX010000021.1:0-10048 GCA_963530615.1 uncultured Flavobacteriaceae bacterium
GTTTTGTAGCCTTCTTCTTTATCTACGCCAGCGGATTTGTAAGTATTGCTCATATGTTTTGATTTAAGGTTATTTATATAGGATTGATTAAAAATTAAAAAATAAAATACCGACAATCCATAAGATTATCGGCATAAGTTTTCTACACAATATTTTATTCCACTATTTTTTGGAATGAAAAATAAGATATGATGATATACTGGTTCCAAAGTTTTTATTTATCGGTTTATTTACCCACAAAAGTAAGAATTTTATTTCAAAAAAATCCATTTGCATAAAAAACATTACATTTGCTTTTCAAAAAATGAAATATGGCAATCACAAGATTATTTGATATTCCTTATGAAGCGTTGAAAGATTATCCAAAAGAAGATGCTTTAGCAACGAAATATGCGGGAACATGGGAAAAACTTTCTACACGGGATTTTATCAACCAAGGGAATCAGTTTTCTCGTGGGTTATTGAGTTTGGATGTAAAGGTAGGGGATAGAATAGGCTTGGTTTCTACGAATAATCGTACAGAGTGGTTTGTAGCGGATTTGGGTATCTCTCAAATAGGTGCAATTACGGTTCCTGTCTATCCTACTATAAGCATAGAAGATTATGTCTATATTTTTAATGATGCGGAGATTAAATATTGTTTTGTTTCGGATAAAGGATTATATGAGAAATTGCTTCAAGTTAAGGAAAAAGTTTCTTCTTTGATAGAGATTTTTACTTTTGATGAAGTGGAGAATGCTAAAAATTGGTCAGAAATTTTGCACTTGGGAAATGATTTTAGTCAAGAAGAAGTAGAAAATAGAAAAAAAGGAATAAAAGGAGAGAATTTAGCAACCATTATTTACACATCAGGGACTACTGGAAGCCCTAAAGGTGTAATGCTTACTCATAAAAATATTATTTCTAATGTATTAGGGGTAGAAAATAGAATTCCTATTCCAAATAAAGACTATAAAGAAATACGAACGCTGAGTTTCTTACCCATATGTCATATTCTGGAGAGAATGGTTTGTTATTTTTATTTTCATCATGGTTTTTCTACTTATTTTGCGGAAAGTATAGAGAAAATAGGAGAGAACATGAAGGAGGTGAAGCCACATTTTGTAACTGTAGTGCCTAGACTTTTGGAGAAAGTTTATGATAAGATTTATCATAAGGGAATCAGTGCGGGTGGATTGAAAAAACTTATATTTCTCTGGGCAATGGGTGTGAATAAAAAATATGAATTGGGACAGCCGAAGAATTGGAAACAAAAACTAGCGGATAAATTAGTCTTTTCAAAATGGCGAGAAGGTTTAGGTGGGGAGATAGTTTCTTTGATTTCTGGTTCAGCTGCACTTTCTATTAGTTTGAATAAAAAATTTCAAGCAGCAGGAATACCGATAATTGAAGGCTATGGACTTACAGAAACTTCACCTGTGATTGCGGTGAATAGTTTTGACCAGATGAAATTAGGTTCAGTAGGTAAACCATTGGACAATTTACAAGTGAAGATTGCCGATGATGGGGAGATTTTAGTTAAAGGATCATCCGTTACTCAAGGATATTTAAACAAACCAGAGCAAACAAAAGAGGCATTTACCGAAGATGGATTTTTCAAAACAGGAGATATTGGGCATATTGATGAGGAAGGATTTTTAATTATTACAGACCGAAAAAAAGAGATGTTCAAGACTTCTGGTGGGAAATATGTTGCACCACAAATGATAGAAAATAAAGCCAAAGCTTCTCGTTTTATTGAGCAAATAATGGTGGTAGGTGAAGGTGAAAAAATGCCATGTGCTTTTGTCCAACCTGAATTTGATTTTGTGAAAAGGTGGGCGGAGTTGCATAATTTGGATATAGGGCAAACTCCTGAAGAGATGGTGAAAAGTCCAGAATTGAAAAAGAGAATAGAAAAGGAAATAGATAAATTAAATCAAAAGTTAGGAAATTGGGAGCAAGTAAAAAGGATAGAACTAACTCCAGAGATTTGGTCTGTAGATAATGGTATGCTTACCCCAACAATGAAGCTTAAAAGAAAAGTAATCAAAGAGCGATATATAGATTTGTATAATAAATTATACGAAAAAGAAACAGATAAATAAATCTATTCTTTTTTACATTATATTTTTACCTTATATCATTAACGAATAAATATAAATAAAAGCGTAAACTTATTTATCCTCTATTGAGTAATATTTTTCAATAGGGGATATTTATTTTTTCTTTATTTATTTATTTCAATTAAGTTAGAACTCATCAGTCATTATTCTTTCCATTCTTTGATAGTGATTTTTTATCTTAAATCGGAAGATAAAATTCTCTCGGAAATATCAATATTTCAGTATTAGGTTTTCTAAATTTCTGTAAAATTCTAATGATAAAATGATGTTTTCCAATGAACTTTGATAATTATAATTAGCTTGACCGATGTCAGAAAGAAGAGAAAAATTTATTTTTCCGTGATTATTTTTTTTGTCTTGTAGTATCAAATTGATAATCTCTTCATCTGAGAATAAGGAAATAGAGAGATGTGGAAAAAATTGCTGAATATTTTGAATAATATGTAGGGTGATTTCTTCTGAAATAAGTTGTTCCAAGTAAGATAAATAAGTTTCACAAATTATGCCCAAAGCAACCGCCTCTCCGTGTAGGATAGGCTTTCCTATTTTTAGGAATAAACTCTCCACAGCATGTCCTATTGTATGCCCGAAATTTAAAGTTTTCCTAATATTTTCTTCTTTGAAATCAGCTAAAACCATTTCCAATTTAATATTTGCACTTGGAGCAATGAGAGGTGAAATTTTTTCTATGGAAAGTTCAGGGGTAGAAATTAAATGATTCCAATGCTGGTGGTTAGCAATAAGTCCATGTTTCAGCATTTCTGCAAATCCAGAACGAATCTCTTTTTTGGATAAAGTTTTTAGAAAAGGAGGAAAGATAAAAACAGCTTCGGGATGAGAAAAAGTTCCAATTATATTTTTATAAAATTGGTGATCTATCCCAGTTTTCCCACCGATGGAAGCATCTACCATGGCAAGTAAAGTCGTTGGGATATTGATGAATTTAATTCCTCGTTTATAGGCAGAGGAAACGAAGCCCCCCAAGTCGGAGACCATTCCACCGCCTAAATTGAGCATTAAAGATTTCCTATCAGCTTCAAATTCTGCTAAAATTTCCCAAAGCTGTACGGTTGTTTGTATATTTTTGCTCTCTTCTCCAGCCTCTATTTCTATAATCTCAAAAGGAGCGTGAGTTTCTAAATTCCCTAAAAGGGTAGGCAAACAATACTCATGAGTATTTTCATCGACTAAAATGAAAATTTTGCTAGGATTGATTTTTTTCACTAAAACATTAAGTTCTGTGAAATTATCATCTAAAAAATTAATCTGCATTGGTGTTTATAGATTATCTATATCCAAAATTTTTCAAATCTCGTTCATTCTTTCTCCAATCTTTTTTTACTTTCACAAAAAGATTGAGATGGATTTTCTTACCAAAGAATTTTTCCAAATCCAGACGAGCCTCTGTTCCTACTTTTTTGATGGCATCACCTTTATGTCCTATGAGAATACCTTTTTGAGTATCTCTTTCTACATAAATGATGCTATCAATAAAGATGATTCCTTCTTTTTCCTTGAATAATTCGGTAACGACCTCCACGGAATAAGGAATTTCTTTATCATAATTAAGTAGGATTTTCTCCCTTACCGCTTCATTGACGAAAAACCTTTCAGATTTATCTGTAAATTGCTCCTTATCATAATAAGGAGGATTTTCAGGCAATAAAGATTTTAATTTTGGTAAAATATATTCCGTATTATAGGCATTAAGAGCAGAAATCGGTAAAATCTCTGCTTTTGGAATAAGTTTATGCCAATATTCCACGCATTCCTCCATTTCTTTTTGATTGCTTTTATCAATTTTATTGATGAGCAAAAGTACAGGAATAGGAATTTTATTAAGTTTTTCTAAAAGAAATTCAGAGGGTTGACTTTTATCTAAAATATCTACGATGAAAAGAAATATATCCGCATCTTGGAGGCTTTCTTTCACGAAGTCCATCATCTTTTCTTGAAGTTCATATTTAGGGTCAAGGACACCAGGCGTGTCAGAGAATACAATTTGAACATCTTCTTCATTATAAATTCCAAAAATTCTATGGCGGGTAGTTTGTGCTTTTTGGGTTACGATGGCGAGTTTCTCGCCCATGAGTTGATTGAGTAGAGTAGATTTTCCTGCATTAGGTTTCCCTACAATATTTACAAAACCTGCTTTATGCATTGCGTTTTTATTTTAATTTTTAGCAAAGATATGAATAATTTAACTTCAAATAAGAGTAGATAAAATTCTTTAAGCCAATTCTAAAGAAACAATTTCTGTCTTTTTCTCATCAATAGTCTCACAAATTATAGAAATATAATCAAATCCGTTTCTTTTTACTTCTTCCCAAGTGATAGAATTCCCATTGATTAGAGTTACCTTATTATTTTCATCTATTTCATAATCTTCTTTTTCTTCTTCGTAATCAATGGAATAACCAAAATCAATATGAATTTTACAAGGGGATATATTGTATTTTGTCAATGTACGATTCTCAACTTCCTCTTGATTAAATTCATCACAGAACATAGCATTATAGCCATATTTATAACCATCAAAAAGCAATATTTCTTCTTCTGATTCTATGTCTTTGGCTACTATTTTACAAGGAATATGAGTTTCATCGGTAAATGTATCTACAATGAAAGGTTTCTTTTCATTTTCTGTTTCAAATAAATCACCATAGTAATATACTTCAAAAATAGTATTTCTTTGTTTTGATTTTATATCTACTGATAAATATTTTTCTTCTTTCACATTAAAGACATTACCTTTTAGATAAGAAGGGAAATTTTCCATTGTAATATAATTTTTAGGTTTATGATGTTTTTTTAATGACTTTTACATTTTTGTTGTATCTTATAGAATACTTACTTTATCTATATTAAGGATTTTATAGACCATTTCTTTGAGTAGTTCGCTGTCTTTTATTTGATTGGCTCCATACCCCTTACTCTTTAGGTCAAATTCTCTTAAAATAGAAATCACCCGAGTGGCTTGTTTTAACGGATAACATCTTGCTGCTATATCATAGTCTTTGATAAAAAACGGATTTATCCCTATAGTGGAAGCGATGACTTGCGGAGATTGTCCCCTTAAAGTATGGTATAAAATCACATTAGAAAAAAAATCATAAAGACTTCCTGTTATCATCACGAGTGGATTAGAATTAGGGTTTTTACTCATGTAATAGGTGATTTTCATTGCGGCAGAACTATCCTTCATACCTAATGCCTTTTGTAGTTCAAAAACATTATATTCTTTGCTGATGCCAATGTGTTTTTCTATTAATTTTTCATCTAAAATCTCATTGTTTTTTAGAATGAATTTTAATTTTTCTAATTCATTCGCAATCCGTGAAAGGTTATTCCCAATATATTCTGCTAAAAGAAGAGGGATGTTGGGTGTCGTTTTTATTCCCTTTTTATTGCATTCATCTTGTATCCATTTAGCAAGTTGATAATCCTTAACAGGCTCACTGTGATGAAGTAATTTGGCTTTTTCTAATGCTTTGGCAAATTTTCTTCTTGTATCAATGTCTTTTTTATAAGCAAAAATTAATATTGTAGAAGGGACAAGATTTTCTATATATTTCAAGAAAATTTCTTGTTCTTTTTCATTGAATTTTAGATCTTGGGCTTCTTTGATGATGATGACCTGCTTCTCTCCCATCATGGGATATTGTTTTGCTAGAGATATAACCTCTTCTAAATTGGTATCCTTACCATAAACGATAGTTTGGTTAAATTCTTTTTCTTCTTCGGTTAAGATATTGTTTTCAAGTTCCTTTACTATAAGGTCTATGTAATAAGGCTCTTTCCCGTGAAAAAAATAAATAGGAGAAAATTCTTTATTTTTAATATTTTTGAGAATAATTTCTAAATCTTTCATGAATATGCAATTACCAAAATTGAATTTCGCTCAAAACTTTGAGTTCAAGCTCAAACAAGACAAAGATACATTTTTTATTTATGATATTCTGAGAAAATCTTATTTGATTTTAACACCAGAGGAGTGGGTAAGACAGCATTGGGTTCATTATTTCCACGAGGTAAAAGGAAAAGGACTTTCATCTCTAATCGTTGAGAAGAAAATAGAACTCAATGGCACGACCAAAAGAATAGATTTGTTGGTAACAGAAAAGGCTCAATCTAAAATCTTGGTAGAATGTAAAGCTTCTCATGTTTCGCTTACAGAGAGTGTTTTTGAGCAGGTGGCAAGGTATAACTCTGTGATTTCTGCTCCTGAAATTATTTTAAGCAATGGATTACAGCACATTTTTGCTCAATATATAGATGGGAAATATAAGTTTTATCCTAATGATGATTTTTTCATCGGTAAATAATAATGGTTCTATGAATTACTCTTTCTTATAAAAAAATGAGAGACATATTTTGTCGTTTATGATAATGATATTTACATTATGAAATGAAAAGGTATGGAAATCATAATAATGATTTAATAAAAACCATTGGATTTAAACAAATCACAACGATGATTTAGTAGAAACCAAATGGATTGAACAAAATCACAGCGATGATTTGATAGAAACCAAATGGATTGAACAAAATCACAACGATGATTTGATAGAAACCAAATGGATTGAACAAAATCACAACGATGATTTGATAGAAACCAAATGGATTGAGCAAAATCACAACTGTGATTTGATAGAAACCAAAGGATTGAGCAAAATCACATCAGTGACTTTTAATGGTATTTATAAAAGTATGATATAAAGAAAATATTAAGATTATGGCAAAAATAGAGCAAATGCTTCGGCTGAGATATATAGAAGAATTCTTAAGAAGTAGAAAAAAGGGGGCTTCTTATAAGGATATAGAAAGATATTTAGAACATAAATTTGCAGAGGCAGGGAGAGAACTTAAATTTACGGAGCGTACTTTCCAAAGAGATAAAGAGAATATTTATGATTTTTTTAAGATAAGCATAGAGTATAACCATAAAAGAAAAGTTTATCACATTGCAGAAGATAAAGAGGATGATGCTCATGATGTTTTTGATAATCTACTCTTGGTAGAAGCTTATAAACAAGCGGATTGCAATAAAAACATCATGCTGTTTGAACGAAGAAAAGCTCGTGGTTTAGAGAATCTTAACGGGATTATTCATGCCATTACTCACCGTAAGGTTCTAAGTTTTCAGTATGAGAAATTTGATTCGAATGAGGTTAATTATAGAGCTGTAGAGCCTTATGTTTTGAAAGAATTTAGGCATCGTTGGTACCTTATAGGTAAAGAACATAAACCTCAGGATGGAAATACCATGATGAAAACTTTTGGATTAGATAGAATCACGGAATTAGATATAAAAAATACTTCTTTTCAAAGAGATGATTATTATCCTGACAAGGTTTTTGAACACTCCTTTGGGATTATTTCTTCGGAGGAAGAGCCTCAGAAAATCTTGATTTCTTGTGATTGGCAACAGGGGCAGTATATTAAATCTATGCCTTTTCATCATTCTCAAATAGTTGAAAAAGAAGATAAGATTAAGAATGAGGTGGTAATTTCTTTATTTTTAAAACCAACTTATGATTTTGAGCGAGAGCTTCTTTCTTACGGCAGTAGGATAAAAGTCTTGGCTCCTGAAAATTTTAAGAAAAGATTAAAGGAAGAGGTACATAATATGTATACAATGTATAAAAAATAAAGAGAAGTGGAATTGATTTTATTTCAATCCCACTTTTCCATTTTCGTTAAGAAGTAAAGTGCCTTCTGTTTTTTGCTCAGGGTGTTCTGTAAAACCTTTTATTTTAGAAGTTTTCTTCTTTTGGATTAAATCAAAAGATTGTTTTTGTGTTAATTTCTTTCCAAAAATGATAAAAGGTAATTTAAAATTACAATTTTTGAAGTTCTTACAACCATAAGCCGTCTTTCCTATAATTAAGGGGTTTTTGCAAATTGGGCAGAGTTGTTCTGTGAATTTCAAATTTGTTTTGTTTTCCTTTTTATTGGAAGTGGGAGTATCTTGTTGTAGAGTTACGGTTTTTCCTTTGCTGTTGAATACTTTTTTGGTTAAATCAGTTACCATCTGTATTAGTTCTTCTTTAAAGGTAGAGGCATCATATTCTCCCCGTTCTATTTTTCGGAGTTTGAATTCCCATTCTCCTGTTAGTTCAGCACTTTTTAATAATTCATCTTCTATGGTGTCTATTAGGTCAATACCTGTGGGAGTGGCGATGAGGTTTTTCTTTTTTTTCTCAATATATTTCCTTTTGAAAAGAGTTTCTATGATATTTGCACGGGTAGATGGACGCCCTATGCCGTTATTTTTAAGTGTTTCACGAAGTTCTTCATCTTCTATTTGTCGTCCTGCAGTTTCCATAGCACGGAGTAGGGTAGCTTCTGTATAATGTTTTGGCGGAGTGGTTTTCCCTGTATGAATAAAAGGTTTGTGTTCTCCTTTTTCTCCAATTTCAAACTTAGGAATTTTCTGTTCATCTTGTTTCTCGTTTTTCTCGGGTTTATCTTTAATATAGACTTCTCGCCAACCTAATTCTAAAATTTGTTTTCCATTAGTTTTGAATGGAATATCACCGACTTTCGCTTCCACCGATGTGTTAGAAATTTTACATTCAGGATAGAATACAGCAATAAATCGTCTTGCAATTAAATCATATATTTGTTTTTCTTCTTTCGAGATATTTGGATTGGGAATAATCTCTGTGGGGATAATAGCATGGTGATCAGTAATTTTACTATCATCAAAAACAGATTTAAATTTTGGGATAGGTTGAGTCAAAAGTGGAGCAATGAGCGTTTGGTAAAAATTCATTTTTCTTAAAATGCCTTCTATTTTTGGATAAAGACTTTCAGAAAGATAAGTGGTATCTACACGAGGATAAGTTACATTTTTCTTTTCGTACAGACTCTGCACTAAGTTGAGTGTTTGCTCTGCTGAAAATCCATATTTTTTATTAGCTTCTACTTGTAGAGCAGTAAGATCAAAAAGTCGTGGATTTTTTTCTCGTCCCTCTTTAATTTCAAAATTAGTAATTTCAAAAAGATGATTTTTAAGATAATCAATCCCTTTTTGAGCTTTTTCTATTGATTTTAATCTGTCAATATCAGCATTGAAAATCACTTCCTTATATTGAGTTTTTAGCTCCCAATATTCTTCTGTTTTGAAGTTTTCAATTTCTTTAAATCTTTGAACAAGCATAGCCAAAGTAGGCGTCTGAACCCTTCCTATGGACAGCACAGATTTATTTGCTCCGAATTTCTTAGTGAATAATCGTGTTGCATTAATTCCCAAAAGCCAGTCACCAATGGCTCTGGCATTTCCAGCAAGGTAAAGATTTTGGTAATCTTTTTCGGATTTTAAGTTTTCAAAACCTTCTTTGATAGACTCTTCCGTAAGGGAAGAAATCCAAAGTCTTTTTACTGGTTTTTGGCATTTTGCTTTTTGTAAAACCCACCGCTGAATGAGTTCGCCTTCTTGACCAGCATCGCCGCAATTGACGACTTCATCACAGTTTTCTACAAGCTGTTTGATGACTTGAAATTGCTGCTCTACGCCTTTATTGGGAATGAGTTTTATTCCGAAATTTTTAGGAATAATGGGGAGGCTGAATAGATTCCATGATTTTAATTCAGGAGAATAATCATGAGGTTCTTTGAGGGTGCATAGATGCCCAAAAGTCCAAGTAACACAATATCCGTTCCCTTCCATGAAACCATTTTTTGGAGTGGTTGCCCCTAAAACTTTGGCAATATCTCGGGCTACACTTGGTTTTTCAGCGATGCATAGTATCATATTGTGTGTTATTATATTTTTATGATGAGAGTTCGGCAAAATACAAAAATTAATAATCGGTAATAATAGATAGATAAAAAAAGAAGTATCCTTGGATAATTTGTTCAAGGATGCTTCCATTCATAAATATAAAATTTTATTGAAAAAGTGTTTCCCAAAGAAGATATATATTCAGCAAAATAAT
>CAUSDX010000022.1:0-9715 GCA_963530615.1 uncultured Flavobacteriaceae bacterium
CTTTATATTTTTCTAATATTTCTCGGCTATGATTGTTTAATTCAATAATAAGACTATCTGTGGTTTTCATCGTGGTTATTTCTATGGTGTCTCCTTTAATATCAGACTTTTTGAGATTTGCTACATCAGAATATCTTAAACCTGTAAAACACAGAAATAAAAACACATCACGAACTCTCTCTAAATACCCTTTTTCGTGAGGAATAATGCAATTTTTAACCTGTGCTAATTCCGTTTGATTTAGGAAAATAATTTTCTTTTGTGTTGTTTTTAATTTAGGTCTAAATTCATCCCATATATTAGTTTGAATATAATTCCTTTTTTTGCACCATCGTAAAAACCATCTCAAAAAAGAAAATTGGTTTAATATTGTAGAGTTTTTTAATCCACAATCATTTTGTAGAAAATATTGATAATCAATAAGTTTTTCTTCTGTAATATCTTCAAACAAAATATTAGAGTCAAAATCAATCAAATGCTTTTTCTGAGTCATCATTTTGTCATAAGTAGATTTTGTCCATTGATTTTTCTTACCCTCTTCCTCTGTAAATTGGTCATAAATTTCAAAGAAAGTTATCTCTTTATCAACTACTTTTTCCTCCTTACCTATTTTCCTATTAAATTCGGATCTAAATTCATCGGCAGTGGGTATTTTATTTTTTGAACCAAATTTAGCAAATATGCTTTCGCACGTCTGTTCATATTGTTTAATTTTACGATTGATAACACTTGCCGAAACTTTCTTTTTGCCGTGTGTGGTATTGATTTTACAACACTGGGTATCTTTGCTCCACTTGTCAATTTCTATTCTATATCCAATATTAAAAGCAACAATAAACCCACTCCATTTTATCCTATAACGGAGTTTGGCAGTGGGGTTGTCTTTTTCTTTGTCTAATAAAAACTGTGCGTGGTATTTTATCATTCCGATATCTTATATATTTTAGTTATGATTCTATCTTTTAAGATTTGATTAGGAATATGCTTTTCTGTATTTCCATCAAAGCTAAATATCTTATATTCAGAATTACAAACATATCTACTCTCATCGTTCTTCTCTAATTTCCAATCTCCACTTTCTAACAATTTCATTACATCTTCCCCATCTAAATCATTAGTTTTTAAACAGAAACCAACAATTGCTCTAGATGATTCTCTGTATAAAGAATAATCAAATGGATACCACTTATTAATAGTTCCTCGATATAATACCCTTCCCTCTTTATTTTGTAATTCAAAGATAAAGATATTATCATTCAAAGATAAATTCTTATTTACTAGTTCTGAATCAATTCCTCCTAATACACTAACCTTTGATGAAGCAATAAAATCAATCTCTTCACTAGATGCCTCTATTTTTTTCATTTGCCCAAAGACAGATATACTTCCTAGTAATCCTATTAGCAAAATGATTATTCTCATTTTATATAATTTTTATTTATTTTTTAAAATTTCTATTAAATCGCTTACTTGTTTCTGACTTTCTGATAATTGTTCTTGACTTGTCTTAATAATATTGTTAAGTTCTCGTTGTATTTCAATAATATTATACATCTCATTTTGAGGAATGGTAATATTACCTTCAACAGGGGCGTTTATATTATTTTGATTATTTGTTGTCCCTTCATTTTTTACAATTTGAGTGGACATCTTGGTCATTTCGCCTTTTCCTGTAATCAGCCAATCTAAATTTAAGTCTGGAAATTCCGATAATATATTTTCTATAGCAGTGGAGTTTATAGGTGTTTCCTTAGCTTTACCTCTAAAATTTGCAGAAGTCATTCCTATTTTATTATAAAAATGTTCCTTTGTAACCCCTTTTAAATCAATAAATTGTATAATTCTTTCTTTTATCATTGAAAATAAATTTACAAAAACTTGTATATCTGTAAATATATTTACACAAATAATAATAACAATAACTACACAAGGTGTAGCACAACAAACAGCACAAATATAAATAAAAAATGAATATGGACATACATTAAAATATTTAACAGAATGAGTATTAGTAAAATTGACCTAAGAACCCCAAAACAAAGGGAAAGAGATGAACGCAACGAAAAAATTTATAAGGAGTATCAAGAGCTGATAAAAGCTCTTCCAAAGGATACATCAAAATTTTCTATATGGAGAGTGCTTGCTGAAAAATACGACTTGCAACCACAAGGAATAAGAACCGTAGTAATGAAAATGGAAAGTAAAAATCAGAAAAAAGATGAAACCACTAATTAAAACCATAGAACACAACGGAAATACTTCTGTTTCTGCAAGAGATTTACATTCTTTTCTTGAAGTAGGTAGAGATTTTTCTAATTGGATAAAAGGTAGAATTTCAGATTATGGATTTATTGAAAATCAAGATTTTGAGGTTTCACTCATTTTTGAGCAAAACACCAAAGGCGGTCGTCCAACCAAAGAATATATCCTTTCAATGGATATGGCAAAAGAACTCTCAATGCTGGAAAGAAGCGATAGAGGAAAACAGGCAAGGCTATATTTCATAGAGTGCGAGAAAAGATTGAGAGATAATATGCCTAATTTCTATGCGATTGAAGTTTCATCAGATAGAATTATTGAAAGAAGGCAAATTCTCCATAAACAATTCGTGGAACAACTCCGTAAGCATTTTTATAGAGGCGATTTGAAAATAGTATCACAAGAGTATAATTTACCTTACAATAGAATAATCAGAGTGATGAATGGAACTTGTTTTGACAACAATATCGTAAATATTCTCTACGAAAAAGCAATGAACAATAAATATGCTTTGGAATGTCAAATGGAAGTAATGATAACCGATTTAAAATCATAAAAATGAGTATAGATAGAAATACTCCAATATGGCAACTGACTCTTGGCGATGTTCTACAAGAATTTCAAAAATATATGAATCCTTCCAAAGAAGTAAAACAAGAAGTTGCAGAGAAAAAAGAATATGTATATGGTATCAAAGGATTAGCCAATTTAATAGGCTGTTCCAAATCCCATACAGCAAGACTGAAAGCACAAGGAATATTTGATAAAGCCATTATCCAAAGAGGTAGGAAACTAATCATTGATAAAGAATTGGCTTTGGAATTATTTAAGAATAAAGATTAAAGTTATGGACATAAATCCTAATACACAATTATTACACCTTACTGTTGCAGAATATATTGAACTTCATAAAGGATTATTTAGGCAAAAAAATGAACCGAAGGAATATGTGTATGGATTGAAAGGATTAGCAAAAATATTGGGTTGTTCAAGAGCAACGGCTTCAAAAATTAAGAGTTCTGGGATTATTGATGATGCTATTTCACAAGCTGGAAATGTAATTATATTTGATAAAAAGAAAGTGCTGGAACTACTGTCCATTAAAGAGAATGAATTATGAATTACACAGAATTAACAACCAAATTTTGGAGTATCAATGAAAAAACTCCGCTGGGGGCTTCGGCAATTGCTTTGTATTTATTCCTATTGGAGGAATACAGAAAAAATGAAGATAGGGATTTCTCTATATCGGATAATGTTATCAGCCAAAGATTATCGCTCACAAGACCTACGATTATTGCTGTAAAATCAAAGTTGAGAAATATGGGTTTAATCCAATATCAAGCAAAAAAAGGACTGCCCAGCCTTTACAGGATACTTTCAGATTTTTCTTTTCTGCAAGAACAACTTAAATCAGAACTTGTAAAAAATAATGTAGGGTATCCCTTACAAGAAGCAAAAATTATCCCACAACCAGTACAAGTAGTTGAAGAAAAGGAAGTAGAGCCAATCATTGAAGAAAAACCTATCGCAATAGAAACGCCTAAATCAGAAACGCCACCAATACGAGAAACAACAAGTCTTGAAAAAATAAATATTCCAACATTGGAAGAGTTTATGGCATTTGCAAAAACGACAGAAATCTATGATGAGAGTATGGATTTTCAGATTAAAGCGAAATATGAAAGTTGGGTAGATGCTGGTTGGAAAAATGGATTAGGAATGCCCCTTATCAAATGGCAAAATAATCTAAAAAATACCTTGCCCCATATGAAAAGGTCAAGTAAAAGAAATATAACCATCAATAATATACCTACGATAAAACGCCCAAAAACGACATACAATGAATAGCAATATAGAAGCAGAAAAATCTGTATTAGGTGCAATTATTGCATTTCAAAATCTCTATTCAACTCTTAAAAGCAAGTTATCCATCAATCTTTTTACCGACCCTAATCATCAGATTATTTTTGAAACCATTGATAATCTTTGGCAAAAAAATAAACCTATTGATATGGTGTTTCTTTCCAAAGAATTTGCGATGATAGGAAGACGAGATTTGGAAAACTATATGATTGATTTGATAATGGGGATTTCTTCTCCTGCAAATGTGGAATATTACATTATGATTTTGGTGGAACTTTCCATTAAAAGGGATTTTGTCCAAAAATTCACGATGCTAACCAATATTGCTAAACAAGAAAATCAAGATATTTTTGACCTGCGAGACCGCACTTTTGAGATTATTGATAATCTGTTCATTGAAAAGTTTTTAGAAGCTAATAAACAAAATACGGCATTTCCAGAATGGGTTCAGAAAGTGGAAGAGAAATTTAGCAAAATTACCAATGGAGATATGAATGGAATTACAGGTATCGGCAGCTCTCTCAATATCATCAATAAGGCTTTTGGTGGGTGGCAAAATTCGGATTTAGTGATTGTGGCAGGTCGCCCTGGAATGGGTAAAACGGCTTTTATCATTCAGCAAATCGTGGATATAGCACGACAAAATATGGCAGTGGGGGTATTTTCTTTAGAAATGTCTGCCGAGCAAATTACGGCGAGAGTGGTCACTAATTTTACCAATATTAAAAATTCTTCCATTCTTCGTAAAGGTCTAAATAAGTCTGAATTACAGCAATATTGGAATTGCAAAGATGATTTGGTAAAAATGAATATCCACATAGATGATACGCCATCACTCTCTATCCAAGACATCAGATTAAAGGCTAAAATGATGAAAATGAGACATGATATTAAAATTTTGTTTGTGGATTATCTTCAACTTGCTACCTATGAAAAAACCACAACAAGGGAGCAAGAAATTAGTAAAATTTCACAAGGATTAAAATCTATTGCCAAAGAATTAGATATTCCTGTGATTGCCTTATCGCAACTCTCTCGTGAAGTGGAAAAACGACCAAATAAACGCCCACAATTATCGGATTTAAGAGATAGCGGAAGTATTGAGCAAGATGCTGATGAAGTGATTTTTCTCTACCGACCAGAGTATTATAATATTGAACATTGGGAAGAATATAATAACGAACCAACTGCTAATGAAATAGAAATCATCATCGCTAAAAATAGACATGGAGGTCTGCTCCCAGAGAGATGTCAAGTGAATTTATCTACTTCAAGTTTTTATAACCTATAAAATCAAAATATTATGGAAAATATTGCAGAAAAAAACATCAAATTTCAAACACGATTACCTTGGATATTCAATATTTTACCTATTCTGTCTATTATGGCTGGATTTTTTGGAATAATAGCATTTTCTCTTGCTAATGGTATTATTAAGTTCTTCGGACTGTGTCTGATACTTTTAATGATTAGAGGAATATTCAAATTACTTCATAATTTAACAACAAAAGTTTATTTAACTGAAAACAAAATAACTATTAAAACAGGGGTTATTAGTGATAATGTGGTTGATATTGCATTAGACAAATCAGAAGGAGTTTGGGTAAGTCAAGGGATATTCGGTAAAATATTTAACTATGGACAAGTAAGCATTACTACGGCAGGAATGAATATTTCACAATTTATCAATAATCCTATGGAATTTAGAAATTTAATCAATAATCATACGATATGAAAATGAATTTAGTAAAAAGACTTCAAGTAGAAAATTCTAATTCTCTTAAAACAAGCTCATCTTTGGAACAAGTGAAAGCAAAGAAAGTTTTAGAGTTTGCGAAATCCCTCAATCGTCCAGTGAAATTTTTAGATAAAGGATTTTCAACGGAATGGCTTAAAGAACAAAAGAAAATCAGCAATAAAAATACTAATTATAAAAATTAAATATTATGAACAAAATCATTTTAAGTGCAGTTATTTTTATTTCTGCAAATGTGTCTGCTCAAATTACTAATATAGACCTTATCCAAATGAAAAGAGCAGGGATAAGTGAGGAAATTATTAAAACCAAAATTGCCACAGAACATTCCAAATTTGATGTATCTACGGATGCTATTTTGATAATGAAAGAGGAAAAATTCTCTGATGATGTCGTTAGCCTAATGATACAGAAAAACGAGGCTCTAAAATCTTATTCAGAGAGATTGGGAACAGATGTGTCTAATCAAGAAATAAATGCTATTTTTTCTGTAAAAGATTTGGGCAACAAGTTGGTTATCAATGAGCATTTTGAACTTAAAAAAGGGAATAATGTGCAAGTTTATCTTCCTGCAAGTGGCAAGGATTTTATGTTTATCAATTCCAGCACAGGATTTAGTGCCAAATTATTAGGCAAAGTTGCTGATGTAGTAGGTACAGGGGCTTCTGCGGTAGGAATTGGCTCTGGAAATATTAGAGTATTACAAGGTGCAAATAAAGTGCTAAACGGAGCTAATGCAATGCGTTATGGTGCTGATGCTATTGAGAAAATCCAAGATTTACCTATCTCCAATAAAGCCAAAAAGATTGCTGGTAAATCAATGAAAATTACAAGTTGGAAAATGGATAATGGAGGCTATATTCTCAATGGAGAATTGGGTAATAAAAAGTATCAAATTAACCTAAATGAAGCGGTAGCCACAGGAGAAATTAAGTTAAAATAATCTAATCAATTATTGGCTATGTAAAAATTTTATATAGCCAATGATTATAAAAAGAATTTACTATGAATGTAGAAGAACAAAGACAAATTAAAGTTAAAATTAAAAGTCAAAAAGTGTTACTTACCATCAGTATTTTAGCCATTATTTATCTTCTTTATTTTGGAGTGGAAAATCCCAAATGGAAGTATTATTGTGCTGTAGCTGGAGCTGGAGCTTATCTCTTTACCAAAAGCGTAAATTATGCTGTAAAATTATATGAGAATATTAAACTATTAAATCAGACAACTGAACAAACAACTAATGAAGTCTCTTAATACTTTTAATCTCAAAATAATTGCTCTGTTGTCAATGATTTCAGACCATTTTGGAATGATGTTTTTTCCAGATTATGGTATTTTTAGAATAGTTGGCAGAATTGCATTTATATTATATGCATTTATGTTGGTAGAGGGATACTTTCATACCAAAAATCAGCAGAAGTATTTAGGTAAATTGTTTATTTGGGCTTTAATTTCAGAAATACCTTTTGATTTAGCAAATTATGGGAAAATATTTTACCCTATACATCAGAATATTTTTTGGACACTTTTTCTTTCTGCAATAGGAATTCATTTTTTAGAAAAAACCAAAGAATTAGGTTTAAAAACTTTAACTTGTTTAGTCATTTTATTTTTAGCTTTAATTTTCAGAGTAGATTATAATATTTATGGTATACTAATAATTTGGACATTCTATTATGCTAAAAAACTAAAATTCAATTACATTATTCCAATAATTGTATTGAGCATTTCAGCAGGATTATTTTTGAATAAATTTCAGTTTTTTGCTCCATTAGGATTGATACTTGTTTTCCTGTATAATGGATTACAAGGCTCAAAAACAGGAAATATTTATTACTCTTTTTATGCCTTACATCTTTTAGTTTTTGGAATAATAAAACAACTATTAAAATAGTAAACTATGAAAAAAATAAAATCTAAATTGATAGTAATTTTCCTAATATTAACGCTGTTAATACTCCTTTATCTGAAAAAGTTAGGGTTTATATTTATGATGCCTCCAAATTCATTTTTTATTTAAAATCAATATCATGAATGAATTAGAACTATTTGCAGAAGAATTATTTCCACCCATAAGGGAGGAATTAGAAGAAATTTTGGAAACTATACAAAAGCAACTGGAAGACCCAAAGTTTGAAGAACATTGGGAGTTTTTACACCAGCAATATTTACTTAAAAAAACAAATCTTAAATTATTGGAAAATGAATAATAATATTGAATTTTTCCTGTGGGATGCAGAAGGCTTCTATTCAGAAAACCAAAATGCAATGATATACTGGTTTCTTAAACAACATTTTACTCGCCTTATTATTCATTTATATGGAGAACGGGAGTTTTATATTGGCGAATCATTTGATTTTTTCAATATTAACACCCAAGAAATTAAAGATGAAAACGGTAGTAATTTATTTGACAGAAATCTATATGAAGATTTTGATGATATTTTATTAATCAATAGAAAATCTTTTGAAGCGTTCAAATCAGATAAAAGCAATAAGGTTACAACAACTATTGTTTATGAATTAATTGCCCCAAATCAATTATTCCACAAAAATAAATCCCTAACATGAGTTAGGGACTTTTTTATCTTCTAAATCCTCTTTTTTGGTCGTTTTCTTGGCTGATATTTCTCAATTTTTCTAAAATTTCATTAACCTTTGGTTTCAAGTTATCAGAAATTTGATTTAGAGTATTTTCTCCTTTTTCAATGAGTTTTGCAATATTTTCTTTTCTCTGCAACTGAATTTCCCTTGCATCTATAATATAATTAGAAGGCAAATCATCAATATTCCATTCATTGTTTTGTAATGAAAAACTCACAATATGCTTTTCTGCTTGATAGGAATATAAATGAATCTTATCCACGGCTTTTTCATTGTAAAGCAAATCCAACGAGGCTAAAATTCCACTTACTGCTGAATTATGAGATTCAATTTCTGCTAATCTTCCCCAGCCTTGAAAATTGATTTCTTCTTGATAACGATTATACAAGCCTAATTCCGTAAAAACAGATGGTGCAGAAATTGCTAAAATTTCCACTTCATAACCGTTTTCTTTGAACATTTTAGCTGTATTATACGGCACTTGTGGATTTCGCATTGTGCCTTCCACCATAATATTATATTTATTTTCTATGGCTTCACGAATAAGATTTTCAGTAAAAACATTAGAAAAAATTTGTGTTTCTTTGGAATACGAAAGCGGATTATTGATAAGTTCTTGGCGGTTAGGGTGGAATTCTCGATAAATATCGCCATTAACAAAAAGAATATTATCATTAGAAAATTTACCTATAAACTCTTTGGCTAATTTACTTTTTCCAGATGCTGGTTGTCCGCCCAAAATAAAAGCCAAAGGTTTTTCTTGTGGCGTTAAATCACTTAATAAATCCTTTCGCTCTCTTAGGTAAATCTCTTCAACTTTATGCAAATCCATTGAGGCGTTTTATTAAAGGGCTGTAATAATTCACTACTTTATCCATTACTGAATTTTTTTTGTATTTATCCGCACCATAAAGCATTCTTTCTTCTTCTAAAAAAGTTCTAATTTGGAACTCTAATTTTTCTATTTCAGCAGGATTTTCCGTTGAGTTTTTTTCTTTGATAGCTCTTACTTTCAGTGAGCCGACAATCTGTAAAGCCGTGTCTAAACTAATTGGATATTCCATAATATTTGTGCGATTTTTCTTTCTGCAAAGATACAAAAAAAGAAGGAATTTTTATTCCTCTTTTTCTTCTGCTTTAAATGAATTTATTTCATCCGCAATATTTTGTATCAATATATTTTTTTCCTTCTTACTTATAGTAGAACTTAAAATATTAATAATCTTC
>CAUSDX010000023.1:0-9288 GCA_963530615.1 uncultured Flavobacteriaceae bacterium
TTCATTGATACTCGTGGTTGTTTCTTGATTAGAAATAGATTGAGAGTAGGATTTTTGCTTAATTTTACCAAACATTTTTTCAAGCCAATTCAAAGTATTTTTATCACGCACCGCTCCTGATAGCACATTTCCGATAATTGCTGAAATTGTATCTGCTACTTCTTTTTTATAGAATTGTCGCAGTTGTGGAATTTCCTGTAAACCTAACATTACCGCTACTTTATTACTCCTTGCCGTTGCAATAACATTGTCAATTTTGTGAATGTAAATGGTTGGGAACTCATCGGCGATAATACCACTTGGGTGGTTTCCTTTGGAATTAATTAACTTAAAAGTTCGGTTTAATACCGATGAATACAATGCCGAGTTAATATCTTGCGTAGCTGGGTCGGAAGCCAAAATTAGCATAGAGGGTTTTTCTTTATCCGAAATTTTTAACTGAACTTCATCGCCACTAAATACCCAAAAACTCTCTTTGGTTGCCAAACGAGAAAGGAAAATTTTAAGTGTTCCCACTTGCCCTTCTAATTGGTCAAAAGCCTTGTTATCGTATGCCGATTTGAAAGGCGAGAGTAATGAGGTCAATTCCTCATGTTGAAATAAAGTAGTAAAAATTTCTTCATAACTTCGGTTCATAAAGGACAGTAAATGTGGTAATGATGAGTATTTTCCATTTTCATAAGTTGCAAAGAAATAAATACATGATGAAAGAAAGTTAATTGCCGATTGGGTAAAAAACTGCTCTGACCCACCGCCACCACTTCCTCCACCTTTTTGGAGTGCTGACACCATAGATTCAGCCATTTCTTGGGCTTGAGCAAGGGTTTGTATATATTCCTTTTTGAAAGGATTTACTCGCTTGGATTTTTCTACATCATTAAGATTGATAACGAAAAAATTGTGTTGATAATCTTTATCCTTTTGTTTTTTAACAAGATACTGATAATAAGCAATTTGGGCAAGGTCAGGAAACTTAAAATCATAGATGCAGAGACAAAAGCCTTTATCCACCATTTGTCGAATGGCTGGGTTGATCACCCCAAAGGACTTACCACTCCCAGGTACACCAATGACCATTGTTCCTCTGAATGGATTGATATTAAGCCAACCTTTGTGAGTACTTTTATTATATCGAAACAAATAAGGAATATTCACAGAAAACGGTGTTTTTACGAGTTCTCGATTTTGGTCAAAACTTTCTTCTTCGGTATTCCAGCGGTCTTTTCCTATTTTTTTTTGCATATATTTGCTGATGCTATCTGCTCCCATTTGAGTAATTACCGCTCCTACTAAAGATAATAAAGCGTAGCCCACTTGATAAGGATTGATTTTAGGTAAAGTATGGATACTCGCCTTATCTACGAGAGCCAAAGAACCCATAATCATTAATAATCCAAAGCCAATTGGCAAAATGATTTCTTTAGTAATATGTAAGTCTTTTTTCTTTTTAGCTCTTGTTCCTACAGCAACCAATCCTATTAAAATAAGCGTAGAGATTTTGGCATTAATAGGAGGAAAAAAGATTCCCATTTTTGCAAAGTTTTTGAGCAAATCAGAAAGCACAAAAATATTAGCATTTTGAAAAAATAGTGTTAGGCAGTCCATCACAACCACTGTATAGACCATTCTTTGCAGAAAGCCGTAGATTTTTATTTGGTGCTGTTGTTCTTGCATAATTGTTTATTCAAAAAATAAGAGATTAAAAGATATTGTAATATTCCTTTTATCATTAGGAGAGATAGTACAATTAGTTCTATTTTTATATTTTCAAATATCATTTGTTTTGATTAAAAAGTATCTGCATTCAAAATATCAGAATATTTGATTTTCATTTCCAAAGTTCTTCCTGATAATTGTTCCTCTAATAATCTTATTTTTAGAATTTTAGAATTAGGGAATGTGAATTTCTTGAAAACATAGACATTTCTAAAATTTTTTCTAAAATGTGTAGGTTTATATAATTGATATACAGGTTTTAATTCTATGCTTTGATTATTAGTGGCTTTATAAATTTTCTTATCTTCAATAGAGAATTTAATTCCCTCTATATCATAACTCAAATTAGATTGATTTTGAAAAGTAATATCCAAGAAAATATAATCATTCATTACATAAACATTATTAAGCAGTATTGAAAGTTTTAAATCTTTAACCTCTTGGAGTGGTTTTGTGGCTTTATTTTTAATAATATCCATTGAGAATCTGCCTAATTCTATTGTAGAGAATTTCATTTTAGGAAATTCCAAAGGTTGCATATGTTCAGGTTGTATTTGAATATTTGTTTGGGTATTATAAATTGTTTTATCTCTAAAAACAGCTTGATATTGAGCCATAAATGACTGCCCTACAATAGTAATTACTCCTATTTTTTCTCCATTATAAAAAGCAATATTTTCTTGTTTTATTGAAAGTGAATCTGTTTTGCTTCTGTCGGTAACCTTTATTCTTGCAATATTCTCTGATGGCAAATCACCCACAAGGTTATCTGTAGATAAATCTACAAACTGTATAGGTTCTGGAGATATAAAGTGGATATTTACGCCCTGTGTCATATCTAGTATCGGAAGGTCAAAAATTCTTTGTTCCTTTTTTTCTGTTTGTGCAGAAAGCAAAGTTGTAGTCAATACTAAAAGGGCTATCCATAATGATTTCATTGTATTAGATTTAGTTTTCATATTTCTGAATGTCTTTTTCGTTAATTAAATAGATGTAAGAATTGTATTTTATTTTGGCTTTATTTTTTCTAATCAAATTTGCAATGGTCTGTGATGTAGATTGAAAGGCTCTTGATAATAAACTTGTAAAAAATCCTTGTCCGCTATTATCCATTGTCGTTCCTTGCACAGAATTTTCTCCAAGTTCTCTCATCATTTCTCTAAATGCTGATTGTGGCACATACAAGCCCTGCATTCCATCGGTATCATAAACAGATAGATTGATAGGTAAAATCTCTCCATTATTAAGGATTGACACGATGTTAAGATTAACTCTTTGAAGGGTAAAACCAGAGATTTGTCCGTAAAGTATACTTCCTTTGGCAATTCTGTGTTTGCCTATAAAAACATCTTCTAACAATCTAAATCTAATACGAGAACCGAGATAGCCAGTTACATTTTCATCAATTACGGCTTTTACAAAATGATTTTCTTTCTCTCTGATTATAGAGTTAAAATGAGGATTAAGTCCAGCCTTGGATACTCGCAAAGTGCTATTAAGAAATGCTTCCATTTTGGTTTTATTCTTTTTCAATCGCTCTTCGGCTTTAAGCTGAGCTTGTATCTCTGGGTCTCGTGATTTTTCCAAACTATCCAGCATTATCATCTGTCTACGAAGTGTAGAAATAGGGTCTTCTTCTTTTTGTTTGGTATTGGTAGTATTGGAGGGTGATGCTGTAGCATTATTATTAGCATATTGTTTCCCAGTACCACTTGCTCCTTCATTGAGCATTCTAATAATTTCTGCTGACCTTTGGTAATCTTCATCATTATTTCTACTTGTTCTCCCACTTCTTAATGTAGGTTCATAGTAGGAGGTTCTACCCGAAGCCAGTCGGCTTTCTCGTTCTAAATTTCTTTTTCTTGCCTCTTCAAGAGAATCAATATATCGCCTTTGTTTATTATTAAGATTATCTGTATACATCATAAGACTGTCCTGCTCTCTATCCAATCCATCTAACATTGTCCTATGGTCTCCATTGGTAAACAGTTCATCATATGCCTCATTTTTTGAGAGAATGCTGTCTTGTGTTTCTCCTAATGAGAGGGAAAGCTCTTGTTGTGGAGCAACTACTTCTTCATCCTCCAGTAATGTCTCTATTTGATATGCTCCAAATAGGACAAAAGGTAAGGCAATGAGAGGCACTATATACTTTTGTTGCTTAAAGTTAATTTTTTTAAGGTTCATTTTTTAATTTTTTATATTCGTTATATAGGTATTCAATTCTGACACTATCACTTTTTGTTAAACCCACCTGTTGTTGCTTTTGCTGAAATTGGTGTATTTCTTTCATTACTTTTTCCAATTCAACCTCTTTGAGTTGGAATTTTTCTTTTTCTTTATCACTCTGTGCATATAGCGTTGGAATACTATTGAAAGTAATTTTGGGTGGAAAATACATTTCTCTTACAATGGAAAAAATGCTTGATAAAGCCAAAATAACCAAAAAAAATATGAGAAATTTTTTAGGTCTTTTTTCTCCGTTTGCCCACGATAGGGCTTGGTTAATTTTCTCTTTCATTATTAAAAATTATTATATTTTGACTCACTTGATATTTCAGAATTATCTAAAATTTTCCAATTTTTAAGGATTACGCCGTGTGGATTATTGGGTGTTCTGATTACATCTTCAAAATTACCTTCTGTGATGAGTTTTCTAATAATAATTGCAGACCTTCTGTTGATTACTTGTCTTCCAAAGAATACAAATCTTTTATTAGCAACATCTAAACGGATAGAATCAGCATTTACGGTCATCATTGAACTTGATGAAACAAGTTGATTGTAAAATCCTTTTTCTTTTAAGTTGGTATATTCCTTTTTTCCTGTATCATCTATGAGATAAAGGGATTTTTCTACATTTTCTTTGATGTATTTATCATCAGGAGCTAGGGTAAAGAATAACCTATGGAATAACTCTACTTGTGATTTATATTCTACAGGGCGATTAAGGAGTTCATCAGTTTGTTTAACCAAAATAGGCACTCCATTATCTAAAATATACATTGATTTTCGAGAGTCTTCCACCAATTTATAGGCAAACAAAAATCCTACAATAACCAATATTACTGCCGAAAATATTACTGAAATAGACACGGCTTTATTGATTTTTATCTTTTTCTCTATGTCTTTTACTATCATAATTTTTATTTTTTATTTCCATTTTGGAGTTGCTCCACTTGGATTTCTAAATTTATTTAATATATCTTTTCCAAATTGTACTCCTGCTTTTCCTCCTGTTATTGCCCCTTGTCCAGCCAATTTTCCACCACTTGCTACTTTTCCAGCGGACTGCTTCATTTTACTCATCACTGAAGCTCCACCAGCAGAGACTATACTATCGGCTATGGTAGGAGTCATTAGGACACCTATACCTGTCACTACATAAGCCACGACAGAGAAGAGGGTAATATGTAGCATACCATTTCCGTTGATAAATGCCATTATGGTAGCAGCATCTACATTCCCTCCAGCTCCTATCATTAATTCATAACGGTCTATTTCCATTATATAGGCAGACATAATAAGTTGTTGACCGATGTTAATCACTGTAAATGCAATAAATGTATACAGGTTAATATTGATAAACTTTGAAACCCAACTAGTAAGTGAACTTTCAAAACCAGGGATAAGAGCCATTCCCACGGCTATCGGTCCGAGAACAATGAGAATATAACTCCATATTTTCTGAATGAAAAATATCAAATAGGTGCATACTCTTAAAATGGTTAGTCCTACAGCTTCTATAACATCAGCAATCATTCGTTGAAACTTAAAGTCCATTCTAATAAACCATTCTTCTACAGGAGTTTTTATTTTATCCCAACCTTCGGAAATCGTTCCAATAATTTTTTCATCCCAAGATTTTTCTTCTAATTTTTCCAATTCTTTTTGTTTAGCTTTTTCTTCGGCTTCTTTTTTAATCATATAATCCAAAAGTTGGTTTTGCTTTTGAAATCGTTTAACACGAAGAACATTGGCATCTTTTTCTATTTTTTCAAAAATCCCTTTTGAAGTATTACCTACAACTCTAAAAGGACTTTGAATAAGAGAATAAAAACTTGTCCAGTGTAGTAATATCAATCCAATAAAGAAAGGGCGTAGCATTGGAGTAATCTCCCAATCTCTATCTCCTGCCTGCATCTGCCAACCAATATATCCTAAATACAGCATTGCTCCTACACCACCAATGGCTCTACCTAAATAAGTTACTTTACTTGCTTCAGCATTAATGCTTGTGTCTAATCTTTGGAAAGATTGGAAAAACCATTTTTCAAATGCTCCATCTCCTTTAAGAAATTGTAAAAGTTTATTGGAGTCTTCTGTACTTGCCCCTTGTCCGAAGATGATAATGGGCAAAAAACATAAAATAAGGCAACCAAAAAATGTAATGTATTTTGTTTTTATTTTCATTAGTATTGATTTTTATATTGAGTCATAATCTCTTGAACTATTTCTACATCTGATTTTGTGACATAATTTTTTTTTCCATTTCTGAATTTATCCAATGTTTTTTTGTAATCTAAAAACAATTCACTTTTCGTATTGTAAAAAAGTAACTCTGCTTGGAATTTCCGCCATCCTATAAGCGTTTCGTGATACATCAAAAATCTTTTACCTCTGGGCATATCCATTGTTCTTGATTTATGATATTTATCTTTAAGTAAATCTAAACTCTCTTGAAGTTTTTCTATCCCTCCTGAAAACTTTGTTGTTTCATAAATTTCAACATTATCAAATCCCCATTCTTTATAATTTTGTGGGTTTTCTGGAAATTCATTAAGAGGTCGTAGCATTCTTTTATAATATAAAAGCCACAAAGGGTCTGCACTCACAGTAGTAGATGTCCAATGGGCAAAATCTTGCATATTTCTTTTGTATATAGAATCAACTTCTGTTTTGATTTTTTCGGCTTCTTTTTTTTGAAGTTCTAACTCCAATAGTCTTTGATTTTCTACCCCTGTTGCTTTGAGTGGTCTAATATCGGCTCCATTTTTATAATCTCTATTTCTTCTCGGAGACCACATTCCCCATACGGTGCCATAAGCAAAATTGGTCTGAATACCTAAAAAATTATATTTAGGATAAGGTCTAAAATCCCCCCAACTTTCAAAAACCATTCTTTTGTGTTGGGCAACAATAGCTGGATCGTTTAATCTTCTTACTTGTGCATTGGCACTAATGTAGAGAAGAAAAGTTGCATAAATAAATATTGGTTTCATTGTTTAATATTTTAGGTATTCGTATTTTCTCATAATATCTTCTACAATGGATTTATCCGCTGTAATATAATCCCTTAAATATGACACTTGATAGAGATAAGGTGTTTCATTGGCTCTTTCAAGCATTAGATTGATGAACATCACATTTCCATGTAAAATCCGCACTCGGTCAAATATTCTACTGATAAGATGTTCTCTATCATAGGCATCCATTAGTAAACCTTTATCTTCTCTCAAAATTTCATCTCTTAACTCTTTATGGATAAGTATTGCCTCTTTCACAATTCTTTCATAATGCTCTGTGAGTAAAACAGCGTACTGTGGATTTTTAGCGGTTAATCGGAGCATTTTCCCACTATGTTCTCCTACTTCCCCCAAATATTTGTAGAGATATTTAAGCTGTTTTCCTTGTAAAATAGTTTGATTAACCTTACTTAACTTATCATAAATAAACTCTTGTATTGCGACAGCTTGAGTGATTTTTTTATTAATATTATCGTAAAGTTCCTTTTGTTTTTCATAGGATTTTAGAAATGCCTGATTACTAGCTAACCTTACGGCTTGGTTCTTGGAAAGCTGGAACATCAATTGTTCATTGACAACTACGGTCTGAGAAGGAATTAAATCTATTCCAATAAAAAAACTCAATGCTAAAAATTTAATCTTCATTTTAAAAAGTTTTTACATTATTGATAATATCTTCTACAATCTGCCTATCTGCATTCATATAATATTGGAGTAAGCCTTTTCTTGTTTCAAATTTTTCTTTAGCATTTCTAATGGTTTGGAGAATATAGAAAGATTCAGAGTTCAGTCTCTGCACTTCTGCCAATCCATAGTCTAAAAGAATTTTTCTTTCCGCTTTTTCCATTTGGTTAATTGCTCCGTAAGAAGCCACAATTCCTGTTAAAAACCTTACTACCATTTGAAGTTCATCTATAAATTGTATTTGTTTGGGTAATGCTACAACAAGAGCATATGGGGCAGTTCTAATTTCATTGAAAATTTTCTCTTGATTTTCTTTGATTTCTCTTGCCTCTTGTGAAATAACAATACCTGTGGGAATTGCTTGTAATGCAAAATCAACAATTCTCAATCTGTCTTGGATTTTCTTTGTTGTATCTTTAAATTTTGACCATTGTTTTTTATTGACTACTTCTGCACCGAGATTGATGTGCTGTTTGTTTTTCATCTCTACCTGTCTCTCATGTTCATTCATAGAATGGCGTATCTCTTGGTTCATCATAGGAAAGGATACATTCTCTTCCTCCCAAGGTGGTTTAGCTTTTCCTCCATGAGATGTTAGAATAGTATGTCCAGCTAATAAGAAAATCAAAAAGGATATTTTTTTCATAGTCTAATTATTAGAAATTGTGCTTGTATCTATCCATTATATTCCTTACAATATCTTTATCTGTATTGATATAGCCTTGAAAAGGATTGATGGCTCTCCAAAATCCGAGTCTTTTGGCTCTTTCTATGTTGAGCATAATGGTTGCCAACCATACTTTAAGCATTTTTACTTTTGATGAAATCTCATAAATTACTTTATATCTATCTCCTGCTGTTGCTAAGTTAAGTTCCCCAGACTTCAATAATTCACTAACTTCCGAAGACATCTTTAATACTTTTTTGTAAGTAGTTTCCGTAGCCTTTGCACCAAAAATAGCATACTCTGGATTTTCTCTAACTAATTTGCTAATCTCAGAGGAATACATGGTACAGTCTTTTAGGTCTTCATAAATTTCTTTGACTTGAAGTCCATTAGTTAATGTTCTGGAAACTTCACTCAAACCTTTTAAAATTTTATCTTGAATACTATTGGCTACTGACATCTGTGAACCAACCCAAGCCTGTGCTTTCTGTAATTTGGTTTGTTCTTGGGAGGTCTTGTTTTGCTGATTTTTAAGATTATCAGAATAAAGTTTGAGTGCAGCGGTTGTAACCACATCAATATAAGTATTCTGTGCAGAAAGAAAACCACCCAAGAGCAAAAGACAAAAACTATATTTTTTCATTTTATACGGTATTTAATAATTGTTCAAAACTTTTTTCTTTTTCTGCTTCTAAGAGTCTTCTATCAGAATATTTTTCTTCTAAATCAGAATGGATTTCTGCAATTTTTTCTTGGATAATTTTAATTGGACTTTGTTCCTTGTATTCTCTTTTGATATAGTTGTAAAATTTAATCACTCTTTCATCTATCGGTTTTTTATAGAGATTGATAAGAGGAACTAAATTATCTAATGGAGCTTTTATTCTTTTCAAATCTGCCACAATCTTTTCCAGTGCTTCATCATAATTTCCAACTGCTTTTGCATAATGTTCTACGGCTGATTTTTCAGGTTTC
>CAUSDX010000024.1:0-8403 GCA_963530615.1 uncultured Flavobacteriaceae bacterium
AAGAAAGGGAAAAAGAGAACAGGGATTTTTTCAAGTTAAGACCCAAAGAAGAAAAGGATGCTGAAAAAGAAGAAATCATGCAAGAGCCTACTAAATCAAGAATACGGAGATAGAAATTTTAAAATTTATTTATTGTTTATCTTTGTTTATTTTCTTTAGTAAAGGTGTGTTTTATGGTTTTCTCTCCACAATAGGAACACCTACCCACACATCTGGAACATTACCTATTCATAACAAAAACAACACATTTGAAACATAACCATGTGGGTACATTATCAGTACCTAATAATTCTTTCAATTCAGGGAAAATAGTTTCTATATGTTTACCTTTATATTTTGGGTTTGGAGTAAATTCTAACCCTGCCCAAATTGTGTAATATAATTGTTTCTTTTCCTTTTCACTTAAAGAAGACACTATTATCAAATATTTGTCTATTGTTACTATATCTATCATCTCAATTAGTACAGCTCCGTGTTGGTAAGAACCAAAGTCGCCAATACTTATTTTAGATAGATTTAATATTGAATCTTTATCTCCTTCTAATGCTCCATTAACAAGTTCACAATATGTTTTACCATTAATTTTTATATCCTCAAATAGATGATAGTCTAATTCAAAACTCAAATTTTTAGAGCAATTATCTGAATGACAAGAATAAAGAAAAGAAACTATTAGTATCAAAAAATATTTTCTCATTGATTATTTACTTTTAACATTTTTTACTTTATCAACTCCCATAACCCTAATCGTTCCATATTTTAATCGTGATGAAAAAGGATTCCATTTTTGATTTCCCTCTCTTTTAGGTACAGTTGTTTTAGATGTATTTTTTAATATAGTTTTAAGAACATTCCATTCTTTTTCCCTATCTCCTTGAGAAGTATCATAAGTAATACAACCGAGACTAATTGTACCTAAATGTAACCGATAACCATTTCGTGTTTTTCCTTCTGCATTTTTTTCGCCTTGATGATGGTCATCATATCTTGACTCATCTATTGGGTCTACTTTATACCATGCATTATTTTTTACAGGTAGGGGAAAACCTTGCATTATTTTTTACAAGTGAGTTGAGATGCTCTATACCATTTATTTTATAGAAATAGGGACTTTACAATTTTTGTAAAGTCCCTATTTTAGTCCCTTTCATCTATAAACTATTGAATTACAGATGTTGTTGTAGCGAAGACGGGACTTGAACCCGTGACCTTTGGGTTATGAATCCAACGCTCTAACCACCTGAGCTACCTCGCCATTGATTTGATGCAAAGATAAGAATTATTTCTTTATTACCAAATTTATTTTAGATTATTTGATGATAAAAATTCAGAAAAGTTTCTTGGTTTTTCTATGATTTTATTGTCTTTATCTAATATATAATAAGTAGGTGTTCCGTGCACATTATAAACTTCAACAGCTTTACTTTTCCAACCTTTTAATTCTGAATCATTTATCCATGGTAAAGAATTTGTTTTTTCTTCATAGGCTTTTTGGTCAGAATCTAAAGAAATAGCTACTACCTCGATTCCTTTTGATTTTAGAAGGGAATAATTTTCTAATATAATAGGAAGTTCTGATAAACAATGTGGACAAGTAGAAGACCAAAATAAAACTACTTTTTTATTTGCCTTTATTCCGCTGAGTTTTTTGGCTTTTGTGTTTTTGGCATGAGCCGTAAAAGTATAATCTTCAAAAGTAGCACCTATCTCTGTGTTTTTAATAGATTTAATGCTATTTTTTAGATTTTGGTTAATTTCACAAGTAAGGGCTGAGGCTTTTTTATAATATTTTTCTTTTTCTGCTTTTAGTCCATAAATGTCAAAAATATTTAACAATTCTGCTAAAATAGTCTGCCCTCTTGGAGTTTCTAAATTTAGATTATCAAGTAATTTATCAACTTCTGGTATTAGATTTTCGCGAGATAAATTTTTAAGGAAATTGATAAGCACAGGTCTTACGAGTGATGAGCTTTCTAATAACTCACCTGAATTGATTAAAAAATCCGCATAAGCCTGTGAAGAAAGTCTATAAGCGGGATTCTCGGAGGCGTATTTGCTGTTTTTTGTATAAAATGCTGTGAAAGAGTTTTCCTCTGCATTGTTTTCTATTGTTTCAAGTTTTTTGATTTCTTCATTTAATGCCTTACCAAAATCAGTTTGGTTTTCATAAAAATTTTTAATCTGTTTCAAAACAGGTAAAATATGCTCTATTTTATCTTTTGATGATAAATAATGATTCCACGACTTATTAGCTTCATCGCTGAAATTAACGCCTGAAATTTTATCAGATTCTGCATTAAGTTTCATTTCTATATTTTTATTCTCAGAAATAAAATTTATAGAATGATTGCTTTTGGGGAAATATGCTTTTAGTATTCCTTTATAAGGGGAAGAAATTTGCACTATCCATTTTCCATTTTTTTTCTCTGTTTGGGCGGTATAGATATCTTTAGAGCCATTAAGTGTATAAATCATCACTTCTTTATCTGTAAAATCTTTAGGAGCTTCTATGGAGATGCTAAACTGGGCAGAGAGTATTTCTATGCTTAAAACTGCTAATGATAAGATTATTTTTTTCATGATTCAAAGATAATAAAAAAACTCATAGAGTTTTCTATGAGTTTTTTATTTTTATTCTTAAGATTTTACCATTTTATTTTTCTGGGTAGTGTAGTAGTAATATCCTAAAATAAGCACTATTGCTACAGCTATCAATATTCCTTCATACATATCTATAGGGATATCTTGAGTTCCCTCCATATGTCCTGGTATTCCAATACTTTCTCCATCTTCTGTTTCATCATCTACAGTTTCAAATTCAATATCTGCTGCACCACTACCACTATCAGAGTCATTCCCACTTGCCCAAGAAAATGCATTGAACAAAAATATCAGTATCCATCCTAGAATATATTTTAATTTTTCCATCTATATCTTATTATTTGTTAATAAATTTTAATATTCTCACTTCACCATTTTGGTAAGTAACTTTTACCATATACATTCCTACGGAGCTTACATTTACCGCATAATCTGCTTCAGTAGTTACACCAGATACAGAAGATACTAATTTTCCTGCTACATTATATATCTGGATATCTGCAGTTTTGCTAATGTTCTCAAATCTTATCTTACCTTTTCCTGCATCTTCATAGATGATGGTTTTATGAGAAGATACCAATGTATTTAGATTAGGCAACGCCTCTGGATTTTTTGCTTTATCATCTTTTTTAGCCTGAGGAAGAGCTTTCCAATAGATTACAAAACGCTTCTCTACATCTTCATCTGCTACGAAAGTATATTCTTTTTTAGGGTCTATTTGTGTTACCTCATTCGTTTTGGTGTCTTTTAGGAAAAATTCAGATGTTTTATCAACTTGATTAAAGATATTTCCTTCATATAGACCAAATAATAAGCGATAGGCTTGCCCTTTTGTTAGATGATTAAACCCAACTCCCAAAGGTTTTCCTACATAGGATAAACTATTAAATCCGTTAAACTCCTTTTTACTTTTATATTCTATCTCATTATCCTTCACTCCATATAAGAACACCGCATTAGAATTACCACTTGCTTGTCCTTCCTCTTTTTTATAATCTGCCCCCACTAAGAATACAGGGTTCCCAAGTTGCTGATTATCTTGTACTAAAGAGATTTTCAACTGATGAAAATTAGGAACTTCTTTTCTTATTTTTCCTACAGATGCGGTTCTAAGACCAGAGACGCTATTAGTCTTCAGCCCAGGTATATTCAGATCTGCATTAGTCTTTGCTGTAACTGTCGCTTTTGGGCTATGGCTAAATGTTTTATGTCTATCTTCAAAATTTACATTTACAGCTAATATCCTATCATTGTCAAAAGCATTTGCAAGAGATATTGCTGGGAAATATAGCTGAAAAGTTTCCGTAGGTCTTATGATAAGAGCTTCCGCTGCCCCTTCCCATGCTCCTGCATCATTAATCCGAGCGGCATGATAACTACTTCTTACTGTTATAGTCCCCTTTTTTCTAGTCCAATCATCATCATAGTCATCCATTCTTTTTAGAATGGTAAAGTCTTTTAATCCATAGCTACTACTATTATCTGCTGGGTCAGCATATGTAATGAGGGATCTGAAATCACCACTATCAGCCTGTCCATCAAAAGCGATCTTTAACCAACTTTGAACCTTAGTATTGCTTTCTTGTGTATCTTTATCCAATTCTGATAAGTCTATATTAGAAGTATAGGGATTCCCAAATCTATATATATTCTTGCCATATATTTTACTAGCTGTTTTAGTATAACCTAAATAGCTTTCATATTTCTCAAGATAAGGGTTTCTCATTACCTTCCAATCATTATATTTTGCCTCTGAAAATTGAGAAGGATTACTTGCAAAAGGTGTAATGACTCCCTTTATTCCCTCTCTGTCATATGCTTTACCAGAAGGAGTACCCTTATAAGAGATAGTCCCTTTGGCTACTTGCTTCATATCATTTTCTCTAAGGTTAAGATTATAGATATCTCCAGCCTTGAAAGAGTCTCCTTTTTCCACAGCATCATGATGTAGTCTATTATTATCCCATTTAGTAAGGGTCATTTTGTATCTATCAGGACAAGGGGCGTTTTTAGGGCAATATCCTTTAAAATCACTTTCATTTTTCCCAAAAGAGTGCATTAGATACTTCACAGAATCTACATAAGGAAAACTCATTTCATAAGACCCATCGAAGTAAGTACGAGGAGGAGCTAGCCTCTCTACGGTCATTCTCGCTGTGGCATCCTTCTTAGACTTTATTATTACCTGCCCATAATTCACTCTATCTGTGTAGACATTTACAAATTCCTTACCTTCATTGTTGGTATTGTTATCGCCTTTTACATAATTTCCATCAATAGAAATATTCCCATTGTTTTCTACGGATTTTTCCATGTTGGAATCTATCATGAAATCTCCCTTGCTATACACTGACGCACCTGTAGAAACAAAAAACTTTGCATCACTTCCTACATAAGTAGTCTGTGCATTCATTGCAAAAACTGCAGCCAATGCTCCTAAAGTTAATAATTTTCTTCTCATTTAGTATACCGTATTTATTCTATAAAAAATTGATTGTACAATTCGCGGTTATGAAAAATATCATACCACATAAAGACATAACATTATGCAAAGATAATAACTTTTATTGTATTACACAAAAAAACTTCTTCTTGTTCCTAATAATCAATAATCATGCCTAAAATGTTTTTTAATAAAATATTTTTACTTTATAGGAAGAAAATATCAGTTTTTTCACTTATTATTCATATCTTCGCACTTTATGAAAATTATTTTTAACTAAAATTTTATCAAATGAGAAAACTATTTTTATTATTTTCATTTGCTTTGAGTTTTATACAAGTAAAGGCAGATGAAGGGATGTGGCTCATGATGCTTATCAAGCGTCTAAATGGCGTAGATATGCAAAAAGAGGGGCTGAAACTGACCCCCGAAGAAATCTATGCAGTAAATAATTCAAGCTTAAAAGATGCCATTGTAAGTTTTGGTGGTTTTTGTACAGGAGAGATTGTATCCAAAGAAGGTCTTATCTTTACGAATCACCATTGCGGATATGGTTCCATTGCAGCACTCTCCACGCCAGAGAAAGACCATTTGACGAATGGTTTCTGGGCAATGAATAAGAAAGAAGAACTCCATGCAAAAGATCTTTATGTAAGATTCTTGGTAAGAATGGGAGATGCTACCGAAAGAATCAATGCTAAACTTAATAATAATATGTCTGCTGCACAAAGACAGACTGTTATTAATAAGGAATTTAAGGCTATTGAGGCTGAAAATAACGAAAACGGAAAATATACCGTAGTTACAAAATCTTTCTTCAATGGTAATGAGTTTTACTACTTCGTTTACCAAGATTATAGAGATGTAAGATTAGTAGGAACTCCGACAAGTTCTATTGGGAAATTCGGTGGAGATACGGATAATTGGGAGTGGCCAAGACACACGGGAGATTTCGCTGTATTTAGAGTGTATGGAGATGCTCAGGGAAATCCTGCGGAGTATTCTGTAAATAATACTCCTCTAAAACCTAAACATCACTTGCCTGTTTCCCTAAAAGGTATTCAGCCGAATGATTTTACAATGATAGTAGGTTACCCTGGTAGAACGAATAGATACCTAACTTCTTACGGAATTGAGCAATTGATTACCAAAGATTATCCAGCATGGGTAGACGCTTCCAAAGTAGCAATGGATGCAATGAAACCACATATGGATAAAAACCAAGAAATTAAACTGAATTATGCAAGTTCATATTCTAGTACTGCAAACTATTGGAAAAATAGAGCGGGGACTATCGAGTCTGTGATTAATAATAAGGTTATTGATTCTAAAAAAGAACTAGAAAAGGTATTTCAAGCGTGGGCAGAAAAGCCAGAAAACAAAGATACCTATGAGCATGTGCTTCATCACATAAAAGATTATTATGCTAAAACTAACGAGAGAAATGTAGAGCTTAACTATTTAAGATTATTCTCTAGAAGGTCTGCTTATGCTACGAAACCCTATGTTTTAGGAGAAAAATTAAAAGCTTTCTCTTCTCAAGATGCTAATGGACAAGCTGCAATGAGAGCAAAATTAGAAGCAGAGGTAGAAAATGAGTATGATGGATTTCATCAAGCAGTAGAAATAGATTTATTGAAAGATTTATTGAAAGTTTATCAAGCAAAAGTAGATGCTCGCTATCAATTGCCAGTGATTAAATATACTAAAATAGAACATCTAGTACAAATGGCTGCTCAGTCAATCTTTGCAAATAAAGAAAGTGTTTTGGCTTTCATTAATAATCCTAATAAAGAGAAATTAGAAGCTGACCCGCTTTATAAATTTTCTGCTATGGTGATAGAAGAAGCACATTTGACTGCGTCTAAATATGCTCAAGATGATGAAAATTTTGAGAAAAACACTAGACTATTCATAGACGGGCTTAGAAAATCTCACCCAGAGAAAAAATTCTATCCTGATGCGAATAGCACAATGAGATTAACTTACGGAAAGGTAGGAACACTCCCTGTAAGAAAAGACAGAAACTACCACGGAATTAAAGCAAAAGATAATTACTATACTGACTTAAAAGGTATGATTGCAAAATACATCAAAGATGATGAAGAGTTTGACCTACCACAAAGACTTTTTGAGCTTTATAAAAAGAAAGATTACGGACAATATAAAGATAAAAAAGGTTATTTACCTGTAAATTTCTTGTCTGATAATGATATTACAGGTGGTAACTCTGGTTCTCCTATCCTTAATGCAGAAGGGCATCTTATTGGTCTTGCATTTGATGGGAATAGTGAGGCGTTGAGTGGTGATATCATCTTTGAGCCAGGTCTGCAAAAAACTATCAATGTAGATGCGCGTTTCGTACTTTGGATTATTGATAAATATGCAGGAGCAAAACATTTGATTGATGAAATGACAATTGTTAAATAATCACACTATTAATATAATTAACTATAATGTTCATTAGAAAATCCACAAGTTATCTTGTGGATTTTTTTTGATATCCTGATGAAAAAAGAGAAAATGATTATTTTTGCAATTTATTTTACATCAAGTGGATTTAGATTATTATAAAAAACAAGCCCAAACCAAACAAAAAGAGCATAGAAAATTCTTAGATGGAATAAAAAAGAAACCACCAAAGAATTTAGATTATTTGGTGCAAGATACTCATGAAGAAGTCTTTGAGGAAGTCAATTGTTTGGAGTGTGCTAACTGCTGTAAAACCACAGGACCGCTCTATACAGAGAAGGATATTGATAGAATTGCCAAGCATCTGCGAATGAAACCCGCTGATTTTGAACAAAAATTTCTCCGTGTAGATGAGGATAATGACAAGGTCTTGCAAAATCTCCCTTGTTTTTTTCTTAATGAGGATAATACTTGCTCTATTTATGAGGTACGACCGAAAGCTTGTAAGGAATATCCTCATACTGACCGTAAAAAAATCTATCAAATCAATCATCTGACTATTAAAAATACTCTGATATGTCCTGCTGCCTATATTTTTGTAGAAAAAATGATGAAGAGAGTAGGGAAGTGATAGCATTTAAAATATATTGTGCCTTAATGATTATTAAGGCATTTTATTTATAATATTTTTATTGTGTTTATATAAATTTTTTCTTTTGAATATCAGTTATTTGTTGTTTTACGGTTAATAAAATTATAAAAAACTTTTGAGTATAATGAAATAAGTTGTATTTTTGCACTCGCAATCAAGATTTGTTGGTTATAGAGCAGGAGATGAGTGATTTGAGTTTGATGGTTAGAAATATTTTCGGGAGGATTTTTTAAGTGAAATAAAAAAATAAAAAAAACTTTGAAAAATATTTTGTCAGAATAAAAATTATTTATAC
>CAUSDX010000025.1:0-3005 GCA_963530615.1 uncultured Flavobacteriaceae bacterium
TAGGATGTTCTTCTATAGTATCAGGTTTATTTTTGTTTTCTATTTCTTTAGTGCTGAAAAAGTCTAAATGCCTTGAAACATAGGTTACAGCTCCTAAACTGACGCTTAGCCCTAAAAATAAAAATATATGATAGAAGTATTTTTTTCTCATGTTGATACGATTAATGAACAATAAGTTTTAAGCTGCTTTCTCCCAATAGTGTTCTAATATGGATGATATATACCCCTGAGACATCAATATCTCCATGATATTCATACTGAGATAGATTATAGAAATTCTGTGACTGCACCAGCCTTCCTTCTATGGTATAAATGCTGACTTGTCCGCTGGTGGTTTTAGGGAACGCTGCCTGAAGCGTGAATTTTCCTCCTGGAGCAGGATTAGGATAGAGCAGAATCTGGGAGTCCGCGATTTCATGTTCTACATAAGTCTTGAATTTAGAAACAGATTTACAGCCATACTCGTTTTTGATTCTAAGCTCATAGTCACCTGCCTGGCTGAGGAGATAATTTTTGTTTTCTGAAACTAGACGACCGTTCTGATACCACTGATAGGCATAGCTCCCTTTAGGCAAACTTTCTTCTGGAGATAGTAGCAATGGTTTTTTAGCGATGATATATTCTGAATTGAGATTTGGTAGCGGAGCATCTCCGTCAGAGAGATAAAAGTTATCCTTGTAAGTCCTTCCATAAGCATCAGAAATATTATATAAATACTTTCCTGAAGAAAGACGCAGAGCCTTTTGATTAAGCTCTTCAGAACTTAAGTTCATACTTTGCTGATAGGAAGGGGTTTCTTCTTTACGAAGGGTTACATGATAAGGAGCCTGTCCCCCCACAATATTAAATCTCACTTTTCCAGAGAGACTTTCCCCGCATTTGGAGGCTTCTATATCTAGATGAGAAAACATCTCTGGTGCTATCCAGATACTATAAGCAGTCCGTCCATTGGCGGAATCTTCCCAATTATTAAAACTCAATGGCTTTTGAGAGGAAACTTTTCCTAATTTATGATACTTTGTTGAAGCAGGATGAAATAATCGCTCCTTAGAAGAATCTGTGACCAGCCAATAGTAATCATTTTTCTCACTATACTTTGCTTCTTCATCACTTGAAAGAGGAGATAGAACTCTGGGGTCAGCCTTCCAATGCAATTCTACATCAGAATGTTTATGATAATCCATTAACCAAACTCTGGAAAGCCCTCTAGGCCGACCTTCTTTTTGTTTTTTTAGTTCTAATCCTTTACCATTATCACTCCAGAAAACAAAATAACCATCTGGAATTTCCTTACCATTTTTTGCTGTGAGCCCTACGGTAATCATCTGCTCATCATTAGAATTTCTGCTGGCCATCTGGGAGATTTCTCCCTCTTTATCTTTTCCTACAGCAGTAATATTTTGATTAAATTCCTTATGTTCAGTATAGTCCCATATTTTCTCTCCCCTACTATTATAGTAATTTTTATATTCTGTCTGGCTGAGAGAAACACCATATTTAATGGATAAATAAGATGCTACCTGCTGCATTTCCATAGGGGAAAGCACTCGGTCATAAAGTAAAATTTCTCCAATATATCCAGAAAATTCTTCAAGTGGCAGATGAGCTATTTTACCTGCTAAATGAAGTTCGTACTGAGAAGATTTATTTGGGGTATTATTTTCCTTGGACTCTAGATTTTTATAATGCTGGTAATAATGAATTTTTACCTTATCTCTATTATTTCCCTGCGGATAGCTGCTGTACAAAGTTTTTTCCATATCAGCAAAACGACGGTTGGTAGCTACTAGTTTATACTGAGCAGCAGATGTATTTAAAAGAGACCATAAGGGGTATTCTCCCTCGTTTTTTTCTCCTTTATAAACTACAAAAAGTGAGTAATGTTCTGCTGCAGATTTTTCTAAAGGCAAAGAAATTGTTTTTCCTTCCTTGATGTAAAAAACAGGATTTCCATTGATACTAAGCCCTTCTGCTTTATCAAAATGAATTTCCTGTCCTTTTATTTTTTCTTTTATCTGTGTTTTTCCTTTTTCCTTTTCGGTTTTTATCCAGTAGAGCGGAGTGGGAACTCCTGAAGGATATTTTTCTTGTGCATAAACCTTATAAAAGGAAAGTAAAACTCCTAGTGAAAAATAAAGTTTCCTCATATTTTTCGTATATTTTAAAAGTTATTGTATCCGTCAAAAGTAAAGCGGTAACCGATATTGAGGAAAAAAGCATTGACCATGTTATTCTGCTCTCGGTAGCGGTGTCCATTCTGCTGAGTTTCCAAAGCGTCTGACAATCCCAAATGATAACGGATGCCTATATTCAGTTTATTATCAAACTCATAACCAACCCCCATTCCTAAATGGAAATAGTCCTTCCCTTCCAATGACTGTTTTAAAACATTTTGTACCACAGCATCAGGCTCAAAATAAACCCCCGACCTTCTAGACATCTCTGAGCCGTTGGAGCGGTATTCTAAAGCATCTTTATCTAAATTAAAGTTAAAATATGGACCCATTCCTGCATAAAAACCTTCTGTAAAGTAAAACTTTACCATAAACCCTACATTGAGGCTATGATAAGGAAATTTAAGGGTATAGTTTAATCCGTTGGTGTCGGTATATTCAAGTTGTCCAGGCTGGTAGGAATAGTAGAGTTCAGGTTGAAAACTGATTCTCTTTTCGGGAAATTTCCAGTTTAAAAATACTCCACCTCCATACCCCACTTTGTAAATTTCTTTTGCAGTATAGCCTGTATACATGTTATCTGGGATAAGTACCCTAGCAATATTGCCCATCTTAGAATAACTGCCGCCAGCAAATATTCCATAAGTAATCTCCCGCTCTGAGCGCTGCCCGTATACTGCTGAAACAAAAAACAGCAAAAACAAAAATCCTATTTTTCTCATTCCTTCTACCAATTATGAAAACTATATCCTACGGAAAGACTTAGATAAGAGTTGCGATTAGTATTTTCCAAAAATTGAAAAGAAGTCACTCTATTTCCTATCATATCTC
>CAUSDX010000026.1:0-2670 GCA_963530615.1 uncultured Flavobacteriaceae bacterium
AAGTTTTGTTGAATAAAATGGTGTCTTTCAAATCCCTTCTGTGATAATAATTAGGGATATAATCTTTACTGAAAATTGCTCCTTTTTTATATTGATTAAAAACGGATTGAGACTTTTCTGTGGTAATTACTTCTTTAATAGTATGAATACTAGCATTTCTCGGAGTTCCTAAAGAATAATAAACGGAGTCTTTAATGAAATAAATATCTTCGGTTATCATTGGATTAGATACATTAGGTATAAGTTCTATAATACTATCGTTAGCATAGTTGATTTTAGAAATATGGAAACTTTGAGTGTTATCTAAATTTTTAGAAGCGTTAATGTAGACATTAGAAATAAGGTCAATTCCTCCCTTTGAAGGTTTGATTTTCTTATCACAACTTGTGAGTGCAGAAAGAAAAATAAGGCTATAAAAAATATATTGTTTCATTACTGATAAGATTTAATAAAAGGCTACTTTTGAGTAGCCCTTTGGGATTTATAAACTTCTTGAAATACTCTGTTGTCTTATTTGATTTTTTTCATTGGCATTATCTTGCTCTAATCCTCTCAAAGGCTTGTTGTCATTAAAGCCTATTCATTCCGTTATCGTATAAATTGATATTTTTATATTGAACATTTAGCACGGCTTTACCTTCAATTTCCCTACCTTCGTGTTCAAATTTGGCTTTGACAATATTACCTTTTTCAAGGGACTTGACAGTGTTATCTTTGTGTTCAGGTTTATCAAAAATAAGCCCTGATTTTTCTACAATTTTAGCTGTATCTACTCCGTAAGCCTGTTGATTATATGTCTGGAATTTAAAATTACCATATTCATTTTTTTCTTCTGCAAAATTGAGTTTAGCAAAGGCTTCATATTTTTCACCCTGTTTGTTGGTTAATTCTGTTTTTACGGCTCTTCCTTCCAATAGATTGATAGCTTCTTTTGCAGTAAAATTCACTCTAAAATTCTGCGAACGCTCTTCACCTTGTGCAGTGGTTAGTTTTCCATCAAAGGAATTGATAAACACGCCACCTTTTTCAGATTTATTGAAATTCACAGCAAAATCTACCTTATTGCCTTCCATTACCTTATCCGAAGTCGTATGGATTTGAAAAGATTTTTCATTGGAGTCAATACCTTTTTGGATTTCTTCCTTATGATTATCGCCAAAACCAAGATATTTCATTTGGGTGTTGAGATATTCCACCACATTAAAGTCTTTTTTTTCTTGTTTTGGTTGTTCCTGTGCTGTTTGTTGTGTTTCCATATATATTATCTTCTAAAACCTCTTTTTCGTTCTTGTTCTTGATTTTGCTCCCAATTTTCCTCTCGCTCTTGATTAGCATCTTGATAAAGGTCAGGGTCATTAACATTCAGTTGAACATTTGACTTCTGTTGTTTTTCGGATTGCTCCCTGTTCGGTGTAGCATCATTTATAGTATTGATAGTTTTGGATACAATATTCATATCATGGCTAATTTCTTTGGCAATCTCTGGGAATTTATCCATTTTATCCCATAAGAAGTCTTTGAGTTTTTGAAGTTCTTCTTTATAGCGGTTAGTCTCCACTGCATCTTTTCTTTCTGTAATTTTTTGGGTTAATTCCTCCGTATTTTTTACGAAATCATACTCTTTAACTTCCTTTTTGTTTTCATCATAGATAAAAGCTTTGAAATTCAGTTTTTCATCGGTTTTATTTTCATTGTCTATTTCCCTTTCTATTACATATTGGACAGGCTTTTCTTTGGCTTTTTCTAAAATATGCTCAAGGCTTTTATCCAAATGATAAAAATTAACATTCAATTTGTTATTTTCTAATTGGAATGTTGCCCTTTTATCCTTATTTTCGGCGATAATGGTATCTCCTTTTAGGAAATTTTCTACATCCTTTTCGGAAAGTTTTTTTGAAAAAGAGTTATTTTCATTAATAATGCCATATTTTTTCAAATCATCTGTTGGTAAATTGTTGTTGTTCATATTGAATAGAAATTAAATTATTAACTTTGATTAAATCGTTCAAAAATTGAGTAGGGTTAATGAAAACGCCAAATTCTTTTACAGCGAAATGCAAGTGCGGTCCAGTGGAGTTTCCAGAATTTCCGCTTTTTCCGATGATATATCCTGCTTTTACAGGTTCTCCTACTCGGTAATAGATTGCTGATAAGTGCAAATAAGAAGTCTCAAATCGGTTGGAATGGTGGATTTTAATGTAATTTCCTCCACCATTATTATCCCAACCAGCCTCTGATACGACTCCATCTAACACAGCATAGATATTTTCGTAATTTGCACCTAAATCTATTCCGTTATGCATTTTTCTTCCTCCTAAAATAGGGTGGGTGCGGAAGCCAAAAGGGGAAGTAATTATCATTTTATCTAAAGGCATTGCAATTTTTTTGATGATATTTTCTTTTATGAAGTCATATTTTTTAATGCTTTTATAAGCCTTTTCATTGTCTTTTTGGATATTGAAATGATATTGAAACTTTTGTATTAAGGAGTCTTCAATTCTTTTAAAATTTATTTTTTTATGCTGTTCTTTTTTATTCCAATCAATAATAAGTGTTTTGAGTGAGTCCAATTCTTTTTTTAGGTCGGATTTAGTGGTTCTTTTGGCTTTTTTAGAAGTAGAAACTTCCTTTTTTTCTTCCACTTTTTGGGGGGTAGAAATAGAAAAGGAT